>JANMBZ010000169.1:0-5735 GCA_031360765.1 Chitinophagaceae bacterium
GTACCTTCAGCTTTGGCGCCATATTTTTTCCAGAGCGGATGATCATTTTCTGTCAGCCATTTTTCGGTATTATCCCATTTGTGACTGTGGTTCATTTCTTTTTGAAAATAAATAAACCCCTGTTTATTGCCACCAGAGCCATAGTCTTGCCACAAACCTTCGGTACCCTGAACACGAAAGCCTAAATTGTAAGGACGAGGTGATGAAACATCATGCGTTAACAAAATTGTTTCGCCATTGGCGCATTGTATTTGTGTGTTAACAATATCACCACATTTAAAATTCAGTTTGGCATTGGGATGGCTGGCACCGCCTTTTGGATGCTCCACAATATATTTATGCAAACCCTTCGCTTTGCTTGCAATGGAAGAAAGTTTAGTCATCCGGTTGCCCCGGTTAATATCCATCATCACCGCAACCGGTCCTAAACCGTGAGTGGGATACAGTTCTCCATTGCGTTTTAAATTATGTGCTGTGCGCCATTGGGCTTCGCTGTAGGCATTTTTGCCAAAATCAACGCCACTATTATAAGCTGTTTTACCGTCATTAAAAAGTACGCCACGCAGATCGTGTTCATATCCGCCCTGTGCATGCAGCAGTTCTCCAAACATACCTTTACGTGTCATGTTCATTACAGCCATTACATCCCTGCGGTAACAAACATTTTCCATCATCATCAATGGCACTTTTGTTTTTTCAGATGTGTTTACCACATCCCAGCATTCCTGTAATTTAACGGCACCACAAACTTCAACACCACAAATTTTTCCTGCGTTCATGGCATCAATAGCCTGTATACTGTGCCATTCCCAGGGGCTGCAAATCACCACCGCATCTACATCATCTCTTTTTAATAAATTTTTATAATCTTCATTCCCATTTTTATAAACAACCGGTTCGGGGCGGTTATATTGTTTAAAAACTTTCAAAGCTTCATCCACACTGCGTTGCTGCGGATCTGCAATAGCGGTAATCTCCACATCATCACGCTGTAAAAAATTGCCCATGTGCTCATGAGAACGAAACCCGGCACCAATTATGCCAATACGTACCTTATCTTTTTTTGCAGATGAAAATGCTTTGATTGAATGATTAAGTGTAAGTGCCGCACTGGTGAGAGCCGTTGTTTTAATAAAATTTCTGCGATTGAATTCGTAAGACATGAACATTATTTTAAACAATAAAAATAGAATTATTTGTGTATCGAAAGTTTCTGCATCATTTCGGTTGAAATGCTTTCGGCATAGGTTCCATAAGCACCCGACATAGTGCCTTTTACTTTTTCATCTTTGGATTCAATTGCATAAATCACACTTTGATCGCCAGGGTCTGTATCGCCCTCAAAACGATACACTTCTACAATTTCAAATTCATGCGGATTTAAGCAAATGTTATTATCACTGCAGATTATTTTATCAAAAGCAATATTAAAATCAATGGTAAATCCGCGGAGCTTTAAATCTTTTAAAGCCTCCGTTACTGTATCGTAAGTATGCATGTTTGTTTTTTTTTGAAGTTACAAAATCTCTTATTCAGTTTTTAAAACTTTTGGATTTGTTTTATTCCCCATAAAATAAATAACAACAATCAAGGTAATTATTGCTGTTGTTAAAAATGTAACCATGGCCCCGAATTTAAACCAAAGCAAGCCGCAAAGGCTGCTGGCAATAAATGCGCAAATGCTCTGAAAGCCTGAGTAGGTGCCAATTGCAGTAGCTGTTTCGCTTTTATCAACAATATTGCTTATCCATGCTTTGGATATACCTTCTGTTGCGGCAGCATAAACTCCGTACAACAAAAACAACAGCATAAAAATGTAGATATTATTGTTGAAAGCAAAACCGATATACACCAGGCTGAAAACAAAAAGTCCGGCAATGAATATTTTTTTAAGTCCTATTTTATCTGCAACAATACCGATGGGGTAGGCCAGCAAAGCATATACCAGGTTATAAAAAATATAAACGCCAATTACGGCGGTATCATTCAGTCCGCTTTCTTTCATCTTCAGCAAAAGAAAAACATCAGAACTGTTGAATAAAGCAAATAATAATAAACCGGTCACTAATTTTTTGTATTGAGATGAACTGTTTTTCCAATAACTGGCAAAGGCAAATAAGTTGACTTTAATTGCTTTATTGTTAACCGCTGTATTTATTTTTTTCTCTTTTATTATCAAGGTTGAAATAATTGCAAGCAACCCCGGCAAAAATGCAATTAAGAAAAGTGTTTTATAATTATCGGGATAAAAATACAGGTACACCAACGCTATTGCGGGGCCAAAAACTGCTCCCATCGTATCCAGGCTGCGGTGAAATCCAAAAACCCGGGCCTTATTTTCTTTGCTGCATTCATCACTCAGCATGGCATCTCTGGCACCGGTGCGTACACCTTTGCCCAGCCTGTCAATTGTTCTTGATAAAAAAATCCACCAGGGATAAATGAAAATGGCCAGCATGGGTTTGCTGATTGCGCTTAAAGAATAGCCGAATTGCACAAAGGGTAAACGTTTACCATTTTTGTCGCTCATTTTACCAAAATAACTCTTGCTTAACCCGGCAACACACTCAGCAACACCCTCCAAAACACCAATAAAAATGGCCGTATAGCCAATATGCTTAAGGAATAGTGGCATAACCGGGTACAGCATTTCACTGGCCATATCGGTAAATAAACTTACCAGCGAAAGTATCCATATGGTTCTGGTAATTATTTTTTTTGAGGAGTTTGCGGGGGTATGCAAATGGCGTCGTTTTTCCGAATGTAGCAATTTGTTGGTACATTGCAGGGATAAAAAGATAATTTGTTACTCATACCAGTATCAACATCAATATGAATTTTGTGTAATCGGTATTTGTAGTATAAAATAAAGCTATGAGCAAAAAGATACAAGGCGCAAAAAAATCAACACAAACAACAACAGTAAAAGGAAGATTAGACATTTCGAAAAGCGGGATGGGTTATGTAATTGTTGAAGGAAATGACAAAGACATTATTGTAAGGCCCAATGATTTTAACCGGGCTTTTCATGGTGATATTGTAAAAGTGCAGGTTAACACCGGCCTCTCTAAAGATAAGAGGCAGGAAGGAAAAGTGATAGATGTAGCCGAACGCAAACAGACCGAGTTTATAGGTAACATACAAATGAGCAAAAATTTTGCTTTCTTTATCCCGGCATCTGAAAAACCAATCCCCGATTTTTATATTGCAGCCGATAAATTGAACGGCGCAACGGATAATGAAAGGGTGATTGTAAAATTAGTAAGTTGGGATAAGGCAGAAAAAAAACCGATTGGCGAAGTGGTAAGCATTTTAAAATCGGAAGATGAGAATGATATGGCGATGAAGGAGATACTGATTGAGACAGGTTTTCCATTAACTTTTGATAAGGAGGTGTTGGCAGAAGTTAAAAAACTGATGCCGAATATTTCACGTGAGGAGATCAGCAAAAGAAAAGATTTCCGGGATATTTTAACTTTTACCATTGACCCCAATGATGCAAAAGATTTTGATGATGCCATTTCTATCCGTAACCTGGACAATGGCAATTACGAGATCGGAGTACATATTGCAGATGTAAGTCATTTTGTAAAACCCGGAACCCTGTTGGATAAAATTGCTTACGAAAGGGCTACCAGTGTGTATTTGCCCGATAGGGTGAACCCGATGCTGCCCGAGAAAATCTCTAATGAATTGTGTTCTTTAAGGCCGCATGAAGATAAATATACTTTCTCGGCTGTGTTTCAAATTACCAATAGAGCTGAAATTAAACATACCTGGCTGGGCCGTACCATCATACACAGTAACCACCGCTTTACTTATGATGAAGTACAGGAAATTATTGAAAAGAAAGATGGCTTGCATAACAAACCCATTGTTTTATTGAATGAGCTTGCCAAACAATTCAGGGCCGAGCGTTTTAAGAACGGAGCTATTAATTTTTCATCTACCGAAGTACGTTTTGAGCTGGATGAAAAAGGGAAACCCATTGGTATTGTTGTAAAGGAAAGCAAAGATGCACATAAGCTGATTGAAGAATTTATGCTGCTTGCTAACAGGGCAGTGGCAAGTTACGTTTCAAAAATAAAAGTAAACAAAGAACCTATTCCGTTCCCGTATCGCATACATGATACACCCGATGATGAAAAGTTGAAACCATTTGTGGCATTCGCCAAAAAATTTGGGTACACGTTTGATATGCATGATGAACGTGCTGTGGCAGCTTCTTTCAATAAAATGCTGAAAGAAGTGCAGGGCAAACCTGAGCAACATGTGCTTGAACAATTGGGTATCAGAACAATGTCTAAAGCGGTTTATACATCATCCAATATTGGCCATTATGGTTTGGGGTTTGAGTTTTATTGTCATTTTACATCGCCCATCCGCCGTTATCCCGATGTGATGGTGCACCGTATTTTACTGCAATGCCTGGAGAAAGATCTGAAGCTTGATAAAAAAATGGATGAACGCTGTAAGCATTGCAGCGACCGGGAACGTAAAGCCATGGAAGCCGAGCGTGCCGGTAATAAATACAAGCAGGTAGAGTTTATGAAAAACTACCTGGGACAGGAGTTTGATGGCATCATTAGCGGTGTTGCCTCTTTTGGTTTTTTTGTTGAAACCGTTTTGCACAAATGCGAGGGCATGGTTACCGTAAGGGATTTAAGTGAGTACGACGATTTTAGATTGGATGAAGCTGACTATGCTTTGGTTGGTATGCGTACCGGTCATAAATTCCGCATGGGTGATGCAGTAAGAATAAAAGTTGTTGCGGCTAATTTAAGTAAAAGGCAGTTGGATTATGAGTGGGTAACAGAAAAAAAGGGAATTGCTAATTCGAAATTAGTGAAGAAAGGAGCTGATGTAAAGCAGAAAGCAGCCATCACAAACAACCCTAAGAGTAAACAAGCTGTAAAATCTGCCTCAAAAAAGAAAAAATAAGTAAATTTGAGTAATTAAAATTTTAGCGATGGCAACAACATCTTTATCAGAGGAAATGCTGAAAAATTTTGTTCAGTTGAATGCAGATGAACAGAAAAGTATCCTGCAGATGATTAAGACTTTTTTAAGTAGTAAGAAAAATGAATTTATCCCTCAAACAATAGAAGAATATAATGCAGAATTAGATGAGGCTGTTGAGGCTTACAAGCGTGGTGAATTTACTACAATGGCTCAACTTGAAGAAGAAATGAAACATTGGAAATGACTGAAGTTATAATTAGCAGTAGGGCTAAAAGCCAGCTTAAAAAACTCTATGAGTATATTCTTAAAGATTCTTACCAAAATGCAGAAATGATTCGAAACAAAATTGTAGAAAGTATAATGTCTCTTTCTACAAAATGGGAGCAGCATCCTCCTGATAAATTCCGAAAAATAAGAGATGTTAATTATAGAGCTTATGAAATTTTAAAGTATCGGATTACCTATCATTTTATCGATAATAAAGTACTGGTAACAAGAATCAGGCACACAAAAATGAATCCATTAAATTATTAAACACAGCCAACTGAATGCTTTCATTTCTTGAACTATCCAAACTTTTTGAAGAAAAATTCAACAACCGTCATTTTCCAGTACAGCCGGAAACTTTGTACGATCCTGCACAATATATTTTAAACCTGGGCGGTAAAAGAATACGCCCTGTTTGTGTGTTGATGGGAAACCAATTGTTTAATGAGATTGATCCGGATGCATACAATGCTGCTGCTGCTATTGAACTTTTTCACAATTTCAGT
>JANMBZ010000013.1:0-7315 GCA_031360765.1 Chitinophagaceae bacterium
CTCGGCAGCAACGGCCGGTATAGGTGTACACCTGGTGAGCTACACGGTAACCAATGGCTTTGGTTGTACCACAACCAGAACAACCAGCATTGTGGTGAACGATTGCCAGGAGCGTCACAACATCTTCCAGACGGCGATCCGCATCTGGCCTAATCCAAACAACGGAAGGTTCAGCCTGCAGTTCAACAGTGATAAGTACAAAGAGTTTAAAGTGAAAGTGGTTGACAGCAAAGGCAGGGAAATGGGTTACTATGAATTTAAGAACCTGGTGTATGGCCAGATACTACCTTTTGACCTGAGCAGACTTGCAGATGGACAGTACTTTGTATATGTGTACAATACACAGGAAAGTGGCGTGTTCCCCGTTGTGATTGTGAGGTAGAACCAGGACTGAGTTTTTAACACATAAAGCAACGCCTCCCGCTAAAATGGGAGGCGTTTTTTTGTGGCGAGTTTTTTAGGGATTGTTAAACCGGGCTATGCCTGCGGAAAAGTAAAGAGGTTTATCATACACAAATCCGTCTCACAAAACAATGTAAGATTTTTTGAATAATTTTATATTTATCCGAATGCATGTGATCCTGGCAGATATGGTATAGTTGTCAATATGTCGTAAAATTCAGAGTTTCCTGTTGTTAATATCCTGTTTTTAATTTACCTTCATCGTGTATTACTTACACTTTGATATATGAAACGATTTTACCTTGCCCTGCTTTTTATTTTATTACTATCATCCGCCAGAGCCCAGCAGGTTTTTATGCAGGGCTGGTATTGGGATTATCCAAAAACTGCCAATGGCTTTAGTTGGGCTGATACGTTGCGGCTGAAGGCAGCGTCGCTAAAGGGAGCGGGGTTTACCCATATATGGTTTCCGCCGCATAGTGTGGCCAGTTTTGGTACCAACAGCAATGGCTACGATCCCAAAGATCTATTCATTGGCAATCAAACAACCGGCCTGGGGACACGCAGTGCATTAAACAGTATGCTGAGTGAATTTACCGCACGGGGTATTGCCCCGGTGGCCGATATGGTGTATAACCACCGGGATGGCGGCAGTCCGGAAGTAAACCCTACTGTAAAAAGCTATATCACCAATTATTATACGGCAGCCAAGGAACCTTTTCCATCAGACAGGTTTCGTTGCATATTACCGCTGGGTGGTGCCAGTGGCAACGGTGCCGGAGATTATTATTTTAAGCTCAGCTCCAAAACCGGCGATAACCGCTTTAATAATTACCAGTATAAATTGTATATGCAAACCAATAGGGTAGGTTACCAGGGTATGCCCGACGTGACGGAAACGGAACCCAATGGGGGGGGCGATTGCGGACAGGCTAACAATAATATTTTTCTTGGTAAAAATATGCTGGTAAATGTGGAAACAGGCGTCGGATGCAACACCGACGAGTTTCACCTGCAGCTAAACACCGCCGATTTTAATGCAGCAGGCGATACCATTTTCATCTACATGAACAATACCGGGGGGTATTCCGATCATCGTATTTATGGCATTTACAGCAGTTCGAGGGCTACTGATATTGTGAATGACCTGCAATATCAAACCTATACCAATTTTAACAATGTAGCCAGCGGCAGGGGACAGATGAATTATGATTTTTTTAAACCCAATAATGCCAATGCAGCCACCACTTTTTTAAATGGAGATTGGGATGGCATGTACTTTTTTTACGATTACGACCAGTTTCAGAAAAAAACAGCGGATACTTTAATTGAATGGACGAAATGGAACTGGGATGCACTGGGCGTGCGTGGATTACGGATGGATGCGGTAAAGCATTTTAGTCCGGATTTTGTGGGCAAATTATTAGACAGCATGCATCTGTATGGCAAAGACCCCAGTATGGTGGTTGGAGAATGGTACAGCACCAACCCCACAGAACTCAGTGGCTGGATAACAAATGTAAAAGCGGCCATGAGTGCCGGTACCCGTGCAGCCATCGACCCAAAGATATTTGATTTTACCCTCCGTGAACAACTGCGCCAGGCCTGTGATAACGGTGGCTACGACAGCCGTAACATTTTTAACAACAGCCTGCACGATGCGGCTTCTTTAAGCGGGTATAATATTGTAACCTTTATCAACAACCACGATTTCAGGGATGGATCGGGCTTTGCATCACTCATCCGCAATAATACCGACCTGGCTTATGCCTATATACTTACCAATAACCAGTTAGGTGTGCCGGAAGTTTTTTATCCCGATTATTATGGTTACCCGCCACCGGCCAACGGTTTATATGGTTACCACCCCACCAACCTGCCGGCTTATAAAACACCTATTGATTCATTGATGTGGGTATTGAAAAATTTCATCAACGGCTCGCCTTCGGTTGATTATTTAAACCGGTTTGGTACGCCTTACAGCAGCAATTTTATAAGCGGCAGTTCAGATAAAGCATTGATTTATCAACTGCAGGGATTTTCCGGTAATTATAACCGGGATTTGATTGTTGCCATCAATTTTGGCAATACCACACTTAAGGTAGATCAGCAGATCAATAACCGTGGTGGCAGCATACCCAGCGGTACAATCTTTAATGATCTGTTGCGCCGTTCGGCCTTTCCTTACCAAGTTGTTAGTGGCAGTAACCAGGTGTACATAGAACTGCCGCCCCGCAGTTACTCTGTATGGATAAAAAGTTTGGGTGCCCTTCCGGTTTCATTGATCTCTTTTAACGGGCGTGAGCAGGCAGGTAAAACCGAACTGGAATGGAAAGTGAGTAATGAAACGGATATACAAAACTATTCAGTAGAAAGATCAGTTAACCAGCGTGCGTACACAACACTCGGCAGCATAGCAGCCCTTAATAATACAGCATCTAACAGCACTTACCGATTTACAGATGATTATATGCCTGTAGCCATGCATGTGTTTTACAGGTTAAAAATTACTGATAAAAACGGAATGATTAAATACAGTGATATTATAGAAATAAAACGGGGTAACATTCCATTTGAGGTGTTGGTTACGCCCAATCCTGTAAGTGGCAATAATATTGGTTTAACGGTAACGGCCCCGGTTGCAAAAAGTATCAGTATTACGCTTTATAACAACAACGGGCAGCAGGTACAGCAGCAAGTGCTGCCCATAAATGCCGGTATTAGCAAGCTTGCGATAATAAACAAAAACCTTCCTGCAGGCAGCTATGTTGCACTGATAAGTGATGGAGAACGGACCATTAAAAAATGGATCGTGTTAAAATGATTTTGAGAGTATTACTTCACTTCTAATTAGTGATTTTACTTCACAGCTTTACAAACACACCGCCCTGTTGGTGTTCAACCCTCAACGTCCTGACTCTATTTCCTCACGAACCAGTGCGTTCAGACAAGGACCTGTGTCTTTTGCTGAAATACCTTTACACTTTAAAAAGATATGCAAAACTCCTGTGCTTTGTGTGTGTGTGGTGACGGGCAACCTCCAGGTGCGGCAACAGCATACCATTTTTAAAAAAGCAGTGCCAAAACAGGTGTCAAAAACCTTTTCCGGTTATAAGGGCCAACGCATGCAAATCAGCATCGTTAATTAAACAGCAGATTTGCCAACTACACTGCTAAATATTATTACAAAATTGGTGTTTACTCACCCATCAGTTCTTAAATCAGGGACTATTTTTATGATGTCATTTTTTACACACTCCGCAAAACCTGCAGCAACCATATCATAGCTAAAATCTTTTACCAGTTCCGATTTGGTTTTTAATAGTGTAGCAGGAGTGCCGAGTGAAGGATTAGGCAGTTTTTTATATTCCTGCTGTAGTTTACTATCTCTGCTGAATATTGCAGCTTTTATGCTGGTGCCGCCAACATCTATTAATAATATTTTTTCGTAAGCTTCTGTCATGTTTATATTTTTTGTTTTATTAAGGTAACATCGAAAAAGAAAAAACAGTAGTTGATGTAGCACTAAGATTTAATTAAATAATTCAATTTTAAATAACAACTTATCACTTTGTAAATTATAGTTTGTGTTACATTTACTGCCTAGTTTAAACTTTATGAGAATTGCCCTATTGTTATTTTTTATTTTATTGCTTGCCGGCACCTTAAGATTGAACGCACAGCAAATACCTGGAGAAGGGTTTTTTACTTCTGAAGCTGCGGCAGTTGCATTGGGAGAAGATATTATCGTTTCTGTAAAAAAATATAATCCAACTGCTGAAGAAATTGCCAATGCAATAAAGCTTTCAAAAAATGCGCCCATGAATTATCTGCAGGCACCGCCGGAGGCAACCAATATTTCTATGTATAGCAAAAGTTTTGAGTCAGTAATTTATTGTTTAGATAAAGCTGGCAATATAAAATGGAATTCAACTTTGGGTTATTCAAATAAATCTCCTGCCAGTCCTCTTGTCATCTATAAGGGGTTTTTATATGCAGGAGAATCGGTTAAGGATGGAGACAACGTATTGATACAAAAAATGGACTCATCCGGCAAAATTATCTGGCAAACAAAATTGGATAGCCTGAATGATGTGAATGCTATTTATGTGGATGGAGATAAAGTGAATGCACTTGTTTCCTTTGAAGGGTCAGAAAAGATAACACAGGCAAATGGCTCTTATTCCTACCATAATTATCCCGTTTATTTTTTTGTGCAATTTAATAATGAAACCGGCAAAAAGTTAAAACAGGAATACCAGATGATGGGGAACTATCTCTCAAAACAAGGTTTTTCAAATCCAGTTATTAATACGGACTATTCATATTATCTTAACAACAACGATTCTGCAGCTTTTTTTAATGTAGCCAATCAGCAAAGTGCAACAATCGTTTCAAAAAATATGAGTAAGGAAAATACTATTTTAAAATTAACCGCCGGCACAGAATCCAATCATTATATTACGGCATTGGCGCATTCAAAAAATGAAAGAGTTTATACATTAATTTCTGATTTTTATGGTAAGAAAAAGCAGTATCAATCTGAACTGCCGGTTACTTTCGGGAAATTATCAACCCGTTTTTTTATTTATAAAAATGAGAACGATAGTTTACTTACCATCATAAATTCAGGCAATGATATTGATATTTGCTATACTGATTTTGAAGGAAAATCCTCTTTGTATAAAAAGATTAAAGACGCAACAAACCCTGTAATTGCCGCAGGTATTATATCAGGCAAGGTTTTCCTGGTTCAGTTAAACGGAAGAAATAAACCGGGATTGCCGGGCCAATTAAAATTGAGTTTTTATTGATTTTTCTGCCATGTAAATTGATTTTCAATTTTATGTCACCTCATTTAATCAAACATCAGCCTCATTATATGATAATGTTATGCTGCTGTTAACCGTAATTACTTTCCGGCAAATTATACCGGCTTTATCAAGCATCAGCCTAGATGCTTTGGCCGTATCGCTACCGGCATATTTATCCGAGAGGTATATTACTTCTGTTATGCCGGATTGTATGATCGCTTTAGCACATTCATTGCAGGGAAAAAGTGCTGTGTAAATTTTGCAACCTTTTAAATCCATACCAATATTATTTAAAATAGCATTCAATTCTGCATGGCAGATGTAAGGATATTTAGTCTCTAAAAAATCGCCTTGTTTTCCCCATGGAAATTCATCATCATCGCAACCCATGGGCAGGCCATTATATCCGGCTCCAACAATTTTGTTTTTCTCATTTACAATGCAGGCACCCACTTGTGTATTTGGGTCTTTACTGCGGCGTGCACTCAATAAGGCTACGCCCATAAAATATTCATCCCACGAAATATAATCCTGTTTCTTTTTTAATGCCGGCATATTGCAGTTTTTGAAATTTAAAAATAGCTTTACGAATATATGCTTTTTGCTTTTGTAATATTGGGAGCTTTAACAGCAGTATATTTTTGCAGATCAACCTGAAACATTTTCCAAAAAATCGACGGAAGAATGATTTTTTATTTTTATTATTTATATTCGGTTAATGAAAAAAATAAGTTGGTTTTTATTTGCATTATTTGCTATTGTGGTAGGTATATATCCGATAATTTATTTTGTTATTGACAGAAGGTTCGGATTGCTGGGTACAAAAAGCAACATGTTGCTGGCCGATTTTTTCTGGAACGCAGCCTTTTACACTCACATTATTTTTGGTGGCGTTGCATTACTCATTGGCTGGATACAATTCAGTACTACATCCAGAAAAAAATATCTTTATCTGCATAAAACAATTGGTAAAATTTACATTGTCTGCGTGTTGCTTAGTTCAATTGCAGGTCTGTATATTGCGTTTTATGCAACGGGTGGATGGGTAACAACGCTGGCGTTTATTACCTTGGATTTAATCTGGTTTTATACAACAATCAGCGCTTTTGCATCTATAAAAAATGGAGATATAACCAGGCATGAAAACTTGATGATTTATAGCTACGCTGCCACATTTGGCGCAGTAACACTCAGGATTTGGTTACCACTAACAACTCTGGTGCTGGGTAATTTTTTTAAGGCATACCCAATAGCAGCCTGGCTTGCATTTGTACCGAATATGATGATTGTATTTTTTATTGTAAAAAATAAACATCTTAAACTTAATAATTTTTAGTGTTTTTCAGTAGGTTTAAAATTTCGCTGGTTGCTTTTTATTCAGCCTGCATTATTAAAGTTTAATTATGGTAACAGATGCTCTTGATGAAAGAGAAGCCTTATCAATCGTTTCATTTTCTTTTACATCTGCCGATCCCTGCTCCTTCATGGTTGGTACAATTTTTTTAAGCTGCTGAATAAATTTTATTTTTTGTGATTTACTGAATTCTTTTAAACGGAAGGCAAGATAATACTCACCCTCACGGCCCATGGGGCCAATACTATCTACGACTACTTTTTTTATTTTGTATTGTTTTTTAAAATTCGCTACCAGTTTTATTATTGGAGCATTGGAGGGCACACCGCAGCACATACTGTTAAAACTCACCACAACCGCATAGGTATCTTTTTGCTGAGCATTGGTATTCGTAGCCAGCACAAATAAGCTGAACAGGGAGAAAAATAATTTTTGCATGATGTTCTGTTTATCTTTTATGTAAGATGCATAAATTATGCAACAGTACAACCAGTTATTAGTTTTTAACAAAAGGTTTTGTAAAAAAATGCTGTGAAAAAAAATCCCCCGAATTTTTTCGGGGGATTTAAGTATACCAGATCGGTTATAATTTTATTGGATCACCACTCTGCACATGGTTAAACGGTTGCCATTTCTGTCAACAATTTCAACCCAGTACAAACCTTTTCCAAACCGCCTCATGTCAACATCCATTCTGTCATAAGGTCTTCCAATGATATAGTTTTGAGCCATAACTCGGTCGCCT
>JANMBZ010000047.1:0-15325 GCA_031360765.1 Chitinophagaceae bacterium
TTTACTTCCACCAAAAGTTATGCTATCACGGGCCCCAACGGCTCCGGAAAATCAACCCTGCTGCAGGTTATAGCCGGTGCCACTTTACACAACGAAGGAACTGTTGAATACAACAACGGCCAACGAACCACCAGCAACGAACAACACTACACCAACATATCCATCGCTGCGCCTTATTTGGAACTTATTGAAGAAATGACAGCAAAAGAAATGCTCAGCTTCCACTCAAAATTTAAAACACTTATACAAACTTTAAGTATTGAAGAGATGTTGAAAATTGTTGGATTAGAAAATGCAGTTAACAAACAACTCCGTTATTTCAGCAGCGGGATGAAGCAACGGTTAAAACTTGCACAGGCTTTCTTCAGCAATACACCCGTTCTTTTATTAGATGAACCAACAACCAATTTAGATGCAGATGGAATTGCATTATATCAAAGCCTTATCAGCAACTACACAAAAGATAGATTAGTAATTGTAAGCAGTAATGTAAAAGAAGAATATGGTTTTTGTGAAGAGGTGATTGAGATTTCTGGTTACAAATAATCAGCGAAATCATTTTTAAATCATCCGAATCATCGATTTATCTTTTACTCGCTATCAGCAAATTCAAATCGGTAAATTTCAGATCAAACCTTTCGCTTAAATAAAAATTGGTAAGGCTTCCCTTGTATAAATAAATACCGCTGCGGATATTTATCTTATGCCACACAATATGATCAATACCGCCATCCTCGCCGGTTTCCAGCATCAGCGGCATTAATACATTGCTTATAGCCTGAGAGGCTGTACGGGCAAAGCCGCTGGGTATATTGGGTACGCAATAATGGATCACATCATATTTTGTAAACACCGGTTTTTCATGCGTGGTTACATTGCTGGTTTCAAAACAACCGCCGTGGTCAATACTTACATCTACAATCACACTTCCGGGCCGCATACGGCTTACGGTTTCTTCGGTAACTACAATAGGCGTTCGGCCGGCAGCACCGCTTAATGCACCAACTGCCACATCGCAGGTTTTTAATTGCTTGGCTAAAATTTTAGGTTCTAATACAGATGTCCATAGCCGTACACCAATATTATTCTGCAACCGCTTTAACCGGTAAATACTGTTATCAAAAATCTTTACGCTGGCACCCATGGCTAAAGCAGTACGGGCTGCATATTCACCCACAATACCGGCACCAATAATAATAACTTTTGTTGGCGGTATACCGCTGATACCTCCAACCAAAACTCCTTTGCCGTTATTTGTTTTACTGAGATATTGTCCCGCAATCAGCATCACCGCACTGCCCGCAATCTCACTCATGCTGCGTACAATGGGATTGTGTCCACTATCATCTTTTAAATTTTCAAAACTGAGTGCCGTAATTTTCTTATCCATCATCTTCTGCAAAATTTCCCTTTTCATCACCGCCATGTGAATTGGAGAAATAATAAATTGATTGGGCTTAAGCAGTTCACATTCAATTTCGCTCACGGGGGCACTCTTTACAATGATATCACATTCAAAAACTTCTTTTTTATCGTACACAATTTTTGCACCGGCTTCGCTGTAATCCTTGTCGGTATAACTGGCTCCATCGCCGGCCTTGGTTTCCACTACCACCTGGTGTCCATTGGCGATCATTACCCCAACCGCATCAGGAGTTAAGGCTATCCGGTTTTCATTAAAAGAATTTTCTTTTGGAATGCCTATACATAATTCCGCTCCTTTGGGTTTTATGTCCAAGGTTTCTTCAAGCGTTTCGTAACTAAATGAAGGAGATATAAAGGGTTTTGATGAAGCCATAAAGAATAAAATTGTAAGGGTACAAATTACAAATTATATTTCAGCTTTCTGGTATTATCATCAATTGAAGTAATGTATAAGTGCAAAGTTTCGTCAGGAAAAACCCCCGGGGCTTTCTCCGGCCACTCAACCAGGCAAGTGTTTCCCGAAAACAAACAATCCTCCACACCAGCATTAATGGCTTCATTTTCATCTTTAATGCGGTACAGGTCCATATGATAAACCGTTTGCCCTTCCTGGGTTTTATACTGATTGATGATGGAAAATGTTGGACTAGACACCACGTCTTTAATATTCATGGCTTCGCAAAATGCATGTATAAAAGTTGTTTTGCCGGCACCCATATCGCCATGAAAAGCAAACACTTTATAATCGCCTGCCTCCGTCAGCAGCTTTTTAGCAACAGCATCTATTTCGTTCAGTGAAAAATTTACCTCCATGTTGCAAAGATATTTTCCTTCATTAGTAATCGCATCACAATATCAAAGAATAATTTTGCATTATGGAAAAAGTTGACTGGAAAGTAGAAGGAATGACCTGCACCAACTGTGCATTAACCATTAACCGCTATCTTGAAAAAGAAGGATTGAAAGATGTAAAAGTGAATTTTATTGGCGGTGAGGTAAGTTTTGAACTGAACGGGAATCATACAAAAGATGAGTTAACAAAAGGAATTGCGGATTTAGGATATAAAGTCGTGAACGAACAACAGACAACAAACAACGAACAACGAAAATTTTTCTCCAACCACTTACAACGCTTTCTCTTCTGCCTTCCCTTTACACTGGTTTTAATGCTGCACATGTTGCCCTGGCATATTCATTTTTTAATGAACCCCTGGATTCAACTGGCAATCTGCATTCCCGTTTACCTGGTTGGTATGGGTTATTTTGGTGTGAGTGCAGTTAAAAGTTTGCGCCGCGGTATTCCCAACATGAATGTATTGATTGCTATTGGCGCCACTGCAGCTTTTGTATACAGCCTCATTGGCAGCATTGGCAATCTGGGTATGGATTATATTTTTTATGAAACCGCAGCTACTATCATCACCCTGGTATTTTTGGGCGAATGGATAGAAAATAAATCTGTTGCCGGTACACAAAAAGAATTAAACAAACTGGCCGCACAACAAAAAGTAATGGCCAATATGATTGCTTTTGATGAGGAGCATAAAGAACTTATTTTTCCTGTTGAGAATACTACGTTACATGTGGGTGATCTCATCTTAATAAAAACCGGTGAGCAGGTTCCTATTGATTGTAAAATTCTTTGGGGCGATGTGCATGTAAATGAGGCTTTGTTGACAGGCGAAAGTAAACCCATCCAAAAAACAAAAAAAGATGCGTTGATTGGTGGAAGCTTAATAACCGATGGCACTGTTAAAGCACAGGTAACTGCAGTTGGTAAAGACACTGTACTCAGCAATATTCTCACACTGGTAAAAGAGGCGCAGGGCGAAAAGCCGCCAATTCAACAACTGGCAGATAAGATAAGTGCCATTTTTGTACCGGCAGTCTTAGCCATTGCTGCTCTCACTTTTTTAATTAATTATTTTGCTTTTGATATAAGTGTTACCAACTCACTCATGCGTAGTATTGCTGTGCTGGTTATCAGTTGCCCATGTGCCATGGGGCTTGCAACGCCCGCTGCCATTGCAGTTGGGCTAGGCCGTGCGGCAAAAAATGGCATACTCTTCCGCAATGCAAAAAGCCTGGAGTTATTTAAAAGTATTACCACAGTTGTTTTTGATAAAACCGGTACACTCACCAAAGGGCAAATGAACATCAGCAAATGGGAAAGTGTTCTTGACGAAAATTTATTTAAGCAAATTGTTTTTTCGTTGGAGAAATATTCCAATCATCCCATTGCAAAAGCAATAACTACCGGGTGGAAAGTAAACAACCCCATCAACTGGAAAAAAATTGAAGAGAAAAAAGGACTAGGGATGAAGGCTGAAGATGCAACAGGCAATACATATCATTTGGGGTCTTATAAAATTGCTTCGTCGCTTACAAATGATTTATCACATAGCGCTTACTTATTACAGAACGAGAAACTGATTGGCTGGTTTGATGTGGAAGATGAGATTAGAACCGAAGCAAAAGAAGTGATCAGTTATCTGCATTCAAAAAACATACAAACCATTTTATTAAGCGGCGATAGTGCAGAGCGAACACAAAAAATTGCCGATGTATTAGGCATTGATAAAGTATATGCCGAAAAAATACCGGAAGAAAAACTGCAGATCATCGGCGAGTTAAACAGCCAAACGCCTGTTGCCATGGTTGGCGATGGCATTAATGATGCGCCTGCATTGGCAAAAGCAACCATTGGCATTTCTATGAGCGAGGCTACACAACTTGCGGTGCAGAGTGCGCAGGTGGTTTTAATGAATAATGGCATACAAAATTTGCCGCTGGCTTTGGGTTTGGGTAAACATACTTTTAAAACCATTAAAGGGAACTTATTCTGGGCTTTTATTTACAATATTGTAGCCATACCCATTGCTGCCATCGGTTTATTGCAACCCGGCCTTGCTGCGCTGGCCATGGGGTTCAGCGATGTGATACTGGCTATAAATTCTATCTGGCTTAAATTTAAGAAAGTGGTTTAATTTCAGGCCATAATTATCAGCATTGAACATTCACGAAATCTTAAAACAATATTGGGGTTACTATCATTTCCGTCCGCTGCAGGAAGATATTATTAATGCAGTTTTGGATGGAAAAGATACGCTGGCTTTGCTGCCAACCGGTGGTGGTAAATCAATATGCTTTCAGGTACCGGCCATGGCAAAAGATGGTTTGTGTTTGGTGGTTAGTCCGCTGATAGCGTTGATGAAAGACCAGGTTGAAAATTTAAAACAAAAAGGTATTTCTGCCCTGGCCCTTTATTCGGGCATGAGTTTTTTAGAAATAAAAAAAACATTGCAGAATGCCGCTTACGGCAATTATAAATTTCTCTATGTTTCGCCGGAACGGCTGGAAACAAACTTGTTTTTAGAAATGCTGCCAGCCATCAATATTAATTTGCTGGCTGTGGATGAGGCGCATTGTATTTCGCAATGGGGATACGATTTCAGGCCCCCATACATGCGTATAGCAGCCTTACGTGAGCTGCTCCCAGGTGTGCCGGTACTTGCACTTACGGCATCTGCAACAAAAGTTGTACAAGATGATATTTGTGAAAAGCTAAAACCCCCTCCGCCCCCTGAAGGGGGAACTTTGGAGTCTGCGAAATCAAAGCAGACTTTAAATAGAAATTCCAAAGATTCATGGAAAGTATTTCAGCAATCTTTCGAACGGCCCAATCTTTCTTATTCGGTTTTTAATGTTCCATCCAAACAAAACAAATTACTGGAGATACTTAAAAATGTACCCGGCACTGCCATTGTATATTGCAAAAGCCGCAAGCACACAAAAGAGATGGCAGATTTGTTGAAGCTGAATAATATAAATGCAGATTATTATCATGCAGGTTTAACTAATGATGATAGAAATAAAAAACAAGAGCATTGGATAACCAATAAAACAAGGGTGATCGTAAGTACCAATGCTTTTGGTATGGGTATAGATAAACCTGATGTAAGGGTTGTAGTGCATTACGATGTACCGGATTGCTTAGAAAATTATTACCAGGAAGCGGGCCGGGCCGGGCGGGATGGAAAACGGGCTTATGCAGTTTTGCTATACAACAATAAAGAGATTGAAAATTTACAGGAACAGTCCGGTATCCGTTTTCCGGAAGCAGTAGTAATTAAGCAGGTTTACATTGGGCTAATGAACCACCTGCAGATTGCTGCCGGTAGTGGCGAAGGTTTGAGTTACGATTTTGACATCTCCGTTTTTTCAACTGCTTTTAAATTAAGCATACTTACTGCTACTTATGCCATTAAGGCTCTGGAACAGGAAGATATCGTCAGCTTTAACGAAGTTTTCTTTAAACCCTCCACAGTAGTATTTACAACCAACCGGGAGGAACTTACCGAATTTGAAAAACAATACCCGTTACTGGAACCATTGATAAAAGGGCTACTGCGATCTTACGAAGGCATTTTTGATTATCCTGCAACAGTTTACGAAAATAAGCTGGCCAAATTTTTACAAGCTGATATTTCATGCTTAAAAAAAGAACTGCAACAACTGAACGATTATGGAATAATCAGTTACTCGGCACAAAAAGAAAAGCCGCAGATAACACTTTTACAAAACCGCATGTATAATGATAATTACCAGGTAAACAGCATTAATTATTTTAAAAGAAAGCAAAATTTTGAAGAACGGGTGAATGCTATGATCAATTACATTCAACAAACTGCTGGTTGCCGAAGTCAGCATATTGCGGGTTATTTTACTGCAGTAAAAATAAAAGTTTGTGGCATTTGCGATAACTGCATCAACGAAAAGGCACTTCATATTTCAACAGAAGAGTTTAATGATATTGCCTCTAAAATTATTAACTGCACAAAAGACCAAAATCTTACCATAGAAAAATTATTACTGATCTTGAAAGGGATAAAAAAGGAGAAAATATGGAAAGTAATAAATTACCTGCTGGCCGAAGAAAAGTTAATAACTGATAAGGATGGAAGATTGAATTATTTGGAAAAAATTTAAGGTAAAAACATAAAAAAGGGACCAAGATAGAAATCTAGTCCCGCTTTAAAATCCAATATCCTATGAAAAACCGAAACGAAGATAATGTGGTTTTTACTAACGTGCAACATTTTAATTAAATATTTTCCAAATTTTAAACAAAACAGGTATTAATACGCATTTGCTTTTTTTATTAACTGCATGATTATCAATTTATAGTGCTTTATTTCCGCACTTGTTGGGGGGCTTTGTATTTACCCGATTTATAAAGTGAACTTGCCCCCTGGTACCATGCAATTGCCTCATTAACCAACCCGGTTTGGCTATCACTTCCAACGTTTGCACCAGTTGCAAAATCGGGTGTAAAAGTTTTTATTTTTTGCTGTGGCGATAAAATTACCAATTTCCCATCTTTAATAAAACCCATATCCTGATAGGTACTTATAAAAGCACGTTCATTTCCCAGTGTCATATTAAACACGTCGTATCCTAAAAAACGGCTGGTGTAATTCAGGTTCATCAAACCCAGAATTGTGGGTGCAAGGTCAATCTGGCTAACCAGTCTTTTTTCAACGGCAGGTTTTACCAATTGCGGCGCATAAATAATACAAGGTATATGGTAGCGGTTTACAGGCAAATCGGTTTTGCCAGCACTCTTTGCACAATGATCGGCCACAATCACAAACAAAGTGTTGTTGAACCAGGGCTTTTGCTGAGCATCTTTAATAAATTTATTGATAGCAAAATCAGTGTACTTAACTGCCCCTTGTATAGATTGGCTTTTGGGATCAATATCTATACGGCCCTCGGGATAAGTATATGGACGATGATTACTCACAGTCATGATATGGTTAAAGAAAAGTTTATTGCTGCTATAACTTTTATCACATTGCTGAATAGTAAAATTAAAAGCAGCTTCATCATCTGCTCCCCAGGCCGTAGTAACATGTACCATACTATCGGGAATATCTCTTTGATCCAACACCTTGTAACTGCTGTTGCTAAAATATGCTCCCATATTATCAAAGAAGGAGTTGCCGCCATAAATGTAATTTACTTCGTAACCTTTTGCTTTTAAAACACTACCCATGGTAAACATATCTGCATTATCGGGCCGGCGAACAATGGATTGACCAGGTGTTGGTGGAATGGCCATGGATAATGCTTCCAGCCCACGAACCGTTCTGGTACCTGATGCATAAAACTGATCGAACCAAAGTCCGAATGGAATTAGTGAATCAAGATAAGGCGTAATATTTTCTTTATTGCCAAATCGTTTTAAATAATCGCCGCTTAAGCTTTCAACGCTGATAAGTACTACGTTCCAACGGTGTTCCGGGCTATCGTTTTTAATCTGCCGTTCAATACTTAAGGGATCATTACCAAAAGTTGCATTAGGTGCCTGCAACCTGTTACGCAGTATTTTAAAATTGGCCGTGTCGTTTTGGGTAGCGTAAAATTTATTGTAGTCAATTTCGTTGTTCCAAAAGGCAGAGCCAAATTCATAAATACCATTCCCTCCCAGTTCATTTACATAATTATTACTGCTGGTATTTTTTACCCGGTTATTTACCAGAAAATATCCGGCAACCGGTATAAGCATAAAAACAAAAAAGAAAACAGTGCGTTTTGCAAAATGCATACTTACCTCCTGCGATGCAGTTATTTTTTTTCTAACTGAAAAAAGAACCGCAACAACCGCAACAATAACTGCAGATGCAATTAGAGGAATGTTGTAAGATTCCCAGATATTGCCTAAAACTTCGGTTGTATAAACCAGGTAATCAACCGCAATAAAATTATAACGCACATTAAATTCATCCCAAAAGATAATTTCGCCGCCAACATTTATAACAAGTATCAGTGTTATTATAAAGAAAAGAAAAAAGAGCGGAATGCGTTGCCATTTTTTTTGAAACCAGCTGTCTTTCATCAACCAACAATAAAAAGCAACGGGTATGGCAAAGAAACTCCACACAATAATGTCGTAAAAAAAACCGATGAAAAAGATGCCAACCAACCGTAAAAAACTTAACTCCAGGTTTGGCCAGCTAATGATCAATAATGTTACACGGGTAATAAAACTGAGCGTAAAAACAATTAGGGCCAATACGGCCAGCGGGCCAAAGCGATGCAGGAAAGCATTTTGCAATTTTCTCATACCCTAAAAATACGAAGTGTCGGTTATTAAACCGGCACTTCCTTATGATTTACATAGTTGTTGCGATTATTAATCTAAATAATACCCTTTTACTGGTTTCCCTTGTACTCTATTATCATTTGGTGGGTGAAGAATCAGATTTTTCTCTGCTTCATTTACATTTTCAAAAATTAAATTTTTTAATAACTGTTTACCTCCTACTGAAGAATTCATATTTTCCCGATAGGTTGTACATAACATAAGTCTGTTTTTATAGAAAAAAAAGGCAAATACTTTAAGTTTACTTTTTACCTTTTCAAAACTACGTGAATTAGTAAGCATTAGATAGTCATGATAATCAGATTGGTAACAAATGGCCAACTCCAATTTACCGCTAAAACTTGTAAATTTTATTTTATAAAAATAATTAGAATCCAATTCGTATTTGGTTTTTGCAAGAAACAAATCAAACGAATCTATTTTACTTAACAATATGCTATCAACACTTTTATAATAATGTAAGGCGATTGTAGTATCCGATTTAATACATACAAGGCTCTTAAATAAGGGTATTATTTGAGCATTTGTTCTATTAAAAGAAAAAAGAAGAACAAACAAAGGAAAAAATATTTTCATGACCATAATATCTATGATGTAAAGCCTTGAACAATTACATAGAAAAATCTGAAGCGCATTAAAACCAACCCTTACTTTTCGAACTCCTGCTTCTTCCACCCAATCCCAAAGCACCCAGCAAAGAACGCACTATGGTAGTGCCGGCCGTACGCATCATGCTTTTTACAATTGTATTATTGGCTACTTTTTCCAATGCCGATTCAGGTTCTTTCTCCGACTTTTTTGATGTTGTATCCGTAGCTTCTTCCTGCGCCGATTTTTCTGCAGCTTCCTGTAGCTTGGCTGTCAGTATTTCATAAGCACTTTCGCTATCAACAGTTTTGTTGTATTTGGCTACCATTTTAGATTTGGCGTTGATGGCATCAATCTCTTCATCAGTAAGCACGTCCATTCGGCTGCGTGGCGCACAAAGCATGGTATGCGCCAGCGGTGTGGGAATACCTTTTTCGTTCAGCATGGTTATCAATGCTTCGCCAATGCCCATTTGGGTAATCAGGTCTTCGGTTTTATAAAATTCAGTTTCGGGATAATTCTCTGCGGTTTGCTTAATAACTTTTCTATCAGCCGCAGTAAAGGCACGTAGGGCGTGTTGTACTTTTAATCCCAGTTGGCTTAGCACGCTTGCAGGTACATCCATGGGGTTTTGCGTACAAAAGAAAATGCCAATGCCTTTTGAGCGTATCAGTTTTACAATCGTTTCAATCTGTTGCAATAATGCCGGGCTTGCTTCATTAAAGATTAAATGAGCCTCATCAATAAACATTACCAGCTTGGGTTTGTCCATATCACCTTCTTCGGGGCAACTGGCATACAGTTCGGCCAGCATCTGTAACATAAAAGTGGAGAAGAGTTTTGGTTTATCCTGCAAGTCTGTAACACGCAAAACGCTTATCATGCCACGGCCATCATCTGCAATACGCATCAGATCATCTACTTCAAAACTTCTTTCACCAAAAAAAATATCAGCACCTTGTTGCTGCAGTTCAATCACCTTGCGTAAAATGGTACCGGTTGATGAGGTTGAAATTTTTCCGTATTGTTTTTCAATTTCGGCCTTGCCTTCATCACCAATAAATTGCAGCACTTTAATAAAATCTTTCAGATCGAGCAAAGGCAGTTTTGTATCATCGCAGTACTTAAATATCATGGCAACCACGCCGCCCTGTGTATCGTTCAGTTCTAAAATCTTACTTAATAATATGGGTCCAAACTCACTTACTGTTGCTCTCAGGTGAACACCTTTTTGTCCAGTCAATGTCATCAACTCAACCGGAAATAAAGCTGGCTTATATTCAATATTCAGTTTTTGGTAACGCTCTTTTATTTTATCGTTTGCGGCACCCATGGCGGCAATGCCGCTCAGGTCTCCTTTAATATCCATCAGCATTACCGGTACACTGTTATCGCTTAAAAACTCGCTGATAACCTGTAGGGTTTTTGTTTTACCCGTACCGGTTGCACCTGCAATAAGTCCATGGCGGTTTAAGGTTTTTAGCGGCAGATAAATACTTGCTTCCGGCACCAGTTCCCCATCCAGCACGGCGGCACCAATTTTTACGGCTTCGCCTTTAAATGTGTAACCGTTTTTTATCGCTTCTATAAATGCTTCTTTGTTTGCCATAAAAAATTGTTTTATGAAAGGTACAACCTGTTATTTAATGTACATGAAGATTTTTACAACATCGGATGTACATTTGGAGTGATGAAAACTGCCTTATTATCTTTTTTTATTGTTGCTGTTACAATAATCAGCACCAGTTCTTTTTTTGAAAAAGAAAATGCCGATATAAAAACAAAAGCAGCGCTGGGCAAAAAATTATTTTCAGAAAAAATACTTTCCAAAGATTCATCGGTAAGCTGCGCCAGCTGCCACCTGCCAAAATTTGCCTTTGCCGATACAGTTGCCTTTAGCGTTGGTATTGAAGGCAAACTTACCAAACGCAATACCCCATCGGTACTGAACATGAAAAACCGTCCTTATTATTTTTGGGATGGCAGGGCAACAACGCTTGACGAACAATCTTTAATGCCCATACAAAACCCCGATGAAATGGGATTGTCCATTGATGAAGCGGTAAAAAGATTAAAACAATCAAGGGAGTATAAATTACTGTTTCAAAAAATATTCAACCAACTACCAACTGCAAAAAACCTGGCAGCTGCATTTTCTGCCTATGAAAAAACATTAGAAACCGTTGACAGTAAATTTGACGACTGGAGTAACAGTATTAAAAATTTATCAGCATCTGAAGAAAAAGGCAGGCAATTATTTGTGGGTGATAAAGCCAAATGTTTTGATTGCCACCGTATGGAAGACTTTACCACCGATGAATTTAAAAACATTGGCTTATACAATGCCAGGGATTTGAACGATGCAGGCTTGTTCAATATTACCAACAAAGAAACCGATAAAGGAAAATTTAAAACACCCGGCCTGCGCAACATTGCTGTTACAGCCCCTTACATGCACAACGGCATGTTTAAAACGCTGGAAGAAGTTGTGGAATATTATGACCATCCGGAAAAGTTTGTACAAGGTGCCATCAACATTGATAGCACGTTAAAAAATCCTCTTAATTTATCCGAAAAAGAAAAGAAAGATTTAGTCAGCTTTCTTAAAACGCTCACAGATAAAAAATACATGAGGAAGTAAGTTTTGTGGTTCCGTGCTTCTGTGGCAAATCACTTTTTACCGAAGGCAAAATTATTCATCTTATCAGTGGCAAAGAATCTTTAACAAAAAATTAGGCACTATATTCGCTGTGTAAACTTTGAATTAATTTTATTTGCTAATAAACCAAAAAAACATGGAACCCGTAAAACCACAGATACTGCTTTGCGAAGATGATACAAACCTTGGCATGGTATTAAAAAACTACCTGGAGCTTAATGATTACAATGTAACATTGGAAAGAGACGGAAAGCTTGGTCTGGCTGCATTTCAACGTGAAAAATTTGACCTTTGTCTGCTGGATGTAATGATGCCCAATATGGACGGATTTACATTGGCTGAAGAAATAAGGGATGTAAACCCCGATGTGCCTTTGTTTTTTTTAAGTGCAAAAACAATGAAGGATGACATTATTCAGGGTTACAAGCTGGGTGCCGATGATTATATTACAAAACCTTTTGACAGTGAAGTGCTGTTGCTTAAAATTAAAGCAATACTAAAGCGTAATGAAGAACTGCACCGTGAAGAAGTAAATGCAGAATACGACCTTGGCAAATACCATTTTAACCCACGGCTGCGGGAGTTGATTATTGATGGAAAAACACAAACCCTTTCTCCTAAAGAAAATGAGTTGCTAAAAATGTTGAGCGAATACAAAAATGATTTGCTTAGCCGTGAAATTGCCCTTAAAAAAATATGGGGTAGCGATACTTACTTTAACGGCCGCAGCATGGATGTGTATATTGCCAAACTGCGTAAATATTTAAAAGAAGATCCTGCATTGGAGATTGTGAACATACATGGCAATGGTTTCAGGCTGGTAGTTACCGAGTAATTTTTCCAGAAAAATATTAATTAGCTTATTCCCCGGTTACGGGGAATTTTTTTATACCTAAAAATAAAAAAAAATTAAATATTTATATGTAAAGCACTGTAAACTAATATAATTAGGATTCGCAACTCTTTTTGGCATGGTTTTTTTATAGTAATGTTCAAACAATAATAATTAGAGCCGGATTAAAAATTGAACTACCGGCTAAACTATTAAAACGAACGTTATGAAACAGATCCTTTCCATTTTTACAATTGCATTAATTTTTACTGCATGTAAAAGCAAAACAAGTGAATTAAGTACTTCTAAAAACATGGTGTTGGTTGACACTACAGGCTTATCAAAAAGCAACGTGTTAACTGATGTAGGAAATAATAAGTATGTAATTAATGATAAGGCAGTAGCTAAGCCTGTAGAAAATAAACCTGCAGTTTCTTCACCAAAGCAAACCTCAAATACAACCGTAAATAATGCTGGCTCAGGTAGCGGTGGAGGATCCGGTTCTAATACTTCAAATGAGGCTGCACCAGCACCTGTAAGAGATAAAGGATGGAGTGATGCTGCAAAAGGTACGGCTATTGGTGCAGGTACAGGGGCTGTTTTAGGAGCAGTTATTGCAAAAAATGATCGTGGTAAAGGTGCGGTTGTTGGAGGTGTTGTAGGCGCAGGTGCCGGGTATATAATTGGCAGGCATAGGGATAAAAAAAGTGGTAGGGTTGCACGTGCAAAAGCTAGAAGAAGGGCTAATAGATAAATATTCAGAACAGTTTTTAAAATTAAAATCCTGCTTGTATGAGCAGGATTTTAACTTTAAATCATTCGTAAATAAGACTATAATTTTATCTCTTCATCACTATCATCAAAAAAATGAAACTCTGTTAAGTGATAATTGCTATTGGCTTTTAATTTGATGCGTTGTTTATATTTGCGGCGCCATTTGCTTAGTCTTGAAAAGAAAATCCCTTTGGTCATGTAAGCATGTAAAATAGGATGTATCTCCACCGTTAAACCGGTATGCTTTTGCATAATGAGGTAACTCAGGTTTTTTTCTATTTCGTCTTCTAAAATAAGTGTTGATGATATTTTACCGGTACCATTGCAGCTTGGACAAACTTCGGTGGTATTGATGTTCATTTCGGGTTTCATGCGCTGCCGGGTAATCTGCATTAACCCAAATTTACTAATGGCAAGTACGGCATGTTTAGCTCTGTCTGGTCGCATATAACCATCCATTGCGTCAGCTAATTTCTTTTTGTTTTCCATCAACTTCATATCAATGAAGTCAACCACAATAATGCCACCCAAATCTCTCAGGCGCATTTGCCTTGCAATTTCTTCAGCCGCTTCCAGGTTGGTTTCCAGGGCATTTTGCTCCTGGTTATTACTTACACTTTTATAACCGCTGTTTACATCTATTACGTGCAGTGCCTCGGTATGCTCTACAATTAAATAAGCCCCACTTGGCAAGTTAACCGTTTTACCAAAAGCAGCTTTTACCTGCTTGGTAATGCCAAAACTGTCGAATATGGGGGAGCCGTTGTTGTAGTAGGAAACAATATCAGCCTTATCAGGTGCAATGCGTTGTATATAAGTTTTTGCATCACTGTAAATATTCTTATCATTTACAACAATCTTATTAAAATCTTCATTCAATAAATCCCTGAGGATGCTGGTTGTTTTACCCTGCTCACTCAAAATTTTTGTTGGGGGTGTTGCCCCTTTTAAATTTGTTTGAATGGTTTTCCAGGTGGCAATCAGGCTTAACAAATCTTCGTGCAGTTCGGCTGTGTGTTTGCCTTCGGCTGCAGTACGTACGATTACACCCAGATTTTTAGGCTTAATTGCCTCAATAATCTTGTGTAATCTTTTCCGCTCGTCTGATGAGTGAATTTTACGGGAAATGGCAATGATATCATTGAAGGGAGTTACTACTACAAAACGACCTGGTAACGAAAGTTCGCAACTAAGCCTTGGGCCTTTTGCAGCAATAGGTTCTTTTAATATCTGAACCAAAACATTGGGTTTACCACTGAGTACTTCAGCAATTTTACCGGTTTTAATAATCTCCGGTTCTACCTTAAATTTTGCAAAATCAAATCCACCTTCCGATTTATCGTTAATAGATTCGGTAGTAAATTTTAAAATAGAGCGAACGTAGGGGCTGAGATCGGTATAATGCAGAAAAGCATCTTTTTCAAATCCAACATCAATAAAGGCTGCATTAAGCCCCGGAATAAGTTTTTTAACTTTTCCAAGATACAGATCGCCCACGCCAAAGCTTGCATCAGCTTTTTCGCTATGCAGCTCCACCAGTTTTTTGTCCTCTAACAGGGCAATTTCAACTCCTTGCGGAGCCGAATTAATAATAAGTTCCTTGGTCAAGCGAAATTTTTTGGTAAGACCAGCAAATCGTTAAAAGGAAAACATAAACACATGCATTAGCACCAGCCATTGGTGTAATGTATATACGTAAATATGTGCCCGGATGAGGCTTCCGGGCACCGGTAAAAAGAATTACTTCTTCTTATGACGGTTCTTTCTTAAACGTTTTTTACGCTTGTGTGTTGCAATTTTATGACGTTTTCTCTTTTTACCACAAGGCATAACTAGTCTTTTTTGTGTTTAAAATAATTTTTTAAAATATGTAAATCGA
>JANMBZ010000078.1:0-5129 GCA_031360765.1 Chitinophagaceae bacterium
TGCTGCAAAATATATACTGGATGAAGGTTTGGCTGGTATGGTAGGTACAGATATGCATCATGATAAGCATTTAAGAGCTCTGCAATCATCGGAAAACCAGAAACTGTTTATTAAGTATGTAAAAGATGCTGATTTGATGAATAAAGCATTGCCTCAATAAATTTTAGACAGGGAAAAAATGAAAGCAGCAGCAATGCTGCTTTTTTTATGTTGCTACGCAACAAGCTATTGCCACGGAGGTACAGAAGCACAGAAAAAGAATACACTTTGCGTAGCAAAATCCCTTGTGTGTTTTTGCTCTTGTGTAAATAAATTTTGCAGAAGTTTAATTATGTTTCTGCCTGCGGCAGAAAAAAGTTTGCCACTGAGGCTCAGAAGCACGGAAACCTGATTTGTATTTTTTCTGTGGTTCAGTTGTTCTGTGGCAATTAGTCTTTTGCCGAAGGCGAACCATAAAAAAAAGAGACCACATTGCAGTGATCTCTTTTTGTGACCGCGTTAGGATTCAAACCTAAAACCTTCTGATCCGTAGTCAGATGCTCTATTCAGTTGAGCTACGCAGCCATTTTTCGGACGGCAAAGATAGGAATTTATTGTATTGTTACAACGTGGAGTGGGTTTTTATTTAAGAAATTTCAGGGCAATGAGATAATGTACAACTTATATTGTTTTCTCTAAAAGCCTGGATGCATAATATATTGGTTTTACTGGAACATCGTTAATATAAGGCTAGCACAGCACTTATATGCCCTAAAGGTTTACAGCCAAAGCCAAATACTGGAAGATTATTTGCACAGAAACTTATAATATAAAATCTGAAGCGATGCTTAGAGAAAAGCAATTAAATTCCTGGAAAATAAAATAAGAATTAAAGAATTAATTTCCAATAAAAATACTGAATAGAGCATCCCAACCTAAGTAAAAAAAACTGGAACAGGATGGTCTGCTCACCTGGGATGAAAGTGGAATGGAAGTAACTGAATTGGGTAGGCATTTTATAAGGAAGATTTGCAAATCCTTTGATCTGCATTTACTGCGTTCTCATACTGATATCAATAAACCTGCGTACGGTAGCAATTTAGATACTGCGTAAAAACTATCGGCTATAGCTCGCTTTTTCCCCTGATGATCTTATAAATTCTGATGGCACTCATCAGCAATACAATAAATAATACAAGGCCAATAAGTCCCCACACAAAACTCATACTTTCTTTTACAGTTGCTAAAATAACAATAGCAATTAAAAAAACAGTTGCTACTTCATTCCAGATACGGAGCTGATTTGAGCTGTATTTAAAGACGCCACTTAGCTGATCATAAAATATTTTATTGAGGGTAAAATGATAGACGTATAAAAAAACTACAAAGATCAGTTTGATCAATAACCATTTTCCGCCTGGTGAAAGCAACAGTTTATCCCAGCCTCCCTGGAACATTACGATTGTTCCTAAAATAAATGTAAGAATTGCTGATGGCCAGGTAATGCCAAACCAAAGTCGTTTCATCATAATGCTAAACTGCTGACGTAATACAACTTTTACCATGTCGGCCTTTTCTCCCGCCTCGGTATTATAAATGAATAACCTGGGCATGTAAAACAGGCCTGCAAACCAGGTTACTATAAAAATGATATGAATGGCTTTTAAGTATGCGTACATGTATTAAAAGTAGCTGTTTTGTTTATTATACAGTTACGGATCTGATTTATTTATCCTTTCCGTTAATCAAACTCACTACAGCCTTTATCCATAAAGGATGCGTATTCAAACAAGGAATCATGGTATAACTTTCACCGCCTGCTTCATCAAATATTTCTTTACCACGAATGGCAATTTCTTCCAGTGTTTCCAGGCAATCACTTACAAAAGCCGGACAAATGATCAACAATTTTTTTATGCCTTCTTTTGGCATTTGTTCCAAACGTATATCGGTAAAGGGTTCAAGCCATCCCTTACCCAGCCTCGACTGAAAAGAAATACTGTGTTTGCCGGCGGGGATTTGTAGTTGTTCGGTAATAAGCCTGGTGGTTGTAAAACATTGGTGGCGGTAACAGGTTTCATGGGCAACAGAAGCCTGCTCACAGCAGTTCTCCACCTGCATACAATGACAATTGGTGATATCACTCTTTCTCAAATGCCTTGCCGGTACACCATGATAACTGAATAATAAATGATCATAATCCTGTTCAAGATAAGGCCGGATATTTTCGCACATGGCATTAATATAATCCGGCTCTTTGTAAAACGCCTTGATGGTGGTAAGTTTAAAATTGTATTTTTCTTTTTTATGCACTTCCACCATTTGTTCCACAGCTGTTTCATAACTGCTCATTGCATAATGAGGATAAAGTGGAAACAGTATCACTTCTTCCAATCCCTCTACTTTTTGTAACAACTCTTCATACGCAGCTTTGGGTGAAGGATTGCCATAACGCATGGCAATGGTAACAGGTGAATCTATCTGTTGCTGTACTTCTTTTTGCAATTGTCTCGTTAGTTCAACCAGTGGTGAACCTTCTTTCCACCAAATGGTGCGGTAAGCTTCTGCACTTTTAGGAGCCCGGAAAGGAACAATGATTCCCTTAACCAGCAACGTTCTTGCCAGGTAGGGAATATCTATCACCCTGCCATCCATTAAAAATTCATTCAGGTATTTGCGTACATCTTTTACACTGGTTGAATCCGGCGATCCGAGATTCATTAAAACAATTCCTTTTTTGGTTGTCATACATTAAAGTTAGGGCACAAATTTAAACACTCACAGGATAAATAAATTATTCACTTGTCATCAAATTGTAAGCATTCCTGCTGAATAAGTATTTCAAATGCAAAAATGATTTTGCTCACATTCGGAAATGATAAAGATCAAGTACAGAAATGACAATGCAATGACACGGAAATTACATTAGCGCAACGAACAACATTATTTTTGCATTACAATCTTTCAAGTGTTTTAAAACATGTTCACAAAGAAACATACAGACATAGCAAACTTCTTTATTGCCGGTATAAATTATAAGAAGACCGATGCTGAGCTCCGCGGTCAATTTGCCATCAATGATGAAAAATATGCTGCTGTTTTAGCACTTGCACCACAATACAACATACACGAAATTTTTATTCTTTCAACATGCAACCGGACTGAAATTTACGGATTTGCAGAAAACGCAGACCTGCTTCGTCAGCTCCTATGTACACAAACAGAAGGCAGCTATGAAACTTTTTGTGATATCGCTTACATAAAAAAAGGAAAAGATGCAATTGAACAGCTTTTTAATGTAGCTGCAGGATTAGATTCGCAAATATTAGGTGATTATGAGATCGTTGGACAGATCAAAAAAGTGGTTAAGTTTTCGAAAGTGCATAATTTTATTGGTGCCAATATGGAAAGGCTGGTGAATGAAGTTTTAAAGGCGTCTAAAGAAATTAAAACCTCCACAGCGTTAAGCAGCGGAACTGTTTCTGTTTCCTTTGCTGCAGTTCAGTTCATAAAAGAAAAATTTAGTTCTATCGAGGATAAAAAAATATTATTGCTGGGTACCGGTAAGATTGGCAGTAATACCTGTAAAAATCTGGTTGACTACCTGGGTGCAAAAGATATTACACTCATTAACCGTACAGCCGGTAAAGCAAAAGAATTGGCAGATGAGCTGGGATTGAAATTTGCTTTGCTTGATGACCTGGCAGCAAATGTAAAAATAGCCGACATTATTCTGGTAGCCACTAATTCAGATGTACCCGTCATCCTTAAATCGCACCTGGATAACAACGGAGATAAACTTATTATCGACCTTTCGATTCCTTATAACGTTGAGAGTGCCGCCCAAAAATTACCAAATATAACGTTGGTAAATGTTGATGAACTATCAAAGATAAAAGATGAAACCTTTCATAAAAGGGAAGCAGAAATTCCTAAAGCAAAATGTATAATTGCAGAACACGTTGATGAATTTATGGACTGGCATGAGATGCGTAAAAATGTGCCGTTACTTAAGGCTGTTAAAAATAAACTGATAGCTATGCAATCCTGTGATTTATATACTTCCTGCTTTGCCATTTCTGTGCATAAAACAAATGATGAAGAAATAATTCAGAAAGTAATCACTGGCCTGGCTCTGAAAATGCGTGTCCGGAACGAATTGGGCTGTAACTATATTGAAGCCATTAATGAATATATTGGAGTTGGCGTAAATAATTCATCATGCGCAAACTGATCAGGATCGGCACCAGGGAGAGCCAGCTGGCTGTATGGCAGGCAACCCGGGTAAAGGAACTTTTAGCGCAACATGGTTTTGATGCTGAACTGGTTTTTATAAAAAGTGAAGGAGATATTGACCTGGTAACTCCTTTATATGAAATGGGCGTACAGGGTGTGTTTACCCGAAGTTTAGATACCGCTTTGCTGAATGATAAAATTGACCTTGCTGTACATTCTATGAAAGACGTGCCAACGCAGTTAGCCGGAGGCCTTGTTCAATCAGCTGTATTAAAAAGAGCTTCTTATAAAGACCTGTTGGTTTATAAAGAAAATACTGATTTTCTGAATAACTTTCAATCAGCTTCTGTTATTGCCACCAGCAGCATTCGCCGCAAAGCGCAATGGTTACACCGCTATCCCAATCATACCATTGAAGTGCTTCGTGGAAATGTAAATACGAGGTTGCGAAAAGTAACAGAAAGTAACTGGACCGGTGCCATCTTTGCTGCAGCAGGTTTGGATCGTATTAACCTTCGTCCGAAAAACAGTATTGAATTAGATTGGATGTTACCAGCACCTGCGCAGGGTGCAATCATGATAGCATGCAGGGAAGCTGATGATTATTACTTACAGGCCTGTTCAAATTTCAATGATGATGTTACTGCATTATGTACTAAAATTGAACGGGATTTTTTGAGAACCTTGCTCGGTGGATGCTCTACACCCATCAGCGCATTGGCAGAAATCAATGATAATGTGATCCACTTCAGGGGGAATATTTTTTCACCGGATGGAAAAGAAAAAGCAGAGATAGCATTGGATTGTCCGCTGGATGAATGCGGATATAATTTTGGAACCATTGCCGCACAGCAAATATTAAATAAAGGCGCTCACAGTATTGTAGAAAGTTTGAGAAGATAAAATCATGACCA
>JANMBZ010000102.1:0-34957 GCA_031360765.1 Chitinophagaceae bacterium
AAAGCTACCGGAAAATAAATACTGTATTCATTCCTATATTTTTTTCTTAAACAAAATGGGCTGATTTTATTTATCACTAAAAAGATTTTTTTGCCTGCGGATAATATTGTTAACTTTCAAAAAATAAGCTTTATGAAAAAACAATACCTGGCAACTGCATTATCGCTTGCAATTATTTTCTGTATAAGCGAAAGCTGCAACAACAATCAAAAGGAAAAAGAGAAGGAAGCAGCTGTTGAAACCGATGGACACCAGTCGTGGACTGCCCAAAGCAATATTTACGAAGTAAACTTGCGACAATATTCTGCATCCGGCAGCATTACAGCTTTTGAAAAGCATTTGCCCCGTTTAAAAGATATGGGTGTAGAAATATTGTGGTTTATGCCCATTACCCCCATCGGTTTAGAGGGTAGAAAAATGACAGAAAAAGAATTAGGCAGTTACTACGCCGTTAAAGATTATAAAGGATTTAACCCTGATTATGGAAACATGGATGATTGGAAAACTTTTGTAAAACATGCACATGAAATGGGCTTTAAAGTAATTACTGATTGGGTTGCCAATCATTCTTCGCCCGACAATCACTGGATGAAAATGCACCCGGATTTTTATGCAAAAGATTCTTTGGGAAAAGCCATTGCACCCTTCGACTGGACTGACGTACGTAAATTGAATTATAAAAATCCGGAGTTAAGAGACAGCATGATTGATGCGATGAAATTTTGGGTAACAGAAACCGGTATTGATGGTTTTAGATGCGATGTTGCAGGCGAAGTACCGGTTGATTTTTGGAAAACATGCATAACTGAGTTGCGAAAAATAAAACCCTTGTTTATGCTGGCCGAAGGAGATAACCTGGAATTATATGGCGCCGGTTTTGATGAATTGTATGCATGGAATATGATGAGTGCAACGGCCGATTTATATGCTGGTAAAAAAACAGTTCGGCAATTTGATTCAATCATCAATGCAGATATTGCAAAATATCCTAAAACCGCTTACCGGCTTTTTTTTACTGCTAATCATGATGAGAATAGCTGGAACGGAACGGAGTTTGAAAAATACGGAGATGCTTTTAAAACCTTTGCAGTATTTTCTCAAACCATGTACCAAAGCGTACCACTTATTTACAGCGGCCAGGAAGCGATGAATAAAAAACGCCTGAAATTTTTTGTAAAAGATACTATTGTATGGGATGATACATACCCGATGGCTCCGTTTTATAAAACATTGCTCAGTCTGCGCAAATCCAATGCAGCACTGGCTGCGGATGCTAGTTATAAAAAACTTACTTCATCGGCTGACAGTGCCGTATACAGTTATAAGAGAGAAAAGGGCGGACATAAAGTGGTGGTGATTTTAAACTTATCAAAGCAGCCACAAAAATTTACCATCAACGATGCAGCTATTGATGGCGAGCCTATGAATGTATTTATGGGAGTAAAAGAAAAAGTAAATGCAAGCCACTCTTTTAGTATAGAACCATGGGGTTATATTGTTTACGACTATCAATAATTAATTTGAATTAATTAACACAATCAGCAGAATAATTTTTGCCAGGTAATATTTTATTGTATTTTTAGCGAAGTGTATTTTTTACACAATTGCTTCAAATATAAAAACGATTGCTATGTCTGAAATTGCTCAATGGGAAAAACCCAAACTAAGTCTTTCGCAAATTATAAATATGAGTGTTGGTTTTTTTGGGATCCAGTTTGGCTGGGATCTGCAAAGAGCCAACATGGGACCCATTTATGAACATCTTCATGCTAATGCAGATGATATTCCTTTACTTTTTCTGGCAGCACCATTAACGGGTTTACTTGTGCAACCGATAATCGGTTATATGAGTGATCGTACCTGGCATCCTAAATTCGGCAGAAGGCGGCCTTACTTTTTAATTGGTGCAATTTTCAGTACCATCGCATTGGTTTTTATGCCTCACAGCAGCGTGTTGTGGATGGCCGCAGGATTGCTTTGGATAATGGATGTTTTTGGTAATGTGGCTATGGAACCTTTCCGGGCTTTTGTGGCAGATAAACTGAATGAAAAGCAGCGCACGCAAGGATTTGTAATGCAAAGCCTGATGATTGGTCTGGGTGGAAGTATCGCATCGGCCTTACCTTATATGATGACCAACTGGTTTGGATTTAGTTCAACTGCGGCAAGTGGTATAATTCCTGACAATGTAAAATGGAGTTTTTATATTGGTGCGTTCTTCTTTTTATCTGCTGTTTTGTATACTGTATTTACTTCTAAAGAATATCCACCACCGGATTTAGGTTTTAAAGAAAAAGTACAGGAATCCAATCGTGGTTTTGGTGGCGGCATTAAGGAAATTTTACACGCTATTGCTAACATGCCACGAAAAATGAAAATACTTTCCTTAGTTCAGTTTTTTACCTGGCCGGGATTATTTTTAATGTGGTTTTATTACAACACTGCAGTTGCAAGAAATATTTTTCATGCAACCAGCGAAACAGATCCTCTATACGGACAAGGCACAAACTTTGGTGGACTTACACTTTCTTTTTACAACGTTGTAACTTTCTTATTTGCATTCATTCTTCCTTCCATTGCCAATAAACTGGGCCGCAAACTAACGCACAGTGTTTGTCTTTTTTGTGGTGCCATTGGTTTAATAAGCGTTGCTTTTGTAGAAAATAAATACATGCTTTTTGGTTGTATGACCGGTGTAGGTATAGCCTGGGCAAGCATTCTGAGCATGCCTTATGCTATGCTTAGTGGAGTTTTGCCCGAAAATAAAATTGGTGTGTACATGGGCATCTTTAACTTCTTTATTGTGTTGCCCGAAATAATTGCGTCGCTTGGTTTTGGTTGGGTGATGAAAAATGTTTTACATAACGACCGTCTTGCTGCAGTACAAATTGGCGGCGTGTTAATGATCATCGCCGCTCTGCTCTGTTATTTTTTATTAAAAGAAAAAGATTAGTCATGAAACGGATTTTGCTTTTTGTTGTTACGTTTTTATTTTCTGTTGCTGCTTTTTCGCAGGATCAATACCAATGCTACCCCACACACTGGTGGACCGGCATGAAATGGAATAAGGTACAAGTAATGGTGCATTCACAAAGTAGTCTGAATGTTTGGGCTAATAAATCTACTGTAAAAATAAATTATCCGGGAGTAAAGCTTACAAATATTCATAAGGTAGAAAACAGAAAATATATATTTCTTGACCTCGAAATTTCACCTACGGCAAAGCCTGGTAAAATAAAAATTGATTTCGTTTTCATTTCCTTGTCAGAATGTTTTTCAATTAATTACGAATTAAAGCCCCGTCGCTCCGGCAACGGATCATCATTTGCACAAGGCGTTACATCAAAAGATTTTATGTATCTCATTATGCCTGATCGGTTTAGTAACGGCGATGAAAGCAATGACCGTGTAGCAGGTATGAGAGATCAAACCTTAAACAGGGATACTGTTTTTAACCGCCACGGCGGCGATTTAAAAGGCATACAAAATCACCTGGATTACCTGCAATCCCTTGGTGTTACTGCATTGTGGCTTAACCCGGTTATAGAAAATGATATGGACGACCGTACCGAACATGGTTATGCATTTACCAATCATTATAAAGTAGATCCACGCCTCGGAGGCGATAAAGCCTACAACGAATTGGTTGATGCCACTCATAAAAAGGGAATGAAAATTATACAGGATGCCGTGTACAATCATGTAGGCATAAAACATTTTACGGTGTTAGATCCCCCTATGAATGACTGGCTGCATCAATGGCCCAACTTTACACAAACGAGTTATAAAGATCAGGTGCTTTTTGATCCATATGCCAGTAAGGCCGATGTAAAAATAATGGCTGATGGCTGGTTTGTTAAACAGATGCCCGATCTCAATCAAAACAATCCTTACGTTGCAAATTTTTTAATTGAGCATGCATTGTGGACGGTAGAGGAGTTTGGTATTGATGGCTGGCGCATTGATACATACGCTTACAATGATCTGGAATTTATGAACCGCTGCAATAAAGTATTGATGAATGAGTATCCAAAAATTACATTGTTTGGCGAAACCTGGGTACATGGCGTGCCCAACCAGAGTTATTTTGTACAGAATAATTACAACATACCTTTTAAAAGCAACCTGCAGGCCGCTACCGATTTTCAAACCCTCTGGGGCATTACCGATGCCATGACCAAAGATTTTGGCTGGACTGATGGCGTAAATAATTTATATACTGCACTTGCACAGGATTTTGTTTATAAAGACCCCATGCGTAATGTTATCTTTTTGGACAATCATGATATGGCCAGGTTTTATTCTGTTGTTAATGAAGACATGGAAAAATATAAAACCGCTATCAATTGGTTATTAACCTGCAGGGGAGTTCCTCAGTTTTATTATGGTGCAGAGATAGGCATGACGGGCACTACAAGCCCCAACGATGGCTATGTACGTCAGGATTTTCTGGGCGGCTGGAAAGCAGACAAAGTGAATAAATTTACTTCCGCAGGCCGCAATGCAAAAGAAAACGAGATATGGAATCATATTGCAACATTGGCAAACTACCGTAAAAATTCATCGGCTATTACTACCGGTAAAATGATGCAGTTTACTCCGCAGGATGGTGTGTATGTGTATTTCAGGTACGATGATAAGCAAACTGTAATGACTGTAATGAACACCGCAAAAGATAAAAAAACAGTAGCATTAAACAGGTTTGCAGAAAGAACAAAAGGCTTCAATAAAATGAAAAATATACTTACAGGATCGGTTACCACTATACAGGATTTTGATTTGGACTCTTATAAAAGTAATGTGTACGAACTTATTAAATAGAAAGGCTGGCGTAAATGGAAAATGATTTTTTGTAATTTCCGCATAATGTGTTTATTTTACACATTAAACGCCTGCTACATGAAAAAGTATATCTTTTTAATCCTCATTTTATGCATCGGATTTTCAGTTAACGCCCAACGACTGTTGAGCTGGACTCCCGAATTTCCCGTTGATAACTCTACCTTAAGTTTTACCATTGACTGTACAAAGGGTAACCAGGGTTTATTGAATTTTGAAGGAGGCAACTCCAACAATGTGTATGTGCATATTGGCGTAATTACGAATTTAAGCACTGGCCCCAGCGATTGGAAATATGTAAAATTTACCTGGGCCACCGCAGATCCATTGGCAAGAGCCACGCCGCTTGGGGGAAACAAATATCAATATACTATAACAAATATTCGTTCCTTTTTTGGTGTGCCTGCCGGCGAAACAATAAAAAAAGTTACCTGTATTTTTAGAAATGCAACCGGCACTTTAAAGCAGGTAAATTCAGATGTAAGTGATATGTATATACCAGTGTATGGTAATGCAGAATATGGAGTACGTTTAAATCTACCACCTTTTGAGCCAAGATATATTCCCTGGCTTGAACCTCTAACAGTCGCTGTTGGCGGAAGTATCAATATTGCGGGTGTAGCATCTGCAAATTCAAATCTTACATTAAAATTAGATGGTACCACAATAAACACAGCAGCAAATGCAACTACAATTGCTGCAAACCCAACAATTGCAACAGCATGTAGCCACCAGGTTTTTCTGGAAGGAAATAATGGATCAGTAATTGTAAAAGATTCATTCAGTTTTTATATTCCACCGGCTACCAATGTGGCACCTTTGCCATCCGGTGCTGTTGAAGGCATTAACTATATCTCCAACACTTCGGTTACCTTGGTTTTGTTTGCACCCGGTAAAAATAATGTGATTGTGCTGGGCGATTTTTCTAACTGGACAAACCAGTGTACTTACCAGATGAACAAAACGCCTGATGGAAATTATTTTTGGATAACACTAACCGGTCTTACAGCCGGCCAGGAATACGGGTATCAGTATTTGATTGATAACAGCATTAAAACAGCCGATCCATATACCCAAAAAGTGCTGGATCCGGATAATGATGGTTTTATCAATGCAACAACATATCCCAACCTTAAACCTTATCCAACGGGCTTAACAACAGGGCTTGTGGGTATTTTTCAAACGGCAGAGCCGCAATACAACTGGCAGGTAAATAATTTTGTGAAGCCTGATAAAAAAAATCTGATGACTTATGAATTGCTCATCAGGGATTTTACTGCAGAGCATAGCTATCAGTCTTTGATTGACTCTTTACCATACCTCAAAAATATAGGCATCAATTCAATTGAATTAATGCCAATCAATGAATTTGATGGAAACGAAAGCTGGGGTTACAATCCCTCATTTTATTTTGCACCCGATAAATATTACGGCACAAAAAATAAGCTGAAGGAATTTATTGATAAATGTCACCTGAATGGTATTGCTGTTATACTGGATGTCGTGTACAATCACTGCACCGGCAATGCACCACAGGCAAAAATGTATTGGGATGCAGCTAATAACCGGCCAGCACCCAACAACCCGTGGCTGAATGTTACCGCACCACATCCTTACAGTGTGTTCAACGATTTTAATCATACTTCAACAGCAACGCAATACCTGGTAAGCCGTTCACTTAATTTTTGGGTAGATGAATACAGGGTTGATGGTTACAGGTTAGATCTTGGTAAAGGATTTACACAAACCGTTACCAACACCACCACGGTGGAAAATTATGATGCAAGCCGGGTAGCTAATTTAAAAAGATATTACGATGCAGTGGTGCCTTCGCATCCAAACACCTACATGATCATTGAGTTTTTAGGCACACAACCCTGCCAGGAAGAGCAGGAGTATGCGGCTTATGGTTTTATGTTGTGGGGTAACAGCAATTTTACCTATAACCAATGTACCATGGGCTTTGTGTCCAATTCAGATATATCTGCCATTGCATACAACAGTCCGCAACGGGCATTTAATAATCCAGGCGTAATGGGCTATATGGAAAGCCATGATGAAGAAAGAACGATGTATAAAAATATAACTTTCGGCAATTCATCAGGAAGTTATAACGTAAGATCATTAAATACAGCTTTGGCAAGAGAAGAAGCTGCGGCAACAGTTTTCTTTACAGTGCCAGGCCCAAAAATGATCTGGCAGTTTGAAGAGCGTGGTTACGATGTGCCATTAAATTTTGGCGGATCAAATCTTGCTAATAAACCACCACGCTGGGAGTATATGCTGGTGCCGGAGAGGGTTCATTTGTACAACGCCTATAAAAGTATTTTACAACTACGTTTAAATAATCCTGCTGTTTTTAACAATACCACATTTACCTACGATTTTAACAGCGGCCTCGTAAAATTATTTCAAATTGCCGACCCCAATAGTGCTGGAATAAAAGTAACTGCAATTGCCAATATGGATGTAATTCCTCAAACCAAAACAATCACTTTTCAGGCAACCGGCAACTGGACAAATTATATCAGCAATGGTACAACTACTGGCCTCAATGGAGTTACAGGCAATAATTTTACCTTAACAGCCGCATCGCAAAGTATCACACTTCAGCCAGGCGAATATCACATTTATGTAAGTGTACCTGTGTGTGCAACTGCAGCACCAACGGCAACAAGCCCGGTTAACTATTGTCAGAATGCAACCGCAACTGCTTTGCAGGCAACCGGCAGCAATTTGCTTTGGTACACAACTGCTACTGGTGGTACAGGCAGCCCAACAGCACCCATACCATCTACCACAACCATTGGCAGCACTACTTATTATGTAACACAAACAATAGGCAGTTGCGAAAGTCCACGTTTACCAATTGTAGTAAATGTTACGGCAACAACACCGGCACCAAATGTAACAACTCCGGTAAATTATTGCCAGAATGCAACAGCAGCAGCTTTAACTGCAACAGGTACAAATCTTTTATGGTACACTGTTGCAACCGGCGGTACAGGTAGTGCAACAGCACCAACACCTTCAACAACAACTATCGGCAGCACATCATATTATGTAAGTCAAACGCAGAGTTGTGGTGAAAGCCCAAGGGCAGTAATTGTTGTAAACGTTTCTGCAATACCTGCTGCACCAACGGTAACCAGTCCGGTTACGTATTGCCAGAATGTAACAGCAACATCATTAACAGCAACCGGTACCAATCTTTTATGGTACACTGTTGCTGCCGGTGGTACCGGCAGTGCTACCGCACCAACGCCATCAACTGCAACAGCAGGCAACAGCATTTATTTTGTAAGTCAATCAAATAACGGTTGCGAAAGTCCACGTGCTGCAATAACGGTAACTGTAAATGCAGCACCAGCGCTACCAACGGTAACAACACCGGTTACTTATTGCCAGAATGCAACAGCAACAGCTTTAACTGCTACAGGCACCAATCTTTTGTGGTACAGCGTTGCAACAGGTGGTACTGGTACCGCAACCGCACCAATACCATCAACTGCAACAGCAGGTAGTACAAATTATTATGTAACACAATCGGCCAATGGCTGCGAAAGTCAGCGTGCAGTAATTGCTGTAAATATAACAGGGCTTCCTGCGGCTCCGGGGGTAATTTCTCCCATAACTTATTGCCAGAATTCTACAGCTATACCGTTAACAGCAACCGGTAACACGCTTAAATGGTACACAGTTGCAACAGGCGGTACAGCCAGCACAACCGCACCAACACCGGTAACTACTGGGCCTGGTAACACAACATATTATGTAAGCCAATCTAACAATTGTGGCGAAGGGCCAAGAGCTGTCATAAATGTAATTGTAACAGCCACACCTACGGCAGCAACCGGTTTAAACGTTACCGCTATCACCACAACTTCTGCTGTTCTTAACTGGACGGTTACTCCGGGTAATTTTTATACCGTAGATTACAGAGTAGCTACATCTGGTGCATGGACAAATGCGGCAAACGGAATCAACACTGGATCAGTTAGTGTGGGCAACCTTGCGCCTGCTACATTATACGATTGGCGGGTAAGTGCAAACTGTGCTGCAACAGCAGTTAATAATTACAGTGCAGCGCAATTCAGCACAACAGCACACAACAATCAAATAACAAATCTTAAGAGTGGGTATGGTATTAAAATATCTCCTAACCCCGTAAATGGTAATGCACTTATTGATTACATACTTGCAGATAATGGCAGAGTAAGTATTGAAGTGTATAACCCACAAGGGCAACGGGTATTAACACTTTTAAATACCAGCCAGATAAGCGGTCAATATCAAATGCCGGTTACCAGCCAATTGGGTAAACTTGCAAAAGGTGTTTATTTTCTTCAGCTTAAGCAAAACAAAAAAGGCAACGTGATTAAATTTGTAAAATATTAATTAACAAAAAAATTAATGAAAATCCACATGGCTGTTCCTAAACATAAAAACCAATCTGCAAATATTAAAACACTGTCTGTTATAGAGACAGAGATAAACAATATTAACAGAATAGCATTATCCGTTGACTGTGTAATTTTTGGGTTTGATGAAAATAAGCTGAAGGTATTATTGATAAGAAGTGATCTTAAAAAATTCCAAGGCTTATGGTCTTTACTGGGTGATTTGGTAGCTCCGGATGAAGAACTTGATTCTGCTGCCAACCGTATTTTAAAAGAGCGTACCGGCCTTGATGATGTTTACCTGGAGCAGGTTAAAACCTTTGGTGCACTTAACCGCCACCCTGCCGGCAGGGTAATCAGTGTAGTTTATTATTCGCTCATAAATATTCAGCATCATAAATTAAAAATTTTAGATAACGAATTGCACTGGCATGATGTAAATGATATTACCGAACTGGCTTTTGACCACAAACAAATTTTGGACAGCAGTTATGAACAATTGCAAAGACGTGTACAGGAGCATCCGCTTGCATTCAGCCTACTACCAAAAAAATTCTCGTTACGTGAATTGCAAAATGTTTATGAAGCCATTTTAGATACTAAAATGGACCGGCGTAACTTCCGTAAAAAGTTTTTTGCCATGGATTTTCTGGTTGATATTGAACAGATGGAACAAGATGTACCGCACCGCCCGGGCAAGCTCTACAATTTCAATTATAACAAGTACGAAAAGAAAAAGAAGAAGTGGGTGGGTATTGATTTTTAGTAACAGAAATTACCCTTTTCATCTATATGGTTTGATTATTAAGGCTTTATCAGACACCGTGTTTAACAAAACGAAATTTTCCAAAAAAAATAAATTAACAAATAATTGTTAATCCGGAAAAAGTGCTAATTTGTGTACTTTATACACATTCTATTTGTGTAAAAAGTACACAGTATTTACGATTGCTAATTTTTAAAAAACGAAAAGCTTGTTTTATGAGAAAAAACTACTTTAAACTAATGCTGTCCTGTGTGATGACACTGCTATCGCTGGCGGCATTTTCCCAAAATGTACTTACGGGTAAAGTTACCGATTCAAAGGATGGGACTCCTGTATCCGGTGTAACTGTAACCGTAAAAGGAACCAAAACTGCCACGCAGACAGAAGCGGACGGTTCATTTAAAATCAATGCGCCGGCATCGGCTACGCTGGTATTTTCGTCTGTTGGTTTTGCCCAGCAGGAGGTAAATACAATTGGCAAACCCGTAGTTAATGTTACAATGGCAAAAGTTAACCAGCAGTTAGATGAACTGGTGGTGGTTGCTTATGGTACAAAGCGCAAGGGAGATCTTACCGGTTCTGTTACTTCGGTATCAGCAAAGGATTTTCAGAAAGGTGTGGTTAATTCATCTGAGCAACTGCTGCAAGGTAAAGTTGCCGGGCTGGAAATTACAAATGGCGGAGGTTCTCCCGGCGGTGGCAGCAGAATAAGAATCAGGGGTGGAGCTTCGCTTAATGCAAGTAACGATCCGTTATTGGTTATTGATGGTGTACCCGTTGAAAGTAGAGGACCTGATGGTAAAGAAATTTCCGGTTCCGGGAATTTTTTAAATACGATCAACCCTAATGATATTGAATCTATTTCGGTATTAAAAGATGCATCTGCAACAGCTTTATACGGTTCAAGAGCATCAAACGGTGTTTTGATTATTACAACAAAAAAGGGCACCAAAGGGAAAGTAAGATTTAACTATAACACACAGCTTTCTTCTGGTATTGTGGGTAAAACTGTTAAAGTACTTTCCGGAGATGAAGTAAGGGCAATTATAACTGCCGATGCTGCAAAAAGCGGTAGCAATACTTTTAAAAACTTATTGGGTACCGCCAATACAGACTGGCAAAAAGAAATTTACCGTGCCGCTTTTGGTTGGGATAATAATATCAGCGCCAGCGGTGCTTTTAAAAACATTCCTTTCAGAGCTTCTATCGGTTATTTAAACCAGGCTGGTATTTTAAAAACTGATAAGTTCGACAGGTTTACAGGTTCTTTAAATTTATCTCCTAAATTTTTAGATGATCATTTAAGTGTTAACCTCGCTTTAAAATACAGCAATACTAAAAATAATTTTGCCGATGGCGGTGCAATCGGTTCTGCCATAGCTTTTGATCCAACGCAAACTGTTGAATCTAATACAGGCAAATTTGGCGGATACAGGGAATGGCTTGATGCTAATGGAACATTGATTGACCTGGCTACACGTAACCCGGTGGCATTATTGAATCAGCGTAACAACAAATCGAGCGTTAACCGTTTTGTGGGTAACGTACAACTTGATTATAAAATTCATTGGTTTCCCGACATGCATGTTCTGTTTAACTTTGGTGTTGATAATGCAAGCGGAAGCGGTAATGACAATGTAGATTCTGCATCTGCAACCAATTACAAAACCGGCGGACGTAAAACACATTACGAGCAAAAGAAAACAAACACCATTACAGATATTCAGCTTTTTTACAGTAAAGATGTTAAAAGTTTAAAAACAAAAGTTGATGTATTGGTGGGTCATAGTTACCAGGATTTTGTTACAAACGTTAAGAATTTTGCTTCATTCAGTTATCGCCCGATTGCTGATGTAGCTAATCCACAAAGAAAAGATACCATTGCTGGTAGTGTACCAACTTTTCTTACCGACAAGCCTCAATATAGGTTAGAATCATACCTTGGAAGAATTAATCTTTCCATAGCCAATAAGTATTTAATAACAGCTTCTTTACGCAGGGATGCAAGTTCAAAATTTTCAAGAGAAAACCGTGTAGGTTATTTTCCGGCAGTAGCAGCAGCGTGGAAACTGAAAGATGATTTCTTTAAATCTGTAAATGTAATCAGTGACTTGAAATTAAGACTGGGCTGGGGTTCTACCGGCCAGCAGGATGGAATTCCTTATTATTCTTACCTGCCTTATTATTCACAAAGTAATTCGGCAGCTCAATACCAGTTTGGTAATACTTACTATAGCTTTTTGCGTCCTTCAGCTTACGATCCCGAAAGAAGATGGGAAAGTACTGCCACAACAAACGTTGGGCTTGATTTTGGATTTCTGAATAACAGAATATCTGGTTCGGTTGATTATTACATCAAAAAAACAAAAGACCTGTTAAGTGTAGTACCGGTTGCAGCAGGTGGTAATTTTGATATTCAGTTATTAACCAATGTTGGTAATATGGAAAATAAAGGAGTTGAATTTACACTGAACACAGTGCCGGTTAAAAAGAAAAATTTAACCTGGGACTTAGGTTTCAACTTTACTTATAATACCCGGGAAATTACCAACCTGCTAAAACAACAGGATCCAAATTTTAAAGGAATTGAAGTAAGCGGTATATCTGGTGGTACAGGAAACAACATTGGAAGATTTAATGTAGGATACAGTCCTTTCGCATATTTTGTTTTTAAACAGGTTTATGATGGATCCGGCAATCCAATTGAAGGACTTTATGAAGATTTAAATCGTGACGGAACCATTGACCAGAAAGACCGCTACTATTATAAGAAACCTGCTGCAGATGTTTTTGTAGGGTTAAGCACACAGGTTACTTATAAAAAATACTCTTTGGGCATTGCAGGTCATGGTGCGTTTGGATCTTATTTGTATAATAATTTCAATTCTAATAACGGTGTGTTAAGGCAGATCAAAAATCCGATCAACTTTATTGGTAATGCATCATCAAATTACCTGGAAACCAATTTCTCAAATAATCAGTATCTATCAGATTATTACATTGAGAATGCTTCTTTCTTCAGGCTTGATAATATTAACCTGGGTTATAACTGGGGTAAGATAATGAAAGGCAAAGCCAGCCTGCGTATTGCGGCCAGTGTTCAAAATGTATTTATCATAACTAAGTACAAAGGACTTGATCCGGAAAACTCAAATGATACAGGTGTAGATAACAATATTTATCCAAGACCACGAACTTATTCTTTAGGCTTTAATTTAGATTTTTAATTATTAAATAACGATTGATATGAAAAATAATTTATTAAAATTTCTGGCAGTTGGGTTTGTTGCAATCATTGTTGCAGCATCATGCGCCAAAAAGTTAGATCTGTATCCAACAAACGATCTTACTCCTGAAAAAGCATTTTCAACTCCGGCAGGCTACAAAAGTGTACTGGCAAAAATTTATGGTACACTTGCTATAACCGGTAATGCGGGGCCTGCAGGCAATCCCGATATCAGTGGTGGTTTGGATGAAGGATCGCAGGTGGCATTCATCAGGATGTTTTTTAACTGTAACGAACTGCCAACTGATGAAGCAGTTGTTGCCTGGAACGACCAGACCATCAAGGATTTTCATGGTTTAAAATGGACGAGTGCCGATCCTTTTTTAAAAGGAATTTATGCACGTCCTGTTTACAATATTACCTTAATAAATGAGTACCTGCGTGAAAGCACTGATGCCAAGCTTGCAGAAAGAGGCATTAGCGGTGCCGATGCTGCAGATATAAAAAAGTCGGTAGCTGAAGTGCGTTTTTTACGTGCATTTAATTACTGGGTAATGATGGATCTGTTTGGTAAATCTACTTTTATAACAGAGGCAGATGCAATAGGTACAGCTTTGCCAAAAGAAATAAACCGTGCAGATCTGTTTGCTTACATTGAAAAAGAATTGTTAGCTATAGATGCAGATCTTGCCCCTGCCAAAACAATTGAATACGGCAGGGTAGATCAGGGAGCAGCCTGGGCATTACTTGCACGTATGTACCTGAATGCAGCTGTTTACACCGGCACACCCAAATACACAGAAGCGGTTACTTATTCTAAAAAAGTAATTGGTGCAGGTTATACTTTATACAATGGATACCGTAAAGTATTTATGGCCGATAATGATAAAGCAAAAGATGAATTTATGTTTGCAGTTAATTGTGATGGTTTACGCACACAGGCTTATGGTAATACAACCTTTTTTGTACATGCAGCATGTGGTGATGAAGGTGCACAATATGGAGTGGGCGGAGGCTGGTATGGTTACAGATCAACTTCAGCATTTGTCAATCTTTTTGCAGACCTTACCGGGGCTACAGATAAGCGTGCCATGTTTACCACATCAAAATATGGTACAAGCCCTGCACAGTTAGTTATTACAGACCTCAGCAATTTTGACCAGGGGCCTCACGTACAAAAATGGGTAAATCTGCGCTCTGACGGAAATCCTGTTTCAGATTCAAGAAAAGAATTTGCAGATATTGATTTCCCTATTTTCCGTTTATCAGAAATGTACCTCATTTATGCCGAAGCAGTTCTGCGTGGCGGTACAGGTGGCGATGCAACAACAGCACTTGGATACATCAATACAATACGCACAAGGGCTTATGGAAATGCTACCGGCAATATTTCTGCCGGGCAGTTAAACCTGCAGTTTGTGCTTGATGAGCGTGGAAGGGAATTATATTGGGAAGGACACCGCCGCACGGATCTTATCCGTTACGGATTGCTTACAACAGGGACATATTTATGGCCATGGAAGGGTAATGTATCATCAGGTACAGCAGTTGATGCTAAATACAACCTGTTTCCTGTACCAGCATCAAATATTGTAGCTAACCCTAACCTTACACAAAACACTGGCTATTAATTTAAAATAATTAAAACTGTTTTATATGAAAAATTTTATAAAATTACTTTTCGGCACTGTCTTAATTGCAACTGTATTTGTAGCCTGCAAAAAAGATGAGAACAAAGTGTATTATACTGGAGCAACAAATCCGGTACTTACTGCCTCATCAACTGCTCCAATGGTTTTACTTATTGCCAATAAGAATAATCCAGCAGTTACATTTAACTGGACAAATCCAAACTATCAGTTTACTACAGGCCCTAGTTCTCAGGATGTAAATTATATCCTGCAGATAGATACTACAAATTCTAATTTCACTAATCCCGGAAAAAGTGAAACAGCAATAGCGAAAGACCTTACTTTTGGTTTTACAGTGGGAGAATTGAATGCTAAGTTACTGGCCATGGGATTAATTGAAAATGTACCGCATAATATGGAAATGAGGATAAAAGCAACATTGGCCAATTCATCAATTCCAGTGTATTCTAATGTAATTAAAATTATTGTTACTCCATATCTTGATGTAGTATTTCCTGTACCTGCTAATCTATACATTACCGGTAGTGCTACGCCCTTAAGCTGGCAGTGTGGGTGTGCAACTGATGGAACAGGGGCATCCCAAAAATTTACTAAAATAAGCTCTTCAAAATTTGAGCTTACTATTGCCTTATCTGCTAATAATTCATATCTCTTTCTGCCAGCGTACGGAAGTTGGGCAGCGAAATACGGATTTACAGGTTCAAATAATGCAAATAGTGTTAATGGAGATGATTTTAAACCTGATGGTGGTGATATGAAGGCACCTGCTACCAGTGGAATCTACAAAATTACTGTAGATTTTAAAACGGGAAAATGGACAGTACAATAAAAACGATCCCGTTAATTTTTGATTAAACTCTTTAAAAAAAATAATTATGAAATCTTTTTCAAAAATCCTGGTTGCAGTACTTGGTATGTTGGCGTTCTTTTCTGCCTGTAACAAGGTTGATAATCTTACAAAGGTTGATGCACTACCGGTTTACGCTTTAGGCGTATCACCCGTTTTAAGCAGTTCTACTGCTACTGTTGCTCCAACAATTGCAGATACCAGCAATGCTGTAATTAATTTCTCATGGACGAATCCTAAGTACTCTAACGATTCATCTACCACAAAATATATCCTGGAAATCGATTCTACCGGGAAAAATTTTGCCAATGAAAAAACCAAAACTGTTATCGGAGTTTTAAGTACATCACTTACCGGCAGAGACTTAAATGCCATTCTGCTAAGTTTTGGTTTTAAACTTGGTGTTGCGCAATCCATTGACGTAAGATTAATATCATCTTACAACAACAACAACGAAAGGTACATGAGCAATGTTGTAAAAGTGATGGTTACTCCTTTTGCAGATCCGGCAAAACTTATAACAGCAAATGCTGCTGTAACGGTTACTTTGCCCAATGCTGATCTGGCATCCAACACTTTTAGCTGGGAAGCTGCTTTTAAAGGATATAGCGGTGCAGTAACTTATACTTTGCAATACGATTCGGCTGGTAAAAATTTTGTGGCACCATTTGAAATTCCGGTGGGTGCTTCATTATACACGCTGGCTTTAAAGCAGGGCGAAATGAACCAGACTGCCTTAAACTCAGGCATACCTGGCGGCAATACCGGTAAAGTTGAGTACAGAATTAAAGCAGTAACAGCTTTGGGTGCAATATCTTTTTCAAACGTTGTGTTTGTAACTATTACCAGTTATTTACCCATTGCACGGGTTTACCTGCCAGGTGGTTACCAATCATCAACAGGTAATGGAAACGATTGGGATCCTCCAACGGCTCCTGAATTAATACGTGATCTTCGCAGCAGTGTATTTAATAAACTGTACTACATCTACATTTATTTACCTGCTAACGCCGAATTTAAAATTACCATTGGCCGTAGCTGGAATGTAAATTATGGTGGCTCCGGCGGTGTGCTTTCTGGTGGAGGTGCAAACCTTACAGTACCTACTGCAGGTTATTACAGGATATCAGTTAACATCAGCACATTGCAATACAACATCACTGCGGGTCGCATGGGCTTTGTGGGTGGTGCTACCGGTGCAGGATGGAATCCTCCGGGCGTTTTTCCAACTTATGCATTAGGTAATTCAGGTACAAACTTATTTGTTGGCCTTACTAATTTTACCTCAGGCGGATGGAAATTGATTGATGCCAATGCATGGGACAACGGAAGCCAGAGTGTAAGCGAAACAAGAAGCTACGGAACAGCTGGTGGAGATGGAAGTACTTTACAGGTTAATGGATCAAACTTCAATGATTATGCAACTGCAGGCCGCTACCGTGTAATATGGGATGGCCGCGACAGGGATAATATAAAATATTTTACAAGTCCGGGTACAGAGATGAGATTGGTTGGTGATGGTATGAATCAGGCGGGCGTTAATGACTGGGATCCTCCAACATCGCCGCAAATGACATACGGTGGTAATGGCATCTGGACATTAACAATTGCACTCAAAGCAAATAAAGAGATTAAATTTCTTGCGGGTAATAACTGGGGTGCTTTTGATTACGAAGATAACAGCGGCGGAAGCCAGTCTGTTGGTGCGCCAAGAGCAATCCGCTGGGAAGGTGGTGGTAACTTTAAAACACCTGCCACAGCCGGTACTTACACCGTTACTTTAAATGAAAATTTACAAACAGTAACTATCAATTAAGTAATTATTTATAATTTAAAATGCCGTCTAATCTCCTCAGGTTTGGCGGCTTTTTTATGACCAATATTGGTAAAGCATTAAAACTGCGCTATTTTATGCGTTGACATATTTGTTTAATATCCGGATTGTATTTTTCTCTCCCTTGTATCAAAAACACATTTTAATTTTTTATTAACCTTTCTTTAAATCTTTTTTAAGAGAAGCCTTTTTAATATTGAATTGGCAAAGGATGAAAATGTTTTGCCTCCCGATGAAAAGTTATTTGACAAAGAAAAAATGTACTTGTACCTGGATGAAACTATTCTGGCTGTGTCAAAATAATTATCGCCACCGACAGATAAATTTTAGCCACGGAAAAAAAAAACCATCCATAGATGCGACAATTTCTTCCCCGGATGAAGCTATTTTGGCAAAGCCAAAATAATTTCAGCACCCGACAGATGAATAGCATCCACGGATAAAAACATTCCATCCATGGATGAAAACATTTTAGCGTGGGAAGAAATAATAAAATCCCGGCAAAAACAATTTTATCCTTAGCAAAAAACATTTCATCTTTTGTAATAACCCTTAATTCCGTATTTCTTAACCTAAAATAAACACTCATGAAAATTTCCGCACTAGCCGATGCTCAATTTGCAGCATTGCTATCCAATTTTTCGGGCAAAATAGACAATTATGCCCCTCTGCTTGAGCTTTCGGCAACAGAAGTTACTGATGTCAAGGCCGACAGTAAAAGTTTTGCCTACGTTATTGATGTACAAAACCGTGTAAAACAACACAGTAAAGACTGGACATCGTACAAAAACCTGCTGCGCATCAGCACAAAAAAAGTAAACCTGGGTGCCACGCCAGTATGGGTGCCACCGGGTGCAGCACCAACTGCCGCCAGTGCCGATATAAGTGGCCGCACGGCAAAACTTATACAGCGAATAAAAAACCATACGGCTTACACCGAGGCCATTGGCCACGACTTGGGTATTGAAGCCATTACCGCTAATGCCAGCCCGGCCGATTTTGCAGCTATGAAACCTGCTTTAAAAATTCACCTAGTGGCAGGGCAACCCATACTGCAATGGGTAAAAGGCGATGCAGATGGCATTGAAATACACAAGGCCGAAGGCAACAGCGGCGAATACAAGTTTTTAGACTTAGATATGCACCCGCATTTTGCAGATAAAGCTCCCTTGCCCGCAAATGGCCAAAGCGTGGTATGGAAATACAAAGCCATTTACCGACTGGGCGATGAACGCATTGGCCTTTGGAGCGATGAAGTAAGCGTAAGTGTGATGGGGTAAAAAGGAAAATTTAATGTAATAAAAGGCTGCCTGAAAAGGTGGCTTTTTTTTAGGGTATATATATATATGGATGTAGTATTTTTTTAAACAATTATTAAATTGTTATCCCCTAAATAGACTCTATCTTAAATAATTCTGAAACACTGGATATTTTTTTTCTATTACCACTTTTACTATAACACTAAATTCTGATAAGGTGGGCAATTTCAATGTATTTGGTGCTGATTGAGCACAGCCATATACAAAATTCTACTTCACAAAAAAATATTATAAAATAATTGGTAGTATCAATTATTAGTTCTAAGTTTATTACACAAAAGAAAATTAACCATAATTACCCTTTTATTTTTGTAATAACATTTTCCTGAGAAGTTAGTATCAAGCAAGCATTAGAAAATCCTCAAAACTTATGCAACAAAATGTTGCATAATTATTATTTTATTGTTTATACTAAATCAAATCTTATGAGTCTTATCCGGCTCTTTGCAACAATCCCGATTATTTGCATTTCGCAATTCTGCGAAACTAAGGCTGATAATATATTTCAAACGAGAGAGAATCTTAAGAAAGTATCTGTTAAATACCTTAGTGTAGGATTGATAAGGAGGCGTATTATTACGTAGAGATACTCTGCAATTGTAAAGCATTGTGCTTTTTACAGAAAAATACGACTTCGAAAAATGAACAAAACAACAGTCATGAGGGGAAGTTTTTAAAATTATATTAATACTACTTAGAAAAATACTTTAAAATGATTGCAAATTATCAAACTAACGTTAAAGCTGTGATTGCTTTCGTTAAACAGTTGAAGGTTAAAGTAAATAATAATACTATAAACGAAACCCTGCAAAACCACCCCGATTGGCCAAGCCTGCTTTGCGTAAGCGATTCATTACACAAGTGGGGTATTGCCAACGGTGCCGGAAAAATAGAACCATCCATGATAGACGAATTGCCCACGCCTTTTATAGCTTATACAAGTAATCTAGAGAACCCTTTGGCAATTGTTACAAGCGTAGCAAACAATACAATAGAAAAAAGGCAAACTAATTATGGCAAAACCGTGTTACAAAATAAAACCGATTTTATAAATAGTTGGGCTGGGGTTTACCTTATTGCCGAGCCAGATGAACATAGTGGTGAGCAAAACTATAAACTAAACAAGCGCAAAGAATTTCTAAATTCAGTTATACCTGCTGCTGCTATTGCTGTCTTATTGATTATTTCACTTAACCAGATAAACAAAATTGCAATTGGGTCTTTCTCAGTAACAGGGATTTACCTGCAATATCTTGTTTTAATAGCGGGTGTATTTGTTACTTCGTTATTACTTTGGTACGAGGTTGATAAAAATAATCCCGTGTTACAAAAAGTTTGTACAGGTATTGCAAAGGGTAACTGCAACGCCATACTTACAGGTAAGCAGGCAAAAGTTTTTAATTGGTTGAGCTGGAGCGAAGTTGGCTTTTTTTATTTTATTGGTAACATGATTACTTTTTTGGCTTTGGATAAATCTATATATTTGTTAGCCTGGTTTGGTTTACTGGCAATGCCGTACACCATATTTAGTGTTTATTATCAATGGCGTATAGCTAAGCAATGGTGTGTGCTTTGCTTGGCAGTCCAGGCATTGCTATTGGTTGGTGGAATAAATAGTATTGCAAATAACTTTCTCTTTCCAGTTTCTCATTTTTCTTATTTATATATTTTTAGGTACTTGTTTTTATTTGCAATAACTCCGTTATTTTGGTTTACCCTAAAGCCTTACATCCTGCGTTTGCAGGAAGTCAAAAATACCAAACGGGAATATCTGCGTATAAAATTTAACGCTGAAATATTTGAAACTCTTTTAAAAAAGCAAAAATCAATATCTCTTTCAGCGGCGGATGGATTGGGGATTGATATCGGTAATCCTGCTGCAGGCAATACTATTATAAAAGTGTGCAACCCATATTGCAGCCCATGTGCAGCAGCACATACAAAAATAGAAGAAATAATAAAATCTAACAGTAATGTAAAGGCTAAAATTATTTTTGCCACCCCAAATGATAAAACTAATATCGGCTTTAAACCAGTACAACATTTATTGGCAATAGCGGCAACGGGAAATAACGAAATTACTCATATGGCATTAGATGATTGGTATTTGCCATCAAAAAAAGACTACGAAATCTTTTCTACAAAACATAAAATGAATGGTGAACTTGAACAGCAGAACATCAAAATTGAGATGATGGAAAAATGGTGCAAAGAAACAGTTATTATTTTTACACCAACAATTTTTATTAATGGATACCAACTCCCCGATGTTTATAATATTGAGGAAGTGGCATATTTTTTACAAGAATAGTTCCATTGTAAATAGATCTGTGGAACTGCACATTGCTGCGAAACAGTTAAAGCCTAAGCAACTAAAAAATATAGGCGTAACAATATTAATTTGCTTTAAATTTAAAAAAATGAAAACAAAAAAAATGAGCCTTGCAAACATGCAGGGCAAACTTACCAGAGCCCAGATGAAGAATATTATGGCGGGTAGCGGAGATGGGTGGAATGGGCCTTGCGGACCTCCTTGCTCAGCACAGGGCCCTAATTGTCAATGTTATTTCACTGGTTCAGGATATAATGATGCCTATAGATGTCATTGTTCTTAAATTTTATCAATCAGGATTTCAAGTAATTTCAAAAAGCTTTTAGAATAGTTCCCTAAAAGAAAAGCCTGCGGAACTACATATTGCTGCAGCAGTATGGCAGAGCGGTTAAAGCCTTAGCAACTTAAAAATAAGGGTAACAGTAATTTATTTTTAACTTTAAATTTTAAAAAAATGCAAACAAAAAAAATGAGCCTTGCAAACATACAAGGCAAACTTAGCAGAACGGAAATGAAGAATATTATGGCTGGTAGTGGTTCTGGTGCTGAGTGCACAGGATCGTGTAACCTCAGCCAAGCTCTTTGTAGTGGTACTAATTATAAAGGTTGTTCGACCGGGCCTGGAGTATATGATTGGAAATGCTGTAATGCATAAGCTTCTAGGAATAGTTTAACGGGTTGTTTGACCGAATCTAGACTATATGGTTGGAAATGCTGTTAACATTTATCTTATATACTTGGTCTTTGTTAAGACCAAGTATATTTTAGATTTCATGAAATGAAGTTACAATTACTTTTGATTTTATTATCAATTACAGGCGTTGGCTTGGGGCAAAGTGTGGAAAAAGTTGGTATGATCAATATAGAATCTAACTTCTATTTGGGTAAAGAGTTTGTTGCTCAAGGAGGTATTCTCTCAGATTCTTATGGTTATAATGACTTTAATTTTACTGATACAGTTTCTACAATAATGAACTCAGCAAAATTATTAAAGGGTAGTTCGGAAGAATATAAAATTCGAATAATGGCAAGTTACCCTCATCCGTTTCAAATTACTTATTTTGATAAATTAAAGCAAGTTGGAGCTAGTTCACATTATTTTTTTGTTGGTAATAATAGGGTCAATATAAAATTGGGAGATCTATCTGAAGAAAAGGATGTACTTAACGGCAAACTCAGTAAAGAAAATAGAGAATATTTAAAACTACAAAATTTATATAAGAAATTTGTAAATAAGCAAACCGGAGAAATATATGATTTAGCAGGTAAACTAGAAGTGTTGAAACGATATATTTCACGAAACCCAAATTCAATCGTCGCTTTATGGGATTTAGCTTTGAACTATTATAATGTTAGAAGTGAAGCAGACCAAAGAAAAATTTTGACTATAGTTCAATATTTTTCTAATGGAATAAAAGATACCAAAACCTTTCAAGCACTAACTGACAATATAATTCACGATTTGCAATTGGCTGAGGGTAATCGAATGCCAAATATTTTTTTAAAAGGCAATGATAGTCTGCTGAGTGTAGTTTCAAAAAACAAATACATATTAATAGACTTTTGGTTTTCAGGTTGCCAACCTTGTTTGAAGCAGTTTGATACATTACAAAAAATTTATGATAATAATAAACAAAAAGGTTTTGAGATAATTGGAATTTCAACAGACAGCAAAAAGAATGTATCTAATTGGGAAGAAGTCATTTTAAAATTTAATTTAAGCTGGATACAGTATTTAGATACTGGTGGAGTAGAAGCTAAAAAGCTATACATTATGAGTTTTCCAACAAATTTTTTACTTGACAGAAATGGTACAATAATAAAGAAAGATATTTCTCCAGAGGCGTTGGAAATCTTTTTAAAAGCAAACTTATAGTATCTCAAAATGAATATCTGCTTTAGTTTAAGCCATATACAAAGGTTAAGGGTAATTAAAGAAAATCTAACAGGAGAATTGTGAAGAGGACAAAGGATACCCAAAGCATAAACCACCAAATTTTATTATTCATCACAGTTCAAGACTAATCAATATTGGAAAATATCAATTTCATTCAAACACTTTCATTCAACCAATCGAAAAACCCTTACATAGATAGTTTCGGCTGGGCTGCTCCCGAATACCATCTAATGAGCTGGGCATTAAGCAGCCTGCAATTAAAAAAACTTTACGGTAAAGTAGATTTATACTGCAACAACGAAGCGGCAAATCTTTTAATAGAAGAATTAGGCTTGCCATATAATCAGGTTTATTTATCACATAACGAACTTGTGATGCCTGATGAAAGGCTTTGGGCATTACCAAAAATCTTTACTTATTCATTACAAACAAAACCCTTCATACATATTGATGGTGATGTATTTCTATTCGGTAAACTTCCTATAAATCTTTTAGCGGGTGATTTAATTTGTCAAAATGTAGAAGAAGCTACCAACTATTACCTGGAAACACAAAAAGAGTTAATGGATAATTTTTCATATTTCCCAAGATGTGTTGATGCTGACTTTAAAAGAGATTTGCCAATTAAAGCAGTAAATGCAGGAATACTGGGAGGTTATAATATTGATTTCATTCAGGAATATGCAGCTTTAGCTTTTAAATATATCAACAACAACATCAGCCACCTCAATTCTATTAATCTTGATCGCTTTAATGTTTTTTTTGAACAGCATCTATTTTATAGCTTGGCAAAAGAAAAAGGGATAAATATAGAAGCCCTGATTAACGCTACCATTAAGGACAACCAGTATCTCTATCTTGGTAATTTTCATGAAACTCCTTGTAAGAGAAATTATCTGCATTTATTGGGGCACTATAAAAAAGATGAATACACCTGTAGGTCAATGGCCTCCAAACTAAGGGAATTATATCCTGGATATTACTATAAAATAATTACTCTGTTCAGTAATAAAACAGAAAACAATTTTTATTTTTTTAAATACGAAGAAAAATTCAGTTCCCTTGATTCATATCTCAGGTTTTCCGAAGAATCAAAAGCTGCTTTTAATTCAAATGCAGCCAATGCGTTTATCAATAACATAGGAGCCAATGATGTACATCCGCAAACCCTTAACTTTTTACAGTTATTAATAAATGACATAGAAGCCAACGATCTTTATACTAAAAAACAGATTGTGGATGATTTTGAGGAATTTTCGAAAAGCCTTTTGACAGTTTTAAATAATAATAAGCGGCCTTCTAACGAATACATTTATGGCAGGGATTTAGATTCGCCAGACTGGTACTGCAAAATATTTGCAACTGAAGCTGAAGTCATGGGTAAGCTTATAGCAAAGTGTGATGAAATAGATATTATCACAAGTAAGTTTGATTGGGCTGGCTTGAATAATAAGCATACCCGTATAGCAGTAAGATATTACGGAGAGTTAGAATTGGCCCCTGGAGAGTTTTATACCCTTGTAGTACCAGAGATATATGGAGACGGATTTTCCATACAGGATATTGACGAAATGGAAAATATTATCCTTGCACATTTGCAAGCACCCATATCAATAGCTGATTTATTCGCCTTAATGTTGGAATATGTTGAAGAAGATATCATACAAAACCATTTAGACGAGTATAAAGCCTTGTTCTTGGAAATGCTAAAACAGCTCATTTTAAAAAAGGCAATCAAGCCTGTAACAAATATAAAATCTCACTTTGTCTAAATCATTTCATATATATAAACAATTAGATGCGATGGACTGTGGTCCTACATGCCTTCGCATGGTGGCAAAATATTATGGTCGCTCTGTTTCATTAGATTATTTGCGTAATAAATCTGAATACGGCAAAGAAGGTGTTTCTATGCTTGGGATTGCCGATGCAGCAGAAAGTATTGGCCTTAAAACAACCGGGGCCAAATTAAGTTTTGATCAGTTGATAAATGAAGCCCCATTGCCTGCAATCATACATTGGGAACAATATCATTTTGTGGTATTAACACCCGGCTCAACCCGATCTAAATTAATCATTGCCGACCCTGCAAAAGGTCTGATTAAATTGAGCAAAGATGAATTTATCAAAGGATGGATTTCTACTGATGAAAATAATACACCAAAAGGTACAGTTTTGCTTCTTGAAACTACGCCATCTTTTAAAGAGATTAATTTTGATGATACTGCACATACAAACAACAGCAAAATTGATAAAGCGTATTTGTTCAATTATATCAAAGAACATAAATCCTATTTCTTTCAAATTTTTCTAGGCTTATTAATCGGAAGTTTATTGCAAGTAATTTTCCCGTATCTCACCCAAAGTATTGTTGATACTGGAATTAATACACGTAATATAAATTTTATTCAAATAATTCTTGCGGCACAATTAATGCTCTTGTTTTCACAAACTGTTATTGAATTTATCCGTAGTAGAATCCTTTTACACATCAGTACAAGAATAAATATTTCACTCCTGTCTGGATTTTGGGCTAAACTCTTAAAGTTGCCAATGCATTTTTTTGACAGTAAACATCCCGGAGATATTATACAACGTATCAACGACCACAAAAGAATTGAAAGCTTTTTAACCGGCACTGCGCTTAATACCTTCTTCTCAATTTTTAACCTGTTAATTTTCTCCGTTGTATTGCTCCGCTATAACCTTTCTATTTTTATTATATTCCTTGTTGGAAGCCTGCTATACTTATTATGGATACAAATATTTTTAAGATACAGGCGTAAGTTAGACTACCAGAGATTTGCATTAGCAAGTAAAGAAAATAATGCCACTATGCAATTGATATATGGGATGCAGGAAATTAAACTCAATAATGCAGAGAATACATACAGGTGGCAATGGGAAAAATTACAAGCAGGATTATTTAAATTAAATTTTAAAAACCTTTCACTCACTCAATATCAGCAAGTGGGTGCTTTCTTTATTAATCAAGGGAAGAATATATTGATAACTTTTGTGGTAGCTAAATTGGTAATTGACGGTGCATTAACCCTGGGAATGATGCTTGCAATTCAGTACATAATAGGACAGCTGAATGCCCCAATAGAACAATTAGTTGGCTTTACACAGCAGGCACAAGATGCGAAAATTTCTATTGAACGTTTAAATGACATCCATTCATTGGAAGATGAAGAACCTATACACCAAAATTTCAATCATGATCTACCACAGCAACAAAGCATTACAATAAAAAATCTATACTTTACTTACCCTGGTGCAGGTAATGAACCTGTACTTAAAAATATAAATCTGGAAATACCGCAAGGAAAAGTAACTGCAATAGTTGGTATGAGCGGTAGCGGAAAAACTACTTTGCTGAAATTACTGCTTAGGTTTTACGAGCATTATAAAGGTGAAATAGCTGTAGGTTCAGCAAGCTATAAAAATATAAGCCCTAAATACTGGCGTAATCAAATTGGTGCAGTTATGCAGGATAGCTTTATTTTTAATGACAATATCCTGAAAAATATAACGGTCACAAATGATAAAGTAGATAATGAAAGATTACTGAATGCCTGTAAAACTGCCAATATAATTTCCTATATAGAGGCATTGCCTTTGGGTTTCTATACTAAATTGGGTGCAGAAGGAAAGGGGTTAAGCGGAGGGCAAAAACAGCGCCTGGCAATTGCAAGGGCAGTTTATAAAAATCCCCACTTTATTTTTTTTGACGAGGCCACCAACTCATTAGATGCCAATAATGAAAAAGTAATACTGGAAAATTTGCAACAATTCTTTAATGGAAAAACAGTTGTTGTGGTAGCACATCGGTTAAGTACAGTAAAAAATGCAGATAAAATAGTAGTGCTGGATAATGGTGAAATTGTTGAAGAAGGTACACATGCAGAACTTACCATAAAAAGAGGTAAATACTATGAACTTGTAAAAAATCAATTGGAACTTGGAAATTAATAATCCCATATTAGCAGCCGAAAATGCACTTGATGCATTACCAAATGCTTCAGCACCAGGAAACACATTTGCCGAACACGGCTATGAAATAGAAGAAATCATTTCTAACAGGCCGCCATTGATTGTAAGGTGGGGTACGGTTTATTTCCTCCTTGTTTTACTGTTCTTATGCTTAGTGTGCTGGTTTATTCAATACCCTGATATTGTAAGTGCCAATGCAAAATTAACATCCATTAACGCACCCAAAGAAATTGTAACAAAAACATCTGGCAAACTGGTAAAATTATTTGCAAAAGAGAATGATCAGGCAGGAACAGGCGATATATTAGGCTATATGGAAAGTACAGCAAGCCATGAAGAATTGATAAAGCTGTCAAAAAGGATTGACACTGCAGCAATCCTATTTAACAAAAATAATCTTTCTGACGCACTTATATTTCTTCAAAATAATAGCAATAATCTTGGCGAGCTGCAAATCAGTTACCAATCATTTTCTACCGCACTGCAAACATTTAAAAATTATTTAAACGATGGCTTTTACCTGCATAAAAGATCAATGCTCGTTAATGATTTATCTTTTTTGCAGAAAATGCATATTAATCTTTTGCAGCAAAAGGGCTTAAATACTGAAGACCTTGCATTGCAGCAAAAAACATTTGATGCCAATGAAGCCTTAAAAAATGATAAAGTGATTTCGGCATTGGATTACCGGAACGAAACCTCAAAACTTATAGGCAAAAAGTTAACGCTGCCACAAATAATTTCTGCCATTATTAGTAACGAAGCACAGCAAAATGAAAAGCTAAAAGAAATTGCCGAATTCGAAAATGTAATTGCACAACAAAAATTAATATTTAATCAATCGTTAAATACTTTCAAAAGCCAAATAGACGAATGGAAACAGAAATATCTATTAATTGCTCCTATACCAGGCAAGATTGCATTTGCAACATTTTTGCAGGAAAACCAGCAACTCCAAAACAATCAAATTATTTGTTTTATTAACCCGGGAAATTCACAGTATTATGCAGAAATATTTATTCCGCAAACTAATTTTGGAAAAATACAAATCGGGCAGGAAGTCTTATTAAAATTCCCTGCTTATCCTTTTCAGGAATATGGAAGTGTAAAAGGTAAAATTGATTTTATCAGCAACATAGGAACTGATAGCGGCTATTTGGCAAAAGTAGTATTGCCACAAGGGTTAAACACAAATTATAATAAACAGGTGCAATATAGAGATGGATTATTGGCGCAAGGCGAAATTATTACAAAAGATATGCGGTTGCTTCAGCGGTTTTATCAGAATATAATTAAGCAGGTAAAAAGGTAACCACTTAAAATCCTGAGTATTAACTTTAAACCATTTAAAGATTTATTACATCAACTTACTTAAAGCTTATTTTATAGGCTTATACAATTACTTTAAATGAAAAAATTTAGTAACAGTAATTCTGTATTAAACTGGCTTATTGTTTTCGTGAGATAAATTCAGAGTAAGTTTTATGAAGCCTCTGTGCAAATACCCGTACCGTCCTCCACAGATACATGATAAGCAGTTAAAGAAAGATTGGTTGCAGCATGATAAGCAGGGCTGATATCAGCAATCAGTTTTTCAACAGCATCATCTTTAATTAAATTAATGGTACATCCGCCAAAGCCACCACCAACCATTCTGGCACCGGCAACATCGGGTATTGTTTTTACATAATCAACCAAAAAATCAAGTTCTTTGCAGCTTACATCATAATCGTATCGCAGGCCGTTATGTGTTTGGTACATTTTTTGGCCCAGTGCTTTTATATCGCCTTTTCTCAGATCTTCGCAGGCACCCAGTAGTCTTTCATTTTCCTGCACTACGTATTTGCAACGCTTAAAAATTAAAGTATCAATACCTTCTACATAATCTTTCAGCATGGCCATGTTTACATCTCTTAAACTTGTGATGGCAGGGTGGTTTTGTGCAATGATAGAAACTCCGGCTTCGCATTGTTGCCTCCGTTCGTTATAAGCAGATGCAGCAAGGTTATGTTTTACGTTTGTATTTAGTAAAATGATCTTGTGGCCATCCAGTTTTATGGGAACATATTCGTAATGCATTGAACGGCAATCTAATTTTATAGCATTGTTTTTTTTGCCAAACATGCTGGCAAACTGATCCATAATGCCACAATTAACACCGGCAAAAACATGCTCGGCTTTTTGCGCCAGCGGCACCATCTGCAGCCTGCTTAAACCCAATTTAAAAATTTCGTTCAATGCAAAAATAACAGCACACTCTATTGCCGCCGAAGAGGAAAGCCCTGCACCAATAGGTATATTGCCATCAATAACCAGATTAAAACCTTTTACGGGATGTCCGTTTTTTTGTAACTGATCTACCACACCCAGTATATAATTGGGCCATTGTAATGTGGCGGGTTTTATAGTTTCAATATTGGTTGTAAAGCTTTCATTAAAATCAGCAGCAAAAAGATGTACCTCATTATCTGATCTTTGGCTGATGGCCACATACATATTTTTATCAATAGCGGCAGGCAATACAAAGCCTTCGTTATAATCTGTATGCTCACCTAAAATATTAATTCTGCCAGGCGAGTGAAATATGGCTGGCTGTGTTGCAAATGTTTTTTCGAAAATTGATTTAATTTTTGTTACCATAAGCAATAATAACCTCTTTTCATCTTTCTACACATTTCCTGTTTCTGCTACTTTTAAAAATAATCATACTGAATATTTCAGCAACAATATGATTGAAGTGAAAAATAAAATAAATAACTGTGTAAGTGGTACACATTAATTAGTAAATTTACTTCCTAAACAGATCGCTATGCTATTTAAAAAAATACTCTCTACTGCTTTTATTGTAATGTGTGGTTCTGTTGTTTTTGCGCAGACAAAAACAACAATAAAATCTCCCAACAAAAATATTGAACTTAATTTTTGGTTAAATGATAAGGGCGTACCCATGTATGAAGTTAACTACAAAAATAAACCGGTGATGTTACCATCAGCCATGGGCTTTGATTTGAAGCGTACCATGACAAATGATGTGCTACCCACATTAAGAAATAACCTGGTTGTAAGCAGTGCTGTACAAAGCAGCGCAGATACAAAATGGAAACCCGTTTGGGGCGATGTAAATGAAATACGGGATAATTACAGTCAGTTAATAATCCGGCTTTCCCAAAAAAGAGATACAGCCATTAATTTCAATATCATTTTTAAAGTATTTGATGATGGTGTTGGATTTCGCTACGAATTTCCGGAGCAGAAAAACCTGAATCACTTTATTGTATCCGAAGAAAAAACGGAGTTTCATTTAACCGGAGATCATAAGGCATTCTGGATTCCGGGTGACTATGACAGCAACGAATTTTCGCCCAACATTACTAAACTTAGCGAAGTAAATGGCGAAGACCCAAAATATGCAGCCAATATTTTTGCCCACCAGTTTTTTGACAAGGATGCTGTGCAAACACCACTGATGTTAAAAACAAATGATGGGTTGTACATCAATATACATGAAGCAGCTTTGGTAAATTATCCGGCCATGAATCTGCATATTGATAAATCGGATTTTACTTTATCATCAACCCTGGTGCCGGATGCGCTTGGTAATAAAGCTTATTTGCAGGCGCCTGCAAAAACTCCATGGCGTACAATTATTGTGTCGGATAAGGCAACCGATATACTGGCATCACATACTATTCTTAATTTAAACGACCCTTCGGTTATTAAAGATCCATCATGGATAAAACCAACAAAATATGTGGGTGTATGGTGGGAGATGCATGTGGGCAAAGCCACGTGGGATTATGCAGGCAGCCAGAATGCAACAACCTTTGATGCCGCCGGACTAAAGCCCACAGGAAAGCATGGTGCAAATACGGCCAATGTTAAACGTTATATTGACTTTGCAGCTAAAAACGGTTTTGATGGTGTGCTGGTTGAAGGATGGAACACCGGCTGGGAAGATTGGTTTGGGCAATACAAAGAAAATGTTTTTGATTTTGTAACACCTTATCCTGATTTTGATGTGAAGGAATTGCATAGATATGCTTCATCGAAAAAAGTAAAATTAATCATGCACCACGAAACATCTGCATCGGTTACCAATTACGAAAGGCAGATGGATACAGCATATCGCTTTATGAAAGCCAATGGCTATGATGCTGTAAAGACGGGCTATGTAGGTCATATCATTCCTCGTGGCGAACACCACGACGGGCAATGGATGGTGAACCATTATTTGAGGGTTGCACAAAAAACAGCGTCGTATAAAATTATGCTGGATGCACATGAGCCAGTAAGGCCAACGGGTTTAAACAGAACTTATCCTAACTGGCTTGCTTGCGAAGCCGCAAGAGGCATGGAGTTTAATGCCTGGAGCGAAGGCAATAAACCACAGCAGGATGCTATTTATCCCTTCACCCGTTTTATGGGTGGCCCAATGGATTACACACCAGGTATTTTTCAGCTTGAATTAAATTACTGGGATAAAAATAAAAAAGAAACCATACACACCACACTTGCCAAGCAACTGGCATTGTATGTAACTATTTGCAGCCCCCTGCAAATGGCTGCCGATTTGCCGGAGAGTTACGAGAAGAAAATGGATGCTTTTCAGTTTATAAAAGATGTAGCTGTTGATTGGGATGAAAGTAAATATATTGAAGCAGAGCCCGGCGAATATATTACCATTGCACGTAAAGCAAAACGAACCAATAACTGGTTTTTAGGAACCATTACCAATGAGAACAGCAGAACCACAAATGTTACGCTGGATTTTTTAGATGCAGGAAAAAAATATACAGCCATTATTTATGCTGATGCTGATAATGCAGATTACAAAACCAACCCGGCAGCATATAAAATTACAAAGCAGGTGGTTGATAGTAAAACTGTTTTAAATCTGAAATTGGCCCCTGGCGGAGGTTGTGCAGTAAGTATCGTTCCGGTAAAATAAATATATCTGAAATTATTTTTTGCAATAGCTGTCAGATGATTCAACAGGTTCAAGTGCCTCCATGTTTATATTGTTGGCACTTTTTTTATTACCCCATCTGAACAGCTTTTCAAAAAAGGGGAGGAGTTTGTGGTTTTTTATCATGCCTAAAAAATATACTTCATGTTCTTTTTCCTTGATGCCCATTTCGTATAAGGTGGTATCGTGTTTTGTAATGCCCAGTTGATTGAAGAATTGCTTCATGCGGAAATATTCGCACACATTGCCACTCTCTAAACTACCGGCAAAATAAAACGGCATAAACCAGCCAATTATATAGCAACTGAGTGAAATTGTTTTTCCGATAACCTGAAAACGAAACTCGTACCATTTTGAAACAGGTATATCATATTGCTGCATTATCCGCAATACTTCGGTGCGGTGATTCCATTCATCCAGTTCAATTTGCCTGATGGCTGCTTTTTGTATTTTATCTTTAACCGAGCCGGCATGGCCCTGGTATGCGAATGCTGCAGCTTTTTCGGCACTATAGGCTTTTTGGAGCAGATCAGTTAATTCCCTGTGATTGAGTTTCACTTTTTTTATTTGTAAATATAATGGAAGAGGTGTAAAGCAGGAAGGTTTTTAAGAATTTTTGATCACCGTTAAAATCAGGCATTAATATTGCCTCCTTAAATATTGTTGTACTTTTAAACGGCATATTTATTTATGATAAAAAATTAAAAATGAAAAAAATTTTTCTACTCTTTTTACTGGTTTTAACCATTACTACCCAGGCACAAAAAATTACAGGTTGTGGTTTTAAAGTGCCGCCACGTTCTCTTACCAAAACAACTTTTGCCTCTGTTTACGAAGCAAGAGATATTTTAAATAATATGCTCGACAGCATTAAGTGGAAAGAAAACTTTAATGTACGTGAACAAAATGGCATCCGTAATGCATACGCAACCATCATCCGCAATGCACGCTGGATTATTTACGATAATAATTTTCTGGAAGATATTGATGCATACTCCGCTACCAAATGGGCTTCCATCAGTGTATTGGCGCATGAAATGGGCCATCATTATTACAACCATGTAATCAGCGGACAGGGAAGTACACCACCAAAAGAAATTGAAGCAGATGCTTTTTCGGGATATGTAATGCATAAAATGGGTGCAACACTTACCGAATCGCTTGCAGCCATGAACGCTATTGCAAGCGATCAGGCCAGTGCTTCACACCCTGGCAAAAGAGACCGGTTAGCAGCCATAACCCGTGGATGGAATACTTCAAAAGCTGAAGCACCCGGTAATACAAACGGTAATCAGGGAGGAAACTCCGGTGGTAACCCTGGCGGTAATGCCCCGGTAAATCCTCCGGTAAACCAAGGCGGAAATAGCGGAGGACAGGGCAATACAAACCTGCCACCGGTTGATGACCCGAGCTGGATAAGCCTTACTGTGCAGAGTACAAAAATCGAAACAGTACAGTTGAGTGATGATGGAAAAACTTATCAGCCAGCAGAAATAAAGGCTGGAGAACCATTTTTGTTTCGTTTTGAAATTTACCAGTATGGATGGTTGAAACTTCCTTACTTTAATGGGTTCAGAACATTTAAACTGTTGCATGGCAAAGATTACAGCATACTATTTAACCGACGTACAAAAAACTGGACAGTGGTGGAAGTGCCCAATTAAAATAGCTAAAATGATGAAACAGGCCTGTAGCAATACAGGCTTTTTTTATGCTGAAAATTTATTTTAAATGTACAAGTTATTGAGTTTTCTATTGCTTCGATAAAAGCCCAATAAAGTTACCCCGTACAAGAGTGCGACGCCAATGAAGCTTAATAGCAGTACAATGCCATGGCCCATGCAAAGCATCCTGCGGATAAAAAAACATCCGCCAACCGGCGGATGTTTTTTTATATTTCGTGTTTTCGTTTTCTTAATCACACCTCGACTTCGCTTGGTGTTTTGTTATGCCCCTTCGACACTTCGATTACGCTCAGTGCAGGCTGCTCAGGGCCTCTCCTTAAATATCCGTTGCCTCGCCGTAAGCCACGGCAGTTGCTTCTTTCAAAGCTTCGCTCATGGTTGGGTGAGGGTGCACTGCATTTAATATTTCATGGGCGGTTGTTTCTAATTTACGGGCAACCACGGCTTCGGCAATCATATCGGTAACGCCGGCGCCAATAATATGGCAGCCTAAAAACTCGCCGTATTTTGCATCGTAAATAACTTTTACAAAACCTTCGGTAGCACCACCGGCAACAGCTTTACCACTGGCTACAAAAGGAAACTTGCCAACCTTAAGCTCATAACCGGCATCTTTGGCCGCTTTTTCAGTGTAGCCAACACTTGCAATTTCCGGACTGCAATAAGTGCAACCAGGTATGTTGTTATAATCCATTGGCTCGGGGTGGTGGCCGCTTAAATGTTCGGCTGCATTAATGCCTTCTTTGCTGGCAACGTGTGCAAGCGCCTGGCCGGGTGTACAATCGCCAATGGCGTAAATGCCGGGCACATTTGTTTGTCCGTTTGCATCAACAATAATTTTTCCTTTTTCGGTTTTAATGCCCAATGCTTCAAGGCCAAGGTTTTCAATATTGGCAACAACGCCCACTGCACTTAATAAAATATCGGCTTCCAAAACTTGTTCGCCGGTGGCAGTTTTTACGGTTGCTTTTACGCCATCGCCGCTGGTATCAACTTTGATAATTTCGGCACTGGTCATAATCGTCATGCCCTGTTTTTTAAAATTCTTTTCCAGTTCTTTACTGATGTCTTCATCTTCAACCGGTACCAGTCTTGGCATAAACTCAACCATGGTAACTTTGGTTCCCATGCTGTTGTAGAAATATGCAAACTCGCTGCCAATGGCACCGCTTCCGCAAACGATCATGCTTTTTGGCTG
>JANMBZ010000129.1:0-26150 GCA_031360765.1 Chitinophagaceae bacterium
GAAATATTAAAGATGTAAAAACAATCAACGTTAAAAATAAAAAGATAAGTGTTGATTTGTATGATGATGGCGATATAGACAATGATATTGTTTCGGTTTATTTTAACGGTGTTGCAGTGGTTTCAAAAAAATCTTTAAGTACAAATCCACTTTCACTTAACCTCATTATGGAACCTGGCAAAAGCAACGAATTGATTTTATTTGCCGAAAACCTGGGGAATATTCCCCCCAATACGGCACTGATGATTATAAACGATGGGGCCAGCAGGCACGAGGTACGTTTATCATCTGATCTTAAAAATAATGCTGAGGTAAAGTTTGAATTGAAGAATTAAACTATTTTTGGCTTGGCTTAATAATTGCTTTAAGCCATTTATAACTATTATGAAAATTTCAAACGAAACAAAAATAGGTTCCTTAACTGCCATTTCCATTGTTTTACTGGTGCTGGGCTTTAACTTTTTAAAAGGCAATACTTTTTTCGATAAAAGTCATAATCTTTTTGCTAAATACACCAATGTACAGGGCCTTGCAGCCTCAAACCCGGTGGTGATAAATGGTTTGCAGGTTGGTACAGTTTACAGTATTACTACGGATAAAAACATGAAGGAAATACTGGTGAATATGAACCTTACCAAGGATGTAAATATTCCCACAAATTCAGTTGCCATTATTAAACCATCGTTACTGGGTGTTACCAGTGTAGAAATTAAACTCGGCGATGCACAAGCCTATATCGCTAAAAACGGGTACATTACTACTGAAGCTACAGCGGGCATTTTTAATGATGTTTTAAGCAAGGTAGATCCCATTCTTTACCAGGTAACCAAAGCAGTAACTTCAATTGATTCTGTATTAATGAGCGTTAACCATATACTTGACCCCGCTGCAAAAAACAATCTCGGTGCCATGCTTGCTAACCTGAATACAACATCTGCAAACCTGGTGGGTGCTTCATCTTCCTTAACTAAATTACTCAATACCGAAACCGGTGCGTTAACCGGTACATTAAACAACCTTAATTCATTTACTGCCAACCTGGATAAAAATAATGGCAAGATTACTAACCTGGTGGGTAACTTAGATAAAACGGCAACCAATCTTTCTAATTTAGATCTGCAACAAACACTGAATACGCTTAATGGAACCATCGGCGATTTAAAATCAACCATCGGTAAACTTAACAGTCCTACCGGAACAGCAGGTTTATTATTGAACGATACAAAACTGTATAATAACTTAACAGCCACTGCCAATAAACTTAACCTGCTGATTGATGATTTAAAAACAAATCCAAAACGCTATGTTAACATTTCTGTATTTGGTAAAAAGAACAGCAGCCCGGGTTTAACAGTGCCATTGCCTGATACGGTGAATGCGCCTTACCTTAAGCAATAAAACTTTATGATTTTGTTATAAAATAAAATCCCCAATTTACTTCCTTTATTATCGGAAGAATAAAAACAGCCACATTGCGATTGAAATTTACCATCAGTAAAATTATTTTCCTTTTTTTAATTGCGATCAGTTATCAAACAACTGCACAAACACAAATTATTGGTGTGCCTTCCTCTTCCGGCGATACAGTTCGCTCTATAAGAATTGTACAGGGCAGAAGTTTACGTTTGATAACCATTGATTCTGCTACTTCTTTTGAAACCATTGCCGGTGATGTTATCATAAAAGAAGGGCTTACCACTTTTTATTGCGATAGTGCAACCATTAACCGAAAAACCAATATAGTAGAGGCTTACGGCAATATACACATTAACGATAACGACAGCATACACACTTACTCGCAATACCTGCGTTACGTTGGTACCGACCGTATTGCCTATTTAAAAAAGAATGTAAAACTTACCGATAAAAAAGGAACACTTTATACAGATGACCTGGAATATAATTTAAGAACCGGCATCGCCACATACAAAAACGGTGGCCGCATTGTAAATGAAAAAACGGTGTTAACCAGTCGTGATGGTGTTTATTATTCCGATACAAAAGATGTGTATTTTAAAAACAATGTACACCTCAAGGACCCTGACCGTGATATTTATACAGACAGTTTACTCTACAATGTAAAAACAAATATTGCAACGTTTATTGCCAAAACAAAAATTATTGGTAAAGATGGGAGTGTTATCACTACAAAAGCAGGCACTTACAATTTAGCAACCGGCGAGGCACTTTTTTCAGGCCGCCCATCTTTTAGCGATAGCAGTAAATTTGCAATTGCTGATAATATAGCCTACGATAAAAAGAGTGAAGTTCTGCAACTGGAAGGAAACGCAAAGTTTGTTGACAGCATCAATAACATTACCATACTTGGAGGACAAATATTTGCTGATGGAAAAGTAAAATCTTTTTTGGCTACACGTAAACCTGTAATGATTATTTACAGAGAAGGCGATAGCACGTATATGGCTGCAGACACCCTGTTTTCAGGCCTTCGCAAGTACGACAGCTTAGAAAGAAAGATGGTAACCCAAACCGATACCTTAAAAAAGACAATTGTAATAAATACCAAAACAGCAGCCGATACTGCCATCAGGTATTTTATCGGGTTTCACCATGTGCGTATTTATAACGATTCGCTGCAGGCCGTAAGCGATAGCCTCCACTACTCTACTATTGACTCTACCTTTAAATTATTTGGCGATCCCGTTGTATGGAATGATAACTCGCAGGTTACGGGTGATACGCTTTATGTATTTACACAAAACCAAAAACCAAAAAGGTTGTATGTTTTTAACAACGGCCTCATCATAAACAAAACAAAAGAAGGCATGTACAACCAGATTGGTGGCCGAACCTTAAACGGTTATTTTGTAGATGGCTCTATTGATTATGTACGGGTAAAGGGCAGCCCTGCCGAAAGCATTTACTATCCTCAGGATGATGACAGTGCCTACGTTGGCATGAACCGGAGCAGCGGTGATTTAATAGATGTTTACTTTGTAAAGAAAGAATTGAACAAAGTAAAATTTGTAAATAATGTGGATGGTGTTTTATACCCCATGAAAGATATACCCGGCGATAAAAAAGAATTGAAAGGCTTTAAATGGCTTGATAAACGCAGGCCAAAAAACTGGCTGGAATTGTTTGAGTAACTTTCTGTTTGCTTCACCATGGTCAGACGACATCGTCTTGCTATGAACTGCTTAACAAACTATTTTAATTTACCCAGTGCTTCCTTAATTTTCGCAAATCCTTTTTCAATATTTTCCATACTGTTGGCAAAAGATATGCGTATGCAGTTAGGCTCACCAAATGCACTGCCGGTAACGGTTGACACGTGGGCCTTGTTTAATAAGTACATACAAAGATCATCTGCGTTTTCAATTTTATCTGCTCCAACGGCCTTACCAAAAAAATGGTTTACCTGCGGAAAAACATAAAACGCTCCCTGAGGTTCGCTGCAAACTATGCCGGGCATATCGGCCATCAATTCCATAACCCGTTTCCGGCGCTTGGTAAATTCTTCTACCATGGCTGCGGTTGGCTTCATATCGCCTGTTAATGCAACAATTGCTGCTCTCTGCGTTACTGCGGTTGCACCACTGGTAACCTGCCCTTGTATTTTTTCGCAGGCTTTTGCAACCGTAACATTGGTTGCTATATAACCCAGGCGCCAGCCCGTCATGGCATAACCTTTACTTAACCCATTTATTAGAATAACACGTTCTTTTAAAAAATCAAATTGTGCAATGCTTTCATGATCACCCATAAAATTGATGTACTCATAAATTTCATCACTCATAATAAAAACATTGGGATGCTTTTTAAAAACCTCCGCCAATGCTATCAACTCTTCTCTTGTATATACCGCCCCGCTTGGGTTACAGGGCGATGAGAACATGAAGAGTTTTGTTTTATCGGTTATCGCTGCTTCCAGTTCGGCTGCAGTAATTTTATAATCATTCTCAATAGTAGTACGCACAATTTTCACATCACCGCCAGCCATCCGCACAATTTCTGAGTAGGTAACCCAAAACGGAGAAGGAATAATTACTTCATCTCCCTTGTCAACTATACTCATTACGGTATTGTAAATGCTTTGCTTTGCACCGGTGCTAACAATAATCTGGTCGGGTGTATAAACCAGGTTATTATCTCTTTTTAATTTGGCACAGATGGCTTCCCGCAAATCGAGATAACCGGCCACCGGTGTGTAATGACTGTAGTTATCATCAACCGCTTTTTTTGCTGCGGTTTTAATATGGTCTGGTGTATCAAAATCAGGCTCTCCCAAACTAAGATCGGTAATATCCAATCCATTTGCACGTAACTCACGGCCAAGCTTGGCCATTTTTAGTGTTTCGGGTTCGTTAAAGCGATCAAGTAAAGATGATAATTGCATGAGTTAAGTTTTGGATGCAGGCAAAAATAGTTATTTATCGTACGTAAATAAAACAGAAGACAGATCAGGCTTTATTTTATACTTTCTTTTGAGTTCATAATCATAAATAACCCTGCCCAGGTTTTTCATAAACGGAAGGCCAACGGTATCATAATCGTATTTATCATCGTTTAAAATACCATCGCTGTTGCAATAGATTATTGCAGAAACAAAAAACTCAATCTTGTTTTTATAATCAACAATATAAGCCGCATCAATCATCTGCCCGTAGGCATCGCCCACCTTATTAAAAATGCGGATGTTTGCATCGGGCTTTGTTTTTGCTGCACCGTAATATAAAAATTTGCAGTAAGCTGGCCAGTAATTGGCTGTATCCGCAGCATAAGGCGGGTAAGGGCTTTCAGTTGGGTACTGGCTCATATATTTTAAAACAAATTGCCGGTCTTCTTCACTTATATTAAAACGTTCGCTGGTTTTTACTTTATCCGGAAATACAATGCTGATAACGATTCTGTTCAGTTCCTCCAGCCCCATTCTGTTCTTTTTACTAAAGTCCATGGGCTTGTTTATAAGTTTTCCACCGCTGTAATAACCATTGCCCAGACTGTCTTTACGGGCTGTATATTTTGCAATGTTATTTTGTGCAGGCTGCTCATAAAGCAGTTTACCGGTTGCATCATAAAATTTTATGGGGTTGGTATTCCGGTTTTCTGTTTCAGTTAAAAAAATACTCAGGCGGTGTAATATCTGTGCATTTGTAAAACCTTTTTTCTTAAGCTCAGCATTAATATAATCTTGCCCTAAAAATTCGTACAATCGGTTATAAGCATCATTATCGCTCACCATCAAAATCTTTTTTATATAGTGTGCAATGGTTGGTCGCCCGTCAAAAGCAGTTGCATCGTTAAACACTGGGCTCTGCCCGCTAAAAGCAGTTTCTGTAACCATGCTGCTGTTGCGGTCGATACCTTTATTTTTTAATTCACCAAGTTTTTGTAACGCCAGCAAAACAATGGGCAGCTTAACGGTAGATGCCGGGTAAAAATATTTATCGGCATTTGCATTAAAATAATAAGGAGTAAGTTCCGGGCTTCCATTGTTCCGCCGGTTTATCTGCGTGTAAATAATCTGCAGGTTCAGATTTTTTACGTTTTTAAGTATGGCATCAAAGTATTGAGGATTTTGCTGCAATAAAGTTTCTAGCAAAGGAGTTTGTTTAGCAGTATCGGGCATAGCAGTTTCCGGTCTTTTTTCAGGTTTATTTGTAGTTGGATTTACTTGTTTTGTGGTGCTGCACGAAATGAATACAGCAATAACACAAACAATTTTTAATATTCCGTTATTTTTACAAATCATATACCTGTTTTACACTGCAAATTGAATAAAATTCTAAAATTATCCCCCATAAAATCTGAACAGGTTTTTCCCCTATCTTTGCACACTTCTAAAAATTCAACAAAGAAGCTACTAAAACGACTATTATTATGAAACTAAAAGGTTTAGTGTGGTTTTTTACAATTGCCCTTACGATAATATCTCTGTGGGAATTATCTTATACATGGGTTGTGCGTAATTATGAAAACACCATTCAGGCAAAAGCAACAAAGATTGTAAAAGCTGCTTATCCAAACTTACCAGAGGATGAAAGAAAAATTCTTGTAGATGTAAAGAAAAGAAGAATGCTCGACAGCTCATCTGAGCAAAAGATTTATCCCATTTTTGGAAACACCTACAAGCAATGCAAAACCAATGAACTTAATCTTGGTCTTGATCTGCAGGGTGGTATCAGCCTTACAATGGATGTTAGCCTTACCGATCTGTTGAAGTCTTTAAGCAATAACCCAAAAAATCCGGCATTATTAAATGCCATACAAGCTGCAAATCTTAAAAAAGAAAACAGCGATGCAGATTATATAACGTTGTTTACAGAAGCATTTATTGCGCAAAATGGCTCAGGCAAATTAGCCGGTGCTTTTGCGGGTGCCGAAAAAGAAGTTAAAACCACCGATAGTGATAATGAGGTAATAAAAAAACTGAAAGCCACTGCGGCGGGTGCTATTAAAGAAACTTACAAAATTCTCGTTCGCCGTATTGATAAATTTGGGGTAGCACAACCCAATATTAATTTTGACGAAAACAAAGGCATTATAAACGTAGAACTGGCCGGTGTTAACGATGTTGACAGAATAGCAAAATTAGTAACAGCATCTGCACACCTGCAATTTTGGGAAGTGTATCGTATTGATGAGCTGGCAGAGTCATTAAAGCTTGCCGATCAAAATCTCCAGAATTATCTGAATGGTGTTAAACTTGATAGTGCTGGTAAAGCTACTGATACCTCTAAAGCAAGTGAAAACGTTAACCCTTTCTTCAAAGTTATCAATCCACAAAATCCGCAAACAGACCAATCAACCGGCAAACAATACTTTGCTGCAAATATCGGAAGCGTTTTAACGCAGGATACAGCCACTTTTAATGAATACATGAACAACCCGGCTGTTAAAGATGCTTTACCTGCCGATGCTAAATTCCTGTTTGGTATTGAGGAAAAAGCTGCCAAAGGAACACAAAAATTCTTTCAGTTATATGCAGTTAAAAAAGTGCCCGGCACCGATAAGGCACCGCTTGAAGGCGAAGGTGTAAGAGAAGCCTATCAGGCTTACGATGATAAAGGCAAGGCTTCCATCAAAATGGAAATGACCAGCATTGGTGCAAAAACCTGGGGCCGCCTTACTACTAAAAATGTAGGACGTCCTATTGCCATTGCATTAGATGAAATTGTTTACTCAGCGCCAAATGTAAACGGACCTATTGAAGGCGGAAGCTCTGAAATTTCAGGAAACTTTACAGTTCAGGAAGCACAGGATCTTTCAAATATTTTAAAGTCAGGTAAAATAGATGCACCCGCTAAAATTGTTGCACAAACAGTTGTTGGCCCTACTTTAGGTGCTGAGTCTGTTCGTGGTGGTGCCATGTCTTTCGGCATTGCATTTTTAGTAATTTTTATTTTAATGCTGGTTTATTATAACACGGGTGGCTGGGTTGCAAACATCGCATTGATATTTAACCTACTGTTTACCATCGGTGTGTTAACCGCTATGGGCTTTACTTTAACTGCAGCCGGTATTGCCGGTTTGGTGTTAACAATTGGCCTGGCTGTTGATACCAACGTAATTATTTTTGAGCGCATAAAAGAAGAACTTACAAAAGGTAAAAGTTACCCGCTGGCCATTAATGATGGTTACCGACGTTCGCTTGCACCGGTAATTGATGCCCACGTAACATCTTTACTTACTGCCTGCATATTATTTTATTTTGGTTTAGGCCCGGTACTTGGTTTTGCAACTACGCAAATCATTGGTATCCTGCTTTCGTTGTTCTGCGGTATTTTAGTAAGCCGTTTAATTACCGAAATATTTACCAACAAAAACCGTCACTTAAATTATTTTACAACAGTTTCTAAAAGAGTATTTAAACACGCCAGTTATAAATTTATTGAGTACAGAAAGTATGCTTACATTATTTCTGCCTTTGTATTACTGGCAGGTGTTGGTTCTTTTATCAATGGTTTTCACTTAGGTGTAGAGTTTAAAGGAGGCCGTAGTTATACCGTTCAGTTTGATAAAAATGTAAAGAACGATGAAATACGCGACGACCTTAAAACAGCATTAGATGGTGATAACGTAACCATTAAAACTGTAGGAGATAACCGCCACCTGAATATTATAACAGCATATCTTAAAGGAGATGATAAGGCGGATAGTGCTGTAAAATCGAGATTATTTCAGGGGCTTAAAAAAGTATTGCCAACAGGTACAACTTACGATCAGTTTGTAAAAAATAATATACAGGCCTACTCTACTGTACAGCCAAGTATATCAGATGACTTAAAGCGTGGTGCTATAAAAGCAACCATCTTCGCCATGTTGGTGATCTTCCTGTACATCTTCATCCGTTTTAGAGACTGGAGATACTCTGCAGGTACTATCGTTACATTATTGCATGATGTATTTGTAACACTTGCTGTGTTCTCTTTCTTTAAAAACATTGTACCATTTCCGCTGGAGATTGATCAGCACTTTATTGCTGCTGTGTTAACCGTTATTGGGTTTAGTATGAATGATACAGTAATTGTATTTGACCGTATTCGTGAATACAGCCGTGATATGAAAGGTGCTACTAAAACAGCTATCATCAACCGTGCCATCAACGATACGCTTAGCCGTACAATTATGACATCGTTAACGGTGTTCTTAACCATACTTATCCTCTTCATCTTTGGTGGCGAGGTTACACGTGGTTTTGCCTTTGCGATGTTAATTGGTGTGGTAACAGGTACTTACTCTTCTATTTTTGTAGGTGCACCAATATTGGTTGATTTTGCCAAAGACAAACCTTTGGGTGCTGCTGCAGAAATACCAAAAGAAAAAAAGAAAACAGTATAATTTTTATTTGAGTTATAAATTGAGAGCCCCGTTTTTACGGGGCTCTTTTATTTTCATTAACTGCTTCAATGTTTTGGTATAGATAAACGGTTGTTGTTTATGGTATATTCAGTTTTTGAAAATGCTGGTAAAACATTTTGTACCATACAGCTCTGAGAGTGATAAGTATAAGATGCTTATTCTCCAACGGGGCTTTTAAAAGCCTGACAATAATAAATTAATAACCTGGCTTAACCCCAATATTGTAAAACATAAAGCTCCATTTATCGGCCTGCTCCTGCAAGGTTTGCTGGGTACTTCGTCCGGCACCATGGCCACCTTTAGTTTCAATGCGAATTAAAACCGGATTTGTTCCCTGTTGATTTGCCTGCATAGCGGCTGCAAATTTAAATGAATGTGCAGGCACCACACGGTCATCATGATCGGCGGTGGTAACCATGGTTGCCGGGTATGCAGCAGGTTTAACATTATGTACCGGTGAGTAATGATACAGGTATTCAAACATTTCTTTACTATCCTGCGCCGTACCATAATCGTAACTCCAGCCGGCCCCGGCAGTAAACTGGTTGTAACGCAACATATCCATTACACCCACGGCAGGGAAAGCAACTTTGCACATGTCGGGCTTTTGAGTAATGCAGGCACCAACCAGCAGGCCGCCGTTGCTGCCACCTTCAATGGCCAGCATATCACGTGATGTGTATTTGTTATCAACCAGGTATTGTGCAGCGGCCATAAAGTCATCAAACACATTTTGCTTTTTTGTTTTAATGCCTGCATTGTGCCAGTCCTCACCATACTCGCCACCACCGCGGATGTTAGGCACTGCAAATATGCCACCGTTCTCAAGCAATATCATGTTTGATGTGCTGAAGTAAGGCGTAAGGCTTACACTAAAACCACCATAGCCGTACAACAGGCATGGATTTTTTCCATTGAGCTCCATCCCTTTTTTATAAGTGATAAGCATGGGGATTTTTGTTCCGTCTTTTGATGTATAAAATACTTGTTTTGATTCAAAGTCGGATGGCTTAAACTGCACTTTCGACTCTTTGTACACATCGGTTTTTCCGCTTGCAATATCCATTTTGTAAATAGTTGCAGGGTTTACGTAGGAGGTAAAAATAAAGTAAGTTTCTTTTTCATCTTTTTTACCAGAGAAGCCACTGGCTGTGCCAAGGCCGGGCAAAACAACTTCACGTATTTGTTTTCCGGCTTTGTCGTATTGATAAACTTTGTTTATGGCATCTTTTAAATAAGAGCAGAAAATATTTCCCCCAACTGCGGATGCACTCAATACTTCGGGCTTTGATGCTACAATGGTTTTCCAGTTTGCAGGTGATGGGTTTGCAACCGGTGCTGCAACCAGTTTTTTGGTAGGTGCGTCTTTATCGGTTTCAATATAAAAATAATTATCATCTACATCAACAATGCCATGACTGTTCTTCATATCTGTTACTATCGGAATTACCGTGCTGCCTGGTTTGCTAAGATCGAGCACATACAATGCATTGCCATAAGTTTCGTTGGCAGTGGAAATAAAAAGCCATTTTTCATCTTCGCTTAAATAGCCACCGATATACCTTACCGGCTGTGTATCATCTCCATATACTAATTTATCTTCTACTTGTGGCGTACCCAGTTTGTGATAGTATAATTTGTGGTTATCGTTTTTTGCAGATAATACACTGCTACCCTTTGTTCTCTGGTAATTGCTGTAATAAAAACCATCGTTGCCTTTCCAGCTTGCACCGCTGAATTTTAATTCCAGCGTATCGCCGGTTTGTTTTTTGGTAACAGCATCTATCACCACAATTTTTTGCCAGTCGCTGCCACCTTCCGAAATATTGTAAGCTGCCATGCTCCCATCTTTTGAAAAGTTGATACCAGCCAGCGAAGTTGTTCCATCTTTTGAAAAATTATTAGGATCTAAAAACTCCTCCGCAGTGTTGCTTCCATCAGCCTCTCTGTACAAAACACTTTGGTTTTGCAAACCTGAGTTTTTATAATAGTAGATATATTTTCCCTGGTGAAAGGGCGCTGAATATTTTTCGTAATTAAACAACTTCTCATACCTTGCCTTAATGACATCTCTAAAAGGAATCTGAGAAAGATAATTTTGTGTTACCTCATTCTCTGCCTTAACCCAGGCTGCAGTTTCAGCACTGGTATCATTTTCTAACCAGCGGTATGGGTCGGCTACCAACGTGCCGAAATAAGTGTCTTTTACGGTTGTATCTTTTTTAGTTTGAGGGTACTTCACTTCAATGGTTTTATAACTTGTTAAAGTTGATTTACTGCTGCTATTATTGCAGGCATTCAGCAACATGATACATGCTGCCGTAAATAATATTCGTTGCATATAGTTTGGTTTATAAGGTAAGGTAAGATTAATTTGGAAATGGGGAAAGTGAGTTCTTTACATATGAAGGATTTTTTTGCCCACAAAGTACACAAAGCTAAATGAACTATTAAAAACCCATAGTGTGTTTTGTGGCTTTGTGGGAAGTCTTTTTTGAACTGTTGCTTTAATGTTTTAGTAAATTTTTGAATGGTGCATTTTTGTTATTTTTGAAGAAGAAAAAGCGATATGACAAAGCTCTCCGTAAACATAAACAAACTGGCCACGCTGCGTAACAGCCGTGGTGGTAATAATCCAGATTTAGTAAAAGCTGCAAGAGATATTGAACGCTTTGGTGCAGATGGCATAACCGTTCACCCAAGGCCCGATGAGCGTCATATACGTTATGCAGATGTGTATGATTTGAAGAAAGTATTGACCACCGAATTTAATATTGAAGGCAACTGCACCGAACAAAGTTTTGTTGAGCTGGTGCTTGCAAACAAACCCACCCAGGTAACATTAGTGCCGGATGCAATCGGGCAACTTACAAGCAATCATGGATGGAATACGATTGAACATGCCGCTTATTTGAAAGACATAATTGCTGTGTTTAAAAATGCCGGCATTCGTGTTTCAATTTTTGTTGACCCTGTGGTGGAAATGATTGAAGGAGCAAAAGCTGTGGGTACGGACAGGATTGAGTTGTACACAGAATCTTACGCAAAGCAGTTTGCAGTTGGCAATTTGCAGTTGGCAATTGCGCCGTTTATTGCAGCAGCCAATAAGGCAAATGAGTTGGACTTAGGCATTAATGCCGGGCATGATCTGGACTTGCAAAACTTGACATATTTTGCTGATAACATACCCGGTTTACTGGAAGTATCTATTGGTCATGCATTGATTTGCGATGCAGTTTATTTGGGGCTGGAGAATGTTGTGCAGTTATATAAGCGGCAGTTGAAAACCCCCTCCGCTCACTGAAGGGGGAACTTTGGAGAATGCTGTTTTTAACCTCGTTCAATAATGATATACTGTACAAGAGTGCGACGCCACTGAAGCTTCATAGCAATTCAAAAGCCGGGCTCAAAAAAAATTAATTTAAAACTTTTGCTAATTTTCTTTCAAGCGCAGCGCCACGCAGGTTTTTACCAATAACTTTTCCATCTGGACCAATGAGAATATTTTGAGGAATATTAAAAATCTGGAACTGCTGGGCTACGGAATTCTGCCATCCCTGCAGGTCGCTGATGTGAGTCCATGTAAGACCATCCATGTTAATTGCTTCTATCCAGGCTGGTTTGGCTTTATCCAATGAAACACCTAGCACGGTAAAGTTTTTACTTTTGTATTTATTGAAGGCTGCAACTACGTTCGGGTTTTCCTGTCGGCATGGGCCACACCAGCTGGCCCAAAAATCTACCAGTACATATTTACCACGTAGCGAAGAAAGACTAACTGATACCCCGGAAGTATCGGGCTGAGAAAAATCGGGCAACACGCTTCCCTTACCATTCACTTTACCTTCGGTAATTTGTTGGGCAATATACTGGCCCATAGAAGTTGCTTTAATTTTAGGGTCGAGTTTGTTGTAAAGCTTTTCTGTTTTTAAAATATCATCTGCAATCTGGTTGTACCTGATTACGGCCAATGGTGTAATGTACGAATCAGTATGGGTGTTTACAAAATCTTCCATCAGTTTGATTGCCTTATTATAAATGGCTTCATTGTATTCTGCGTTTTCAACAAATACCGATTGGTAAGGCTCCAGCATAGTATTAAACTGCTCAAAAGCGGTGTGCGATTCGGAGCCTTTAATTTTTGATTTTTCAATGGTTGCTTTATCGCCCGTAATGGTAACATTGCTGTTGTCTAAAAAAACCGTGATGTAAGGTTGCTGCCTGTTAAAGAGAATGATCTTGAATTCGGGGCGCTCCATTTTTCCTTTAAAACTGAATTTGCCGCCTTTAAGTGTTGTGCTAAGTTCTGTTGCGCCGGTCTGTCCGTTTAAAAACTCAACAGTAGCGCCTTCATTAAAACCGGTTACGGTGCCATTAATATTAAATTCTGGACCAGAAATTTTAGCTGTTGTTTTTGTTTTAGATTTTGCTTTTCCGGCTTGCGCAAAACTAAAATCAGTTAAAATAATTGCTGCTGTAAGTAAAAACAGGAATGGGAAAACTCTTTTCATCATTTTAAATTGTTGTAGTGCAATTTACTGAGTTTTGTGCACACGGGATTAGCCATTTATACCATTTATGAAATCTTTAGTAGTAGCGGCAATATTGGTAGCATTGTGCAAAGCCTTAATATAAGCAGAGCCAATGATGGCACCGTTGGTGTATCTGCAGGCAGCATCAAAACTATTTTTATCTTTTATGCCAAAACCAACCAATATGGGATTGGTTAGGTTCATTTGTTGCAATTTTTTAAAATATACCTGCTGGTCTTCGGTATCGGTTGTGTTTTGTGAGCTACCGGTTGTGGAAGAAGAAGAAACCGCATAGAGAAATCCGCTGCTTAATTTATCTATTTGGCTGATTCTTTCTTCACCGGTTTCGGGCGTTACTAAAAAGATGAATTTTAAATGATGCTTTACAAAATACTGCTGGTATTGAGTTTCAAACTCGTACATGGGCAAATCCGGTAAAATGATTCCATCCACACCAACTTCGGCAGCGGCGGCACAAAATTTTTCTATACCAAATTGTAAAACGGGGTTCATATAGCCCATCAGTATAAGCGGAGTTTGAACTGTTGCCCTTAAATTTTTTAATTGTTCAAAAAGCAAATGAATCGTCATGCCATTTTCCAACGCCTGCATATTGCTTTGCTGGATTACCGGCCCATCGGCAATGGGGTCGCTGTAAGGAATGCCCAGCTCAATAATATGGGCACCACTTTGCTGTAAGGCTTCTATTACTTCCATTGTTGAATTCAACTGAGGATAGCCTGCCGTGCAGTAAACATTTAAAATGTTTTTATTTTTTTCGGAGAAAAGTTTGTCGAGTCTGTTCATAAATATTTCATGTAAGTATCCAAATCCTTATCCCCTCTGCCACTTAAACAAACAACCACCACATCTTCTTTTGTAAGATCCATTTTATTTAAAATAAATAATGCATGGGCGGTTTCCAATGCCGGTATAATACCTTCCAGTTTGCTTAATTCAAAAGCAGCTTCCAAGGCTTCTTCATCGGTTGCACTCATAAAAATACCACGCCCACTTTCATACAAATGTGCATGCAGCGGACCAATACCTGGATAATCCAACCCCGCTGAAATGCTGTGTGGCTCAGTAACCTGTCCATCCTCAGTTTGCATCAGCAAACTTTTACTGCCATGCAAAATACCAGGCTTCCCCAGCTGTGTAGTAGCTGCACTCATACCGCTATTAATGCCGCAACCGGCAGCTTCTACTGCAACCAGCTTAACACTTTCATCATCTAAAAAATTGTAAAATGTACCGGCTGCATAGCTGCCACCGCCAACACAGGCAACAACATGGGTTGGCAATTCGCTGCCCGTTTTTTCAAGCATTTGCTTCTTTATTTCTTTGCTGATGATGCTTTGAAACCTGGCCACCATATCCGGGTAAGGATGTGGCCCCACCACCGAACCAATAATATAATGTGTATCAACCGGGTTGTTTATCCAGTCACGGATGGCTTCGTTGGTTGCATCTTTTAAAGTTTTGCTGCCGCTTAATGCAGGCACTACCGTTGCGCCCAGCATTTTCATCCGGGCAACATTGGGAGCCTGGCGTTCAATATCTTTTTCGCCCATATACACAATGCACTCGAGCCCCTTTAAGGCACACACAGTTGCAGTTGCAACACCATGCTGACCAGCACCTGTCTCTGCAATAATTCTTTTTTTACCAAGTTTTTGCGCCAGTAAAATTTGTCCAACTGTATTATTGATTTTATGTGCACCGGTATGGCAGAGGTCTTCCCGCTTTAAATAAATATGACTGTTATATTTTTCGCTAAGCCGCTCTGCATAAAAAAGCGGTGTTGGCCTGCCCACATAATCTTTCAGCAGTTGCAGATATTCTTTTTGAAAACCTTCTTCGTAAATAATTTTCAAATAATTTTCCTGTAACTCTTTTACATTGGGGTACAGCATTTCGGGGATAAAAGCCCCGCCGAAGTTGCCGTAGTAACCGTGTTCACTTACTGTGTATTTCATCTTATATTTATAATTTGGCTTAGCCAAATGTTGTTTTTTGTGACGAACTGTTGTCCTTTGTTGGGCATTAGTGGCGTCGCACTCTTGTGCGATATATCTTTATTGAACAAATTTTAGTTTGGAAAGTTTTAAAAAATAATAAGTACTTTAAATTAACATGCTCCAAAGTTCTCCCAAAGCTTTAACCATCATTCACAACTGTGGGAGGAGTTTATTATCAACTGAAAAAACTTCAAATCCAGCCACCTCTCAAACTTAAAACCAACCTGTTTAAAATGAGCCACTTCTTCAAAGCCAAAACTTTTGTGCAGGTGCAGGCTCACTTCATTGCTTGCATCAATACCGGCAATGATGGTATGCATGCCTAAATCCTTTGCGGCCTCAATAAGTGGTGCCAGTAATAATTTACCAATCCCCTTTCCTCTTGCATTTGCAGCAACATGCACCGTATTCTCTACCGAAAATTTGTAAGCAGTTGGTACCCGAAAAGGACCTATCGTACTCATCCCCAAAACAACTCCATCTTCTTCCGCAACAAAAATGGGAAAACCCAATTCCTTTCTTTCATCAAACCAGGCCTTGCGCATTTCTAAGGTATGCGGCTCATAGTAATAAACAGCAGTTGTATTTGCAATAATATCGTTGTAGATATCCAGTATCTGTGGCAGATCGTTTTCTGTTGCATGTCGTACTGTTATCATACCAGCATTTATTATTTTTTTAACCCTTGCCTGAACTGCAAAACCAATCCCATATCTTTTATACCCGGCTCTTTCTCTACCTTACTATTAATATCCACTGCATAATAATCGGGATGTTTAAATGCTTTTACTTTGGCAACATCATCTACACCAATACCGCCGCTTAAAAAGAAAGGCTTTTCAATTTTGGCTTTTGTGAGCAGCTTCCAGTCGAACTGTTTACCGGTTCCGCCTTCCAGATCGGATGAAGCGGTATCAAACAAATAGTAATCGCATACCTCATCATAATCGGCCACCATTTCATCAATGGAAGTTTTGCTGTCTTTTACTTTGAAGGCTTTTATCACTTCAACCTCTTCTGAAAGCTCTTCGCACAAATCCGGACTTTCATCGCCATGCAGTTGCACTACATCCAATCCGTAATCTTCTACCACCTGCATAATTTCATCATAATCAGCATTTACAAAAACGCCTACTTTCTTCAAATCAAAATCAGAGTTTTTTAAATCGGCTGCTGCAATTTTATCGCCCACATAGCGGGGAGAATCTTTGTAAAAAATCAACCCCGCAAAATCAATATCCAGTCCATCTAACTGTTGCAATTGTTTTAATTGTGTAATACCACAAACTTTGGTGTTCATAATTATATTTATTTTAATTTTTGTACAAATTGTTTAAATGCTTCGCCGGGATCTTTTTCCTTCATAAAATTTTCTCCCATCAAAAATCCTTTAAATCCTGCATCTCTAAATAGCTGGATTGTTTCTACATTGCTGATACCGCTCTCGGCAATTTTAATTTTATCTGCAGGTATCTTTTCTGCCATCCGTAAACTTCTTTCAATATCAACCTCAAAAGTTTTAAGGTTGCGGTTATTAATACCAATTAGTGTTGTTGCATCGCAAATATGCTCAAGTTCATCTTCATCATGCAATTCAAGTAAAACTTCTAATCCAATATTATTTGCAAAGGTAGCCAATCGTTTTACTTCGGCTGCGGTTAAACAGGCTGCAATCAATAAAATAACATCAGCACCCATTGCCCTGGCTTCCACAATCTGGTATTCATCAATGATAAAATCTTTCCGCAGAATGGGAATATTATTCACCCTTGCCTTCAACAGGTCACCGGCAATGCCACCAAAAAAATGATTGTCTGTCAATACCGATAAACAGGATGCTCCGTTTTCTGCATATGCTTTTGTTACTGCCGTCACATCTGCAGTAGCATTGATTATTCCTTTGGAGGGCGATTGTCTTTTAAACTCTGCAATAATCCCGGTTTTTGTTTCATCCAGCAAAAAATTCTTTAGAGAAAATGTTTCCCGATTTAAACCTTCCTGCAGTTTTAATGCTTCCAAAGAAATGTATTGTTTACTTCTTGCTACTTCTTCTTTTTTAAATTCTATTATTTTATCCAGAATATTCATAATTACCTGCTGGTTAGTTTTTGTAAAGATTGATATGCCCTTCCACTTTCCAAACTTTCAACGGCCATTTGATAACACTCATCATAAGATGCATACTTACCGGTGCATTGCAGTGCCATGGCCGAATTGGCCAGCACCACAGCATTCTGTGCCCAGCTTCCGGCTCCTTTTAAAATGTTTAAAAATATTTTAGCTGCTTCTTCAACTGTATTGCCGCCATGTATATCCATTGCATTTACAGTACGCTTTCCCAAATCTTGGGCACTGTAAATTTTTTCACCGGCATTGGTAATAACTTTTATATCGCCGGTTAAAGAAATTTCATCATAACCATCCAGGCTGTGAATGATGGTGAAAGCACTGCTACCCTGTTGCAACAAATAATTATAAATTCTGGCCATTTCTAAATTATAAACACCAACTAATTGATATTTTGGTGATGCAGGATTTACCATTGGACCCAGCATGTTAAAAAAAGTGCGAACGCCCAGATTTTTTCTGATTGGCCCCACAACTTTTAATGCAGGATGAAAAAGCGGTGCATGTAAAAAACAGATATTGGCTTCATCAAGTTCTTTGTTCAGTGTATCATTATCTTTCTTAAAAGTATAACCCAATTGTTCCATAACATTGCTGCTGCCACTTATGGAAGAAGCTCCATAGTTACCATGCTTGGCAACTTTTGTACCTGTACCTGCAACAATAAAGCAACTAAGTGTAGAAATATTAAACGTGTTTTTTCCATCGCCGCCGGTACCAACAATATCAATCACATCCTGATCTTTTAAATCAACAGGCATACAAAGCTCCATTAATGCATCCCTAAAACCCTGCAGTTCTTCAATGGTAATACTGCGCATTAAATACACGGTAATAAAAGCCGCAATCTCTGCATCGCTGTAAACATTGTTAGAAATATTGTGCAACACTTCTTTAGCCTGTTCTCTTGAAAGACTTTTATGTTCAAATAAATAATTCAATATCTTCTTCATGTCAATTCTTTAACCAGTTACGTAAAATTTGTTCTCCATCCGGCGTTAACACACTTTCTGGATGAAACTGCACACCTTGCACATCTAAATTTTTATGTTGCAATGCCATGATAAAACCATTTTTATCTCTGGCAGTTACTTCCAGCACTTCCGGAAAATTTTCATCACTCACAATCCAACTGTGATAACGACCAACTTCTATTGTTTCCGTCAAGCCTTGCAATAATTTTGACGCTTGATTTTTGATTTTTATCGGTGTAGCAACCCCATGAAAAACCTTACTTAAGTTTGTCAACCTGCCACCAAAAGCCTCTGCAATAGCCTGGTGCCCTAAACATACACCCAATATAGATTTGGTGGCAGCGTATGCTTTTATCAACGGCAAAAGTAAACCTGCCTCTTCCGGAATACCGGGACCAGGGGATAAAATAATTTTATCATAAGCCGCTACATCTGCCAAAGCAATCTCATCATTTCTATAAACCTCAACTTTTTCGCCCGTAATTTTTTCTACAAGATGAACTAAGTTGTAAGTGAAAGAATCGTAGTTATCAAAAACCAATATTCGCATTTTTAAATATTTTGAGCTTGTATAATTGCCTGTTTCAAAGCATTTAATTTATTGTTTACTTCCTGCAATTCACTTACTGGGTTACTAACTGCAACCACACCGGCACCAGCCTGGTAAATAAGTGTATTATTCCTGCTTAAAAAAGTGCGTATCATAATAGCATGATTTACTGACCCATTAAAACCAACAAAACCAATAGCTCCTCCATAATAACTTCTGGCTGTTGTTTCGTAATCATTAATTAATTGCAGGGCTCTTATTTTTGGGGCACCACTTAAGGTACCCGCCGGAAATGTGGTTGCCATTAATTTAAAAGGATTTGCTTCCGGCCCAACGGTACCCGTTACCTCACTTACCAAATGAATAACATGGCTGTAATAATTTATCTTTTTGTATTGTGTAACTTCTACTTCGCTGCACATGCGGCTAAGGTCGTTACGGGCAAGATCAACCAGCATTACATGCTCGGCATTTTCCTTTTCATCATTTTCCAGTTTTATAGCCAGGGCCTTATCTTCTTCATCATCACCGGTTCTTTTAAATGTGCCGGCAATGGGGTGTACAATGGCCTTACCTTTTTCAACAATTAACTGACTTTCGGGCGATGAGCCCATGAGTTTATAATCGCCATAATCAAAATAAAATAAATAAGGCGATGGATTGATACTACGTAATGCACGATACACATTAAATTCATCACCATTAAATTGTTGTTCAAATCTTCTGCTCAAAACGATTTGAAATACATCGCCACGATGACAACTCGCAATACCTTTCTTCACCATTTCAATGTAAGCATCATCCGTAATATTGGAACTTTCTTCACCAATACTTTTAAACGGAAACCCTGGAACATCTTTACTTTTTATTAAGCTTTCAATTAATCCAATTTCACTTTCAATTCCATTAAAATGATTTTCGCAAATAAACAATTCATCCTTAAAATGATTGATGGCTATTACGTATTGATAAAGCCGGTAACGCATCAGGGGAATGTTGCTTAAGTCTCTCTCCTTTGGAGATGGATTTAGAGTGAGGTTATCAAAAAACTGCACCGCATCAAAACTGCTGTATCCAAATAAACCCTGTGCGGCATTCACAGGCTTTGCAGCAGCTTCTTTAACTTCAAAGCGTTTCATAAAATCCCAAAGCAGTTGTGGCACATTGGCAGATTTTTCAAACTTTATGCGTTCGGCTGTTTGTCCGGGTAGTTTAAACTCTATAGCATCCGCATTGCTTATCTCAATACCTGCCACTGCATTAATACCAATAAAAGAATAACTGTTTTCACCGGCATGAAAATCGGTACTCTCTAAAAGTATTGTATCTCTGAAACGGTCACGCAGCCTGAGGTATATGCCCACCGGTGTATAAACATCTGCAAGTATTTTTTTTGAACTTGTAATTATTTCTATCTTTTTCATTTATTCATTTATTAAAAAAGCCCCAACACATGTGTCGGGGCTTTAGTACTTATTTAGTTATGTTGAATAACAGCACAGCGACACATCAGAAATCTGACTGCCACCACCAACTGTTGCTATTTGTATTGCTTAATTTCATCTGTTTTGCAAATATGTACCCAAAATCCGTAACAAAAAAACTTATTTCGTAAATTCAGTAAAATTTTACAAAATGCTGATACAACAAAAACAGGATGGCAGTAAAGGATCATTTTATGTAGAAGAAAACGGAAAGGTATTGGCAGAAATGACCTACTCCATGGCGGGCACCACCCTAATGATTATTGACCACACCGAAGTTTCGGATGAACTGAGGGGCAAAAACATAGGCTATGAGCTGGTGCATAGAGGCGTTGAATATGCCAGAACAAACCATATTAAAATACTACCGCTTTGCAGCTTTGCCAAATCGGTGTTCAAAAAAAAGGGCGCAGAATTTGCAGATGTACTCAAAGGCAATTGAATTAACTTCATCAAAAATTAAAAAATGGAACTGATAATATTTGGCGCAACAGGTATGGTAGGCAAGCAATTGGTACAACAGGCATTGTTTAAAAAAAATCATGTTAAAGCCTTCGGCCGAAATGTACATACCACAGACTATCTTGAAAAAGAAAATCTTCAATTGGTACAAGGTGCGTTGTTTGATGAAAGCGAAGTGCTTAATGCCATCACAGGCTGCGATGCAGTAATATCTGCTATTGGCGGCAGCATGGATGGAACCGATAAAACCCGTACACTTGGCATGAAAAATATTATTAAACAAATGCAGAAAGCTGGCGTAAAAAGAATAATCGCTATTGGCGGCCTTGGCATTTTAAATGCAGACCCGCAGGATGCTGCGCATGAAAACAATCTGCTTGTTGATAAAGATGATTACCCTGCTGAATATAAAGCAGTTGGTATGGAACATAAAAAGGCGTATGAACTTTTAAATGAAAGTGGTTTGGATTGGACATTTGTTTGCCCGCCAAATATTATTAATGCCGGGCCTACCGGTAGTTATATTACCAATGCAAATTATCCGCCTGAACAAAATAATTACAAAATAAACGCAGGCGACCTTGCCATGTTTATGTTAAATGAATTAGAAAAGAACCAATATGTAAAACAAAGAGTTGGTATCAGCAATTAATATATACAAGCTGCTTTGTAATTATTCTTTATCTTAGCCACCTTAAACTGCTGGTCCTTCTGAAAATCCAAATCCCTATTGCAAGAATCCTATTTTGATTTTCTATTTCATTTTTTTTTTGCACTGGATTTGATTCATTGTAATTAATTCTTTTTTTGATTTTCTTTTTATATTGAGCATTTAAAACCAAACTAACATGCTAAAAAAATTCAGGCTGCCAGGGCTAAAAAAAAACAGCCACCTGCTTTTATTACTATCATTTCTTTTTAGTGGAAGTGTTTTCGGCCAAGTCTTTACACCGGTAACTGTTACGGGTTTCAACCACGATGTAATTGCCGAAACAGGCACCAGTTCTTTAACCACAACAACCATTCCCCTGGATGGTGTAACTGTTTCCAACAAAGTAATGTACACAATTGCATTTCGCACTGCGAATGGTTTTACGGGTGGTGGCATTCCTGATAATGGAACCATAACCGATGCTTTTGGCACTTACCAGATGGCAGCTTACAATGCCAATAATGCATTGCTGCTGCAACGTACACAAACCGGAGATCTTACTTTAACAACTCCTGCAAAATTCAGTTTTATACGGGTATTGTGCTTTACAACCGAAGGCTCAAGCCTCGTAAATGTAAAGCTTACTTTCAGCGATGCATCTACAACCAACGCATTAACCAATTATGTTTTGGGCGATTGGTTTAATAGTACAACAAATCTTGTTTTATCTGGCTTTGGCCGTGTAACCCGTGCCACACCGGCTTCGGGTGCAGATGCTTTTCCATCTAACCCAAGATTATATTACATAGATGTACCTATCACTTGTGCTGATAAACAAAAACTTTTAACTAAAATCAATTTTACAAACGTAACTACGGCTGGTAACAATGCGCCTTATCCCAATGCAGTTTTCTTTGCGGTATCGGGCATTGCTAACCCTGCAGTAGCCACTGCAAATATTACCAATGCTACCTGTGCGGCAAATGGGAGTGCTACATTATCACTAACTGGTTTTGTACAACCCGTTGTTGTAACCTGGAACACAACACCGGTACAAACCGGCCTCACTGCAACCAACCTTCCGGCCGGCAATTACCAGGCAAGTATTAGAGAAGAAACAGGATGTATAACTCTTGTACCGGTAACAATCGGGCTTACCAATAATTTAAGCATGACTGCCCATGCAGATACTACCATCTGCCCGGGATCGTCCTTCAACGCTGGCACAACAAGTAATGCAACAAACTACAGTTGGTCGCCAACAGCGGGTGTAAGCAACCCAGCTATTGCTAACCCGGTTTTATCACCTGCTTCAACCACAACTTATACGGTTACCGGCACAACCGGAGCATGCACAATTTCAAAAACATTTACGGTTACTGTTGGCAACACAGTTACACTCGTTGTACATGCTGATACATCCATCTGTAGTGGTGCATCATTTAATGCCAATACAGTAAGTAACGGTACAACTTTTACCTGGTCGCCGGTTGCAGGTGTTAGCAATGCCGCCATTGCCAACCCGGTTTTATCACCAACAGCAACAACAACCTATACAGTTACAGCACGTACCGGTACCTGTACCAATGTAAAAACATTTACTGTAACCGTACGGCCAGCGGTAAGCGTTAGCGCAGGTCCGGCTGCAACTATTTTAGCTGGCTCATCTGTAACATTGCAGGGAAGCGGCAGTACAGGTACGTATTTATGGACCCCGGCAACAGGCCTTAATGCAACCAATATTTTAAATCCCATTGCCACACCTGCAATAACAACAACCTATAATTTAAAAATTACCAACCCACAAGGTTGCAGCAATTCGGCAAATGTTATTATTACAGTGCTGCCTTATTGTGTAAAACCAATGAATGCCTTTACACCAAACAACGATGGATTTTACGATACCTGGTTTATAACTAATGGCAACTGCTTAAAAAAAGCAACCGTGCTGGTTTATAACAGGTATGGAGGTAAAGTATTTGAATCGCAGGATTATAAAAACGACTGGACCGGAACTTACAAAAGTAAACCTTTGCCGGATGGCACTTATTATTATGTTATTAATTACGAATTGCTAAACGGCGATATCGTATTAAAAAAAGGTAACGTAACTATTTTAAGATAATATTCAGCAACAACAAAATATTCAAACTCATGCAATCAATAAAAATAAAAACCGGTTTACTCTTTTGCCTGATGGCATTCGGCTGCATTGCAACCCATGCACAACAATTGTATAAAATAAGCAATTACATGCAGCATAGTTTTATTACCAATCCCGCCGCAGTGGGTGCCAATGGATATGCAACTTTTGGTGCTGCATACCGCAGCCAGTGGCAGGGCATTGAGGGTGGCCCTACTACCACTGTTATTTTTGGGGACACCTATTTTTCTAAAATGAAAACAGGCTTGGGTGTTGTTTTATACGCTGATAAAACAGGCCCTACAAGCCGTACTGGTGGCGAATTAAACTTATCGTACAGTGTAAAATTTGATAACGTTAATAATAAAAGGTTGATGATTGGTATTGGCGGACAGTTAATTCAATTTAAAGTTGATAAAGCCAAAATTGCAGAAGCTATTCCCAACGATCCGTTGCTGGCATCATCGGGCAGCACCTTAAAAGCAGATGCTAATGCAGGTATATATTACCGCTCAAACACGTTGAATATTGGTTTTTCTGCAAAGCAGCTTATTCAATCTAAATTGGGTTTTATAAAATCAACCAGCAATCCTGAAGGGAGATTGTACAGGCAATACAGCGGTACAATCAGTTACGATATTAAAACAGATGAAGTAAATATTTTGCAACCTCATTTTGAAGTTCGCTATCAGCCTGAAGCTCCTGTTGACTTTGAAGGAGGCCTCATGCTGTACCATAAAGACATGTTTCACATTGGCGGAAGCTATCATTACAAACAATCGTATGCACTTTTTGCCGGCTTAAAAATCATGCATAAATTTTCTATTAATTATGCATACGAAGCTTACCAAACGCCTATAAGTAATTTTGGAACAGGTTACTCGGCACATGAAATAATGCTGCGGTTCTTTTTTGTGAAGTAATCTCATCATCCAAAAAAATTATCCCCTTTTCTGTTAAAACAGAAAGGGGATTTTTTCTTTATTCAGTCTATTAAATAAAAATCAGAAAAAATATTTCACAGCTTGTAAAATAAAATTTGTTCATTTATTTTTCTTAATTTGTTGTATGCTACACAGACTTCTGTTATTTTTCACAATTATTGTTTTTATTTCCGGCTGCAACGGTTTTGGTAACAGCGATAAAGACCTAAGTAATAAATCTCTTACAGGTAGCTGGCGGCTGCTTGACCTCGAAAATATTACTACAACTAACACACATAATGCCGAAAAATTATTGACTGAAGCTGATAATAAAGAAATCGTAAAACAGGGACTTTTACTCTCCTTTTTTAAAGATGGTAATTATACCGAAGTACAAGGAACGGGCTATTACAGAACCGGAAAATGGAAATACAGCAGCAAAGAAAAGACGCTTTATCTTTCAGATTCCGGAACTACCAGGGCCATCCAAGTAACTCAGGAAATGTTAAACAACCGGCAAACAATCAGCTTCACACCCGCTGTAGCACAACAAAAATTAAAATTTACAAGAGATGCAGAAGCTCTAAAAGAGTTTGATGAAGACCCTTTTTATTTTAAAAATAACACCTGGCGTATAAGGCCTGCACAAGCTGAAACACACGACCAGCTTGTGAAAAGATTGGGCAATTATTTTAAACACCTTTTGTATATTCTTAAATCATCCAAGGAAAGAAAACAGGCTGTTGTATCTTTTGAGTTTTCACAAGGTTTGGTAAGAATATATAATGGAGGCATAGGTATCATACCATACAATCTTGTTTCAAAAAACTGGATAGATACATATTATGATGAAACCAATGCACGTGAAGCTTACCTGGCGTTTCAAAAATACCTGGCAACCAATTCTTACAGAGGTGCAGCCATAGGCAACTGGATAGAGGATGACTATAATATCTTGCTAAGTATTTACGGAGATACTCAAAAAGGTAAATTTTAAAATAATATTATTCTTCAAATATCCGGCATAAAATATAACTGTAAGCCTTTTCAAACAAAACTAAAAACATAGAGTATGAAAAACATTTTTATTTTGGTATTGCTGATCATCTGTAACAATATTCTTGCGCAAGATGCTATCGAATATCAAACACCACCTAAAGAAATTTACGACCTGGTAATGGCAAAGCCAACGCCAGGTGTAAGCTTTGACAGTAAAGGACAATATATGCTGATACTTGAACGCAGCAGCATGCCATCGGTTGAAGACCTCGCCCAGCCTGAGTTACGCATAGCAGGCTTACGTATCAACCCAAATAATTTTGGGCCCAGCCGTAGTGCGTACACAACAGGCATCAGCATCAAAGAAATGGCAACCGGTAAAGAATTTGCTGTTAACGGCTTACCAGCTAACCTAAAAGCCGGCAACCTGCAATGGAGTCCTGATGAAGATAAAGCT
>JANMBZ010000141.1:0-10148 GCA_031360765.1 Chitinophagaceae bacterium
GATCAAAATTCATTTCGTTTTTATCTTTTGGAACATACAACAGATCGTTACCGCTGATACCATCGCCATTAAAATCGTTTGAATAGCCATAAGAGAATCTTCCAATATTCTGTGACTGGCCATATAACGAAACCTGAACTGCAACTGTTTTAGCAATTTCTTTTCTGTACGTAATGTTACCAATTACACGGTGTGTGATATCGTTATCGCTGAAAGAGTTTTCAGGCAGGTTATTACCATTAACAGTTCTGGTTGAAGTGAAACTGCTAAAAGCAATAGTGCTGGCGCTGGATACATCTTTTGTACGGCCATAGTTATAAGCTAACATCCAGCTAAGCCCTTTTTGTAAAGGTTTTTCGAGTTTAAGTGTAATACTCATATTTGATCCATAAGGGCGGCTTGCCAATACAGTTGCATCGTTTACATTTGGATTAATTCTTACTAGGCTTGAGCTACCTGCAAATCTTGGGCGCTTATCCGGTCCGGCAAATGTGGCGGTAGATACTTTTTGATTGGCGTTGTAATAGAAAATGTTGCTTAAGCTTTGTGTAAATAAAAATTCAGCAGATCCTACAATTCCCCAGAATAATTTTTGATCAATGGCCAGGTTTGTACGGAACACCTGTGGAAAACGGAAACTTCTCTCAATTGGTGCAATATTATAACTTGGTGCCGGCGTACCAGGATTGGGTGTAGGTGTGTTACGTAAAATATTCGGGCTAAAAGGGTAAACTGATGTATTATCCTGGCTAATACTGCCGGCCTGCATACCATTGTTACCAACTGCATTACTTATGAATACAAATGCAGGCCTGCCTGAGAATAATCCCAAACCTCCACGTATCTGTGTTTTTTTATCACCTTTTACATCCATATTAAAACCAAACCTAGGGTTAACCATTACTTTGGTTGATGGGAGTTGAGAGGTACTTAATTTAGTAGGGTTACCTTTTTCATCTACAAAGTTATATCCTGCAACCTGTGGATTTTCTACTCCATTGGAAGTAAAGAAAGGTACATCAAAACGTACGCCCAGCGAAATACTCAGGTTATCCTCAATCTGCCAGTCGTCCTGCAGATAAGCTCCTATATTTTTAGCTTTGGTTATAGCATTCCATGTTTCGTTATTGGCCAGGTTACTAAAACCTAAATTATACCTTCTTAACTGAACAGGATTTGTTGTCATGTTGGGGTTAGCAATATAGGCATTAGCAGATGTATAAAAGTCTGCAAGACTTTTAAAGATAAACTGGCCCTGTATAGTTGGTGTAAACTGGTTGAAGAATTTAAACGATTCAAAATTTGCACCTGCCGAAATAGTATGTTTACCGTTGTAGTAAGTAAAGTTATCAGAAGCCTGCCAGGTATCTGTAAATAATTTATTGTTGGGTGTAAAAGGTTCCGAACCAAAAGAAATATAGTTCCTGTCTGCAGTGGTACCATCTAAAATATCAACCAACGGAAAAATACTGCCACCTTTAACAGCTCTGTAATCTCTGTTAGCCGTCCAGCCAAAAATTAATTCGTTAGAAACCTTATTGCTGATACGAGTATTAAGTTGGCCAATGATTGAATAAATATCATTATTAATCTCATAATTATTGTTAGAGAAATTCATGGTATTTAAATTACTCTGTCTTGAACCACCCAAAACGCCTGAACTGCTTGCTCCGATATCTTTAAAAGATCTTAATGAGTTAAAACGAACACTGAATTTATTTTTTGAGTTTACGTTCCAGTCAACTTTAGCTAAAATTTTATAACTGGTTGTTAAAAAGCTATAACCCTGGTATTGGCCGGGGTCATATCCGAGTTTGCTGCTCACAAAAGATGCCAGTGCATCGAGGTCTGTCTGTTTTACCCTTGATACATTTGATCCACCAGTATTTGTTCCATTATCTGCAACAAATGCAGTTCCGGGATCAGTTCTTTTTTCATTTTCGTAATTCACAAAAAAGAATAATTTATTTTTTATGATTGGCCCACCAAGGCTTCCGCCATATTGCCTTACATCAAAATCTGCAATGCTAACTGGTGTTTTACCATCCGAACCTGCCTTATTACCTACAAAATGCTGGTTACGTTTATTGTAAAAGCCCGATCCGTGAAATGTGTTTGTACCGCTTCTTGTAACTGCATTAATACTTGCTCCGGTAAAACCTGCATCCTTAACATTATAAGGAGAAACGTTTACCTGAATTTCCTCAATAGCATCTATAGAAATTGGAGAAGCACTTGTTTGGCTGCCTGGCAATGCCTGTAAACCAAATGAGTTGTTGAAGATAGAACCATCAACGGTAAGGTTAATAAAACGGTTATCCTGTCCTGCAAAAGAAGTACCATTTGCCTGTGGTGTTAATTTGGTAAGATCGGTGATGTTTCTTGAAAGTGTAGGCAGTGCAGCTATCAACCTTCTGTTGATGTTGGTAGAGGCACCTTTTCGGTCTTTAGATATGAGTGCCCCTTTTCTGGCAGCACCAACCACCACTACTTCTTTCATGCTGGTATTAGGATCGCTTAATACTACATTAATTTTAGAAGTTTCGCCCAACTGAACATACACATCATTGATTTCTTCTTTTTTAAAGCCAACAAAAGTAATGGTAACCCTGTAAGGACCGCCAATTCGTAAGCTTGGAATATTGTATATGCCGTTTTTGCCTGAAGATGCCCTGTAAACCGATCCAGAAGGTACATGCAGCACTTCAATGGTGGCTCCGGGCAAATCTGCACCTTTGGTATCTTTTACTGTACCGCTGATACTGCCGGTAGTAACCTGTGCTTTTATAGCAAAAGGAAAAATTAATAATACTGTTAGAAATTGTAGAATTTTTGTGATTCTCATAATATTTAGTTTTTACAGCGGCAAAGAAACTAAATAAAAGCGGAATTCTGTTAACTTTTATTAACAAATTATAAGGAATTGACAAGTTGGGTTTTACGTTGTATGAACCAGTAAATTGCTTAACCAAAAATTAACCTCAAATTCAGCTTAAATAAGGTTTTTTATGTAAGGTCAAATTATTTAAAATGATGTTTTAAATCCATTTTTTTTAATTGTTAATGGGGTAAAATCTGCCGGTTTTGCAATATGGCAGAAAATGAAAATGTTATTTGTTTTTTATAAAGCGAAAGCAATTTTCACTTACAAATTATCTTTCAAAAAAGTTGCTTAAACGGATATTAAAAAACTTTTACCAAAACCGAAAGATGCTGCACTTTAAATGTTGTTAACTTTGGCCGATAAATAAAAAATATGTTAGATAATATTGAAAGTGCCATTGAAGCTATAAAAAATGGGAAATTGATTATTGTGGTGGATGATGAAGACCGTGAAAACGAAGGGGATTTTATTACCGCTGCCGAAAATGCAACACCCGAAGTAATTAATTTTATGAGTACTTATGGCAGAGGGCTCATCTGTGCTTCTATAACAGAAGAAAGATGCACTGAATTGCGCCTGCAGCCCATGGTAGTTGATAACACATCTTTACACGAAACGGCCTTTACCGTAAGTGTTGATTTGCTGGGAAATGGTTGTACAACGGGCATTTCGGCGCAGGACCGCTCAAAAACTGTGCAGGCACTTGTAAACCCCGATACAAAACCGGAAGACCTGGGCAGGCCCGGGCATATTTTTCCGCTGAAGGCAAAAAAGGGTGGCGTTTTACGTCGTTCGGGCCATACAGAAGCTACCATTGATATGAGCCGTTTGGCGGGTTTTGCACCGGCAGGCGTGCTGGTTGAAATTATGAATGAAGATGGCAGCATGGCCAGGCTGCCACAGCTTAAAGAAATAGCTAAGAAATTTGATCTGAAACTTATCTCTATAAAAGACCTCATAGAATACCGTTTACAACAGGAAACTTTAATTAAGGAAGAAGTAAGGGTTAATATGCCCACTAAATACGGCAGTTTTGAATTGATTGCTTTTGAACAGGTAAATACCGGAGAATTGCACCTTGCATTAAAAAAGGGTGACTGGAAAAAAGATGAGCCTGTGCTGGTAAGGGTACACAGCAGTTGTATGACGGGTGATATACTCGGCTCCCTGCGCTGCGATTGCGGCGACCAGTTGCACCACGCTTTAAAAATGATTGAAATGGAAGGTAAAGGGCTGGTACTTTATATGAACCAGGAAGGCCGTGGCATTGGCTTATTAAACAAATTGAAAGCCTATAAACTGCAGGAGCAAGGCATGGATACGGTAGAAGCCAACCTGGAACTGGGTTTTGATATGGATGGCCGTGACTATGGCGTTGGTGCCCAGATTTTACGCCACCTGGGTGTAAGTAAAATGAAACTTATGAGCAACAATCCCCGTAAACGTGCCGGACTGCTGGGTTACGGACTGGAAGTAGTAGAAAATATTCCGATTGAAATTGCATCAAACCCACACAACGAAAAGTACCTGCAAACCAAAAAAGATAAGTTGGGGCACGAGATTATGAATGGATGATTAACGTGAATCGTGAGTGGTGAATCGTGAGTGGTGAGTGGAAGCTTTTATAACAAAAACTGCAGGCAATTTATTCACGACTGATGATTCACGTCTCACGATTCACGTCTCACGATTCACGTCTCACGATGGCTATTCCTTTTTTTCGTTGGCCAAACGCTTTTTCCTTTTTTCTTTATTGGGTGAAAATATTTCTGACAGTTTATCAAAATCTTTGCGGTAAGATAATTTGACACCCGACCTGTTTCTTTGCCCCTGTGTAAGATCAACACTGGTGCGGTTAAAGCCTATTACTTTTAAAGAACCATCATTGTTTAACGACCATTCTATATTGATATCCGGAGTTAATAATCCCTTTTTATTTAATTGGGCGTAAGGGTTATTATAATCAAGATTACCACCAATTAACACCACCAGTCGGCTGCTTAATACAAGCTTAACGCCAGCACTTAAATTGGCTTGTAAAAGTGCTGCTTTACTTTGCAGGTCGAAAGATGAATTGATATCAAAATAAGTAGAAACCACACCATTGGTAGCTTTTGCCAGTTCTTTATTAAAAAGATTGGTGAGCCAGCCCGAAACAATACCGCCTATAGTTGTAGTAGCAATACCAATGGTGTTACCACCGGTAAAAAAGCCCTGGTTATCATTGGTAGAAACAAAAGCATTAAAAATTAAAAGGCTTGCTACCTGTTTGTTCATTTCATTTTCATCATTCTTTAGTGCTTCCAGCTTATTTAAAATAACAAAATCCTTACTTATTTCACTGCTTGGCGGAAGCCTGAACTCGAAACTGATAATTGGTTTATTGAGTACACCATCCAGGTGAGCAAGAATGGTAACATTTTGCTTTTGTTTGGTTGTTGAACTTAAATTACTGAGGTCAACATTTTTTGCCAGGTATTCTGCATCAATATTTATCTGTGCCAGGTAAGGGTCGCCGTTCCAGGTTATAGAAGATCCTTCGGTGATGTTGAAATATTTTTGAAGAAAAGTCTGAAAATTAAATTTGTATTCACCGTCGGTAATATTATACCGGCCCCTGATGGTTAATGGTTCTTTGGTGCCAACCGCAATTTCCAGAGCGCCATTGCCCCGGCCTTTAATAATATCGCCGGTAGTTTCATCCAGTATTACATCAATTTTACAGGCAGGGTTTGCTTTCAGGTTCATCTTCACCAAAAAATTAGATTCCTTTCTGCCTTTGTATTCGTCTTCCATCTTGCTACCATACTGTATAAAATCAATGTAGTCAATCTTTCCATACTCCTGGCTGCTGCCGGTGGGTATGTATATATGGCTGCTGTCAACGGAAGATGGTTCGCCGTTAATATTCATCAGCATATCGGTAACAGGGCCATTTAAAGTCATCTGGGCTCTGCCCGTAACGTTACCATAAAACTGGCTGTTATCTCTTTTGGTTGTGTTTAATAAAAGCATTTTACCGGTTTCAAAACGGATATTATCAAACCCAAAATCGTTAAAAAACCGGTGCTGTATTTTACCACTTGCTGTACCGGTATTGCCCAGCGTATCTTTTAACTGCAGCAACCCAAAATCAATTTCATCCGGATTAAAAATAATTGTTTCGTTATTGAACCTGTATTTAACCTGTGTATAAATCACTTTTAATTCGCCTTCGGTTATGTTAAGGGTGCCTGTTATAAAATTATGATCCGGCCCGCCATACACTTTTAAATCGTTGGTATTTACATTGCCCTTCATGTTGCTGAAAATACCACCGAGGTAATTGTCAAGAATGCTGATGTCGAATTTTTCGGCCTGCAAGGCAAAATTCATATTTTTGCCGGTAGAATCTTTATAGTTATAGCTGCCATCTATTGTAAATTTATTCAGTTCGCTTTCGCCACTTCCTTTTGCAGTTATAAGCCCGGTAGTTGTATTTACATCACCGTTTATTTTTACAGTACCTATCTCTTTATTATCAAGCCGAAAATTATCTGCCGTTATATCATACTCCACTATTTGTTTTCCAAAAGGATCTCTTAAGGTAACCATGCCTGATACGATACCTTCCAACCTGGGTTGTTTTAAAATAAGCTGTGTAAAATCGTTGATGTTTACCGTTTTTAATTTTGCCACCAGGTTGGGGTTGCCGCTTTGTTTATCCAGTTCGGTAGATATTACGATCTCCTGGGTGCCTTGTGTAAACCGCACATCACTGGCTTCAATTTTAGATTTGCGCAGGGTAATTTCTCCATCCCTTGCCAGGTCCCATTTCTTATCATTTAAAATAAATGAAGATGGGGAGAAGTGAATTTTTACACCATCGCCATAAGTGGTAAGCTGCGCATTTAACCGGGCATCGCTTAAGGTTTTACTGGCACTGGTAGATAATTGGATATTTGAAATATCGTTGCTGGAACTGAGTGTTAGTGTGGTGTTTGGAAAATGCAGACTATCTGATATGGCAATATCCCTTACAGAAATTGTTGTGTTTAAACTATCGCGGTTTCCCTTGCCGGATAATTCAATATTTTCAAAACTTTTGCCATCATAACTAAACTGCGGTACCGATGCATTGATGTTGAATTCGTTTTGCGCCAGCCGGAGATTACCCGAAAATGTGGAGTTGTCAAATCCGCTTAAACGTTTATCAAACAGTTTTACATAGCTGTTTACTTCTTTTGTTTTTATAAGAAAAGAAAAATCCTGGTCTTTAATATTGTAATTGGGGTTTTTAAAATATGCAGGGTAATAACGGTTTAAAAACAGGTTGAAAGCATCGGGCAGTTCCATTATTTTAAACCGGCCGGTAATATTACCTTCTACTTCGTTGCTTTGTATGGAGAGGATTTTTTTGCCACTATCAATAAAAGAATTGAGGTTAAGATAATTGAATGATAACCTGTTGGTATCTTGCAAAAGAGAAGCATTGTACATTTTTGCAGTGCCTAAAAAATTATCAATATTATTTCCTTTAAAATCGAAGTTTACAAGACCCGATAAACTAAAAATCCCCTGCGTTAAACCCAGTGGCTGCAGGTTTGCTTTTTGCACATCAGCCGTAAAATTAAACCGGGTGCTATCGCCTAATAAATTTATGGAACCGTTCAGGTTATTGATTTTTTAATTGGGGTCATCAATATCCAGGTGGCCTGTGAAAAGACTTTTTTCAAATTTGCCGTTGAGGGTTATGTTTTTATAATTGTAGCCCGAAAAGCCCACCTGCTGTACTTTTCCATCAAAATTTACATTGAGCGTATTTACTGTAAAGCCCGATCCCTTAACAGTTCCGTTTAATGCAATGGAACCCAACTGACTGTTGTTTATAAGCCTGCCCAACTGAAAACCAGCCGAAGAAATTTTGCCAGAATAGGAGGGCACTTTATTTTTTGGCAATTTCATATTGAGATCGGCATTTACATTTCCCAGGGCTGTATTGATACTTCCATAAGCTACAAAATCGTTTATAAAACCGGTATAATTTCCTTTAAATTTTATGTTACCCAAACTGCTCAACTGGCTAAGGCCTGCACCCTTTAAAGAAGGGATAATGGCAACAATATCTTTATAATTTGTTTGAGAACCGGTTGATTTAAAATCTATAAATGTGCTGTAGATGTCGGGCAATCCTTTTAAAGATATATCGCCGTTTATAATACTGTTATTGGTTTTTAAAGTGAATTTTTTTGCAGTGAGATTATCAATGGTACCTTTTGCATTACCGCTAAAAAAAATGAGCCGTCTCCAGGTTTTTACATCGGGGGCAAAGTAGCCGATATCATCACTGTGTATTTTACTGTTTTCAAAACGGCCTTCCAGTTGTACGCTGTGCATAAAATCGCTCATATTGGCATTAAAATTCTGATAGCGCATGGCATAGTAATTACCAATCCTGCTTTTATCGGTTGTAATGTCGAGCTTACTGAATTCCATCATCTCCGGAGTAAGTTTCATAAGGGCAGTAAGCTGGTTTACCTTAAAGCCACTTTTTTCGATGGTAGATAAATTTATATTGGCTGTAACAGTATCTTTTGCAAAAAGTATGTTCTCAAGCTGCCCGGTAATACCAGAAAAGCGAAGGTGCTGCCCGTCAAAACGATCAGTGTATGGGCCACGTTCTGTTTCTCTTTCGTTTATAAAAGTGCCGTCATTTATAATAATTTTACCAACGCTTAGCTGCCATCCGTCTGCATTCCATTGTAATTGCCCCGGATCGGTTATTGTGGTTTTAGTTACAGCAGGTAAAGTAGAAAGTGGCCTCCTGCCCAGGTAATCATATATCCCAAAAACAGGGGCATCCACATCAATCTGTTTTATATCAATCAGCTTATCTTTTATATCAAACTTATCGGTAGTGAGGTATAATTTTTTTAAAGACCCTTTCATATTTTGCCCTAACCATTCATCAACCCGGTTAAATACAATATTTTTAAGATCCAGAATTTTCAAATCAATCTGCATACTCTTTTTTTTGCCCGTTGAAGTTTTTGGGGTAGAAAAATAGTCAACTATAAACTGGTAATTCCATACCGAATCAGACCGGTTCATATTTATCAAAGCATTAGAAAGACCGATGTAACTTAAGGTTGGTTTATCTTTAAAGAAAAACCAGTCGGTTATATTTACTTTTAAAAGTTCCGCACTCAGCAGGGTATCTTTTTTCCTGTCTTTAATTAAAACGCCTTCCACCAGCATTTTATTAAACAGGCCAAATTCAACATGCTTAACCTGCACCGTTGTTTTTAATTCCTTAGCTAAATAATTTGAAACATGGTGCACCAGCCAGTTTTGTACCGGTGCTGTTTGCAACAGGCCCCAGGTTAATATTACGATAAGCAAAAGCGTAAGGATGAAGCTGATTTTGTGTGCAGTTTTTTTAAACAACAATACCCAGCATACCGCCCAACCGATTAATGCAAAAACAAACAGTATTTTGGAAACCGGCAATACATAAATAAAAATTATGGCAAACACTGCCCAAAACAGCAGTATGAGCAGGAACCATTTTAATATGTTGATTAGTTTGCGCAGAGTTAAATATTGGTTGTAAAAATAGTTATTCGCTGCTGCAAAGGCAAATCTGGTACCAAACTTTAAATTTTCTTTATAAATGAAATGCCGGTAATAATTAACTCTTTGGGTTCATTTGCTGATTGAATTGTACTGAATGTCCTTTTGCAATGGAAAGATTTTGCCAGCTGCTGTTTTTAATGATTTTTGCAACGTAAATTATTTGCCCAACATGATAAGGATAATGAGCCAGTTGCCGGTTGATGGCATCTATTACCAGTAATCCTTCGCTACGGATATAGATTGTTTTTAAAAGATCATCACCAGTTAATCCATGCAAGGTGCTTAGCAAACAATTCCATCCTTTTTGCCACAGCTCAACCAGTTGCTGTTTTGATAAATGCTGCTCTTCAAATTCCACATCCCGGTTGCGCCATTCCTTTTCGCCATCGGTGGTTAAAAAATCAGTCCAGCGGCTAAGCATATTACCAGCCGTATGTTGTATGATGATGGCAATGCTGTTACTTTCTTCGTTGGGTTTAAAATTAAAATCGGCCTCTGATAATTGTGCAAATGTGTTATCTCCAAGTTGCTTATAGTAACTCAGTCTTTTAATGGCAGATTCCAAAAATGATTTTTCTATTGACATGTTTATTGATTTTGATTTTTTTTGTAGGAACACGCCTTTTGGCGTGTTCAATATAATTCGCCT
>JANMBZ010000168.1:0-12845 GCA_031360765.1 Chitinophagaceae bacterium
TTTATTGATGATGTGATGCGTTTTAAAAGCAATATGGACAGCGGTATGTTTTTACCATTGCAACTCGCCGCAGCAGAGGCTTTAACTATGGGTAAAGAATGGCACGATGAGGTAAATAATGTTTATAAAACAAGACGGGAAAAAGTTTTTGAATTGCTCGATTTGCTGAAATGCAATTATTCAAAAAATCAGTGTGGTATGTTTGTGTGGGCATCCATACCTGCAAACTATGCAGATGGATATGCACTAAGCGATGAAGTTTTATATGGCTCCAATGTATTTATAACACCCGGTGGTATTTTTGGTAGTGCCGGCGATAAATATGTAAGGGTAAGTTTATGTTGTAAAGAAGAAAATATTTTGGAAGCGATAAAGAGAATCAGTAATAATTAACATTATGACAATTACAATTATTGGGGTTGGTTTAATTGGTGGTTCTATGGCATTGTGCTTAAAGGAACTGGGCATGCCTGATAAAATAATAGGTGTTGGCACCAATCCCGATAGTATTGCAGAGGCCTTGCAATTGGGTATTATTGATGAAGCTTTACCACTTGAAGAAGCCGTTAAAGAGGCAGATATTATTTACATTGCTATACCGGTTGATGCAACAATAAATGTGGTTTTGAAGGTGATGGATCTGGTAAAAGAAAAACAGATTGTGATTGATGCAGGCTCTACAAAAAATGCATTGTGCGATGCAGTAAAAAATCATCCCATGCGTAAACAGTTTGTGGCAACCCACCCAATGTGGGGCACAGAATTTAGCGGCCCAGCTGCAGCTGTTACAGGTGCATTTAAAGGCCGGGCCTGCGTTATATGCGATAAAGAAAATAGCAGTATTGAAGCTTTAAATACGGTTGAAAAAATTTATAAAGATCTGGGTATGCATGTTATTTACATGAATGCCGATAGCCATGATGTACATGCAGCTTACATCAGTCATATATCTCACATTACTTCTTTTGCTTTGGCAAATACCGTTTTAGAAAAAGAAAAAGAAGAAGATGCTATTTTTGAAATGGCTGGTGGTGGTTTTGAAAGCACCGTGCGTTTGGCAAAAAGTAATGCTGCCATGTGGGCACCCATTTTTATGCAGAATAAAGAAAACGTGCTGGATGTGTTGAATGAGCATATATCTCAGTTAAGAAAATTTAAAGCAAGTATTGAAAAAGAGAATATGGATTATTTGATTGAGCTGATAGAAAATGCAAATAAAATAAAAAGGATTTTGAAATGATTTTTAGGGAAGCAGAAATAAGAGACATCAGGCAAATTCAATTTGTTAGAAATGCGGTTAAAGAAAATATGCTGTCTGACCCGGCATTGGTGCCAGATAAAGATGTTGAAGATTACATAACCAATAGAGGCAAAGGCTGGGTTTGCGAAATTGATGAAAAGGTAGTTGGCTTTTCAATTGTTGATTTGATTGGGAATAATGTGTGGGCACTTTTTGTACATCCCGATTTTGAAGCGATGGGTATTGGGAAGCAATTGCACAAAGTTATGATGGATTGGTATTTTTTGCAAACCAATAAAAAAATATGGCTGGGTACCGAACCAAAAAGCAGAGCAGAAACATTTTACAGAATGCAAGGGTGGAAAGAAGTGGGCGTACATGGAAAAGGAGAAATAAAATTTGAAATGGATTTTTCCACATGGTCTGACGCCCTCGTCTGACCATGTGAAAAGACGCTTAGATGAAGGCTGAATAGAGAAACAAAAGTACAAGAGTGATTCTTCTTTTCTTTTGCCAAAAGAAAAGAAGAACAGAACAAGTTCGCAACGATGTTAAATAAAACTACCACCGCCGGTAACAAAAAAATAAATGTAAAATGAAAACAGAAACACAAACTATGAAAGAATTAACGCAGGAAAAATGGAATAAGCGTCCGCTGATAATAAGTGGCCCATGCAGTGCCGAAACAGAAGAGCAAATGATAGAGACTGCTACACGACTGGCTAATACCGGTAAGGTTGATATGCTGCGTGCCGGTATCTGGAAACCCCGTACCAAGCCTGGTTTGTTTGAAGGAAACGGCATTATTGCCTTACCATGGCTTGCAAAAGCAAAGCAAATAACCGGTTTGCCAACAACGGTGGAAGTTGCAACAGGCAAGCATGTAGAAGATGCATTAAAGTTTGATGTGGATATGCTTTGGATTGGAGCAAGAACAACAGTAAATCCATTTAGTGTGCAGGAAGTGGCTGATGCATTGCGTGGTGTTGATGTGCCGGTGCTGGTTAAAAATCCGGTACATCCTGATCTGGAATTGTGGAGTGGTGCCATTGAACGTTTGCAAAAAGTAGGCATGATGCAGGTTGGTATGATACACCGTGGGTTTTCATCTTACGGAAACACAGAATTTCGCAATGCACCCATGTGGCATTTGCCTATTGAAATGAAAAGAAGATATCCTGATATGCCTTTGATCTGCGATCCATCGCATATTTGCGGTAACCGCACTTTGTTACAATCTGTTGCACAAAAAAGTATTGATCTTGATTTTGACGGGTTGATGATGGAGAGCCATATTGACCCGGATAATGCATGGAGCGATGCCAAACAACAGGTAACACCTGAACGTTTGCTGGAAATGCTTAACGATTTAGTTTGGCGTAATGAAACTACCACCGAACAGGAATTTATTACCGCACTTACAACCTTACGTGAACAGATAAATCAGGTAGATGATGAATTACTTACCTTACTGGGACAGCGTATGAAACTCTCTGATAAAATTGGTGAATACAAAAAAAATAACAACATCACTATTTTACAAACCAACCGCTGGAACGATATTTTAGAGCGGGCATTTAAAAAAGGCGATACACTCGGACTTACAAAAGAATTTATCACCAAATATTTTGATGCAGTGCATCTGGAAAGTATTCAGCATCAAAACAAAATTATGAATTCCTGATTTTTTTATTTAATGAAACGGAGATTATGCATACATCTGAATATAAATTTTCAAAAAAAACAGTAAGCTGTTATTTTGATGCTGATTTTACCAGAATTGGAGATTTAGTAAAAAATGCAAACATTGTTATTGTTACAGATGAAAATGTTTTTGATAATCATGCAGAAAAACTATCAGTTTTTCCGGTAATAAAATTTGCCGCCGGGGAAGAGCATAAAAACCAAGGCACAGCAGACTTTATAATTGGTGAATTAATTAAACTCGGAGCAAATAAAAATACTTTTTTAATTGGTGTTGGCGGTGGTGTTGTAACTGATATTACCGGTTACGTAGCCGCAGTTTACATGCGTGGTATAAAATTCGGACTGGCGCCAACTTCTATATTAGCCATGGTAGATGCAGCTATTGGTGGCAAGAATGGGATTGATGTAGGCGTTTATAAAAACATGGTTGGCACTATTCTTCAGCCTGAATTTATTTTTTATGATTATGCATTTTTAGAAACATTGCCCGTTAAAGAATGGGTAAATGGCTTTGCTGAAATTATAAAGCACGCCTGTATTAAAGATCAATTGCTTTTTAGAGTTTTGGAAAAATATTCTTTACACGAATACCAGGCAAATAAAAATTTAATTGCCGATTTGATTGAAAAGAATGTAGAAATAAAAACCTCGGTTGTAGTTAATGATGAATTTGAAAAGGGAGATAGAAAACTTTTAAATTTTGGACACACCATTGGCCATGCAATTGAAAACCTGCATGGCATACCACACGGGCATGCAGTAAGTATTGGGATGGTTGCAGCCTGTAACTTATCGGTTCAGTTAAATAATTTTCATGCAGATGATGCAGCAAAAATTGTAAGGCTGCTGGCCAGGTATCACTTACCGGTTGATGTAGAAACAGACCATGCAAAAGTATTTGATGTATTGAAAATGGATAAAAAAAGACAAGGCGATGGCGTACAATTCATACTCTTAAATACAATTGGCAGTGCCGAAATAAAATATATCAGCCTGACTGAATTAGAAAAACATTTTAAAGAAATAGTATAGTGATTGTAAAAATTCAGCCTTCAAATATTGCAGGAAACATTAAAGCACCTGCCTCTAAAAGCAGCATGCAAAGGGCTTGTGCACTGGCGTTGCTGGCGGAAGCTGAAGTAACTTTAATCAATCCCGGAAAGAGCAATGATGACAAAGCTGCACTTGAAATAATAGAAAAATTGGGGGCGATAATTTCGACAAATGAAAATGGCAGCTTGTTAATTAAAGGTTCCAAAGTTCCAGCTCACCCTGAGCGTAAAAGAAGGGCAGGGGGCGGAGGGGGTTTTTCCTGTGGAGAAAGCGGCCTCGGCATCCGCATGTTTACTCCCATCGCAGCATTATCATCCGAAGAAGTTACCATTACCGGAACCGGAAGTTTACTAAAACGCCCCATGCATTTTTTTGATGAGATCTTTCCGCAACTGGGCATTTCAATCCAATCAAATAAAGGGCATCTGCCCATAAAAATAAAAGGCCCGTTACAGCCTGCAGATATTACTATTGATGGTTCGCTAAGCTCACAATTTTTAACCGGACTTTTAATTGCTTATGCAAAAGCTGCTACAAAACCGGTAACCATCTCTGTAAATAATTTAAAAAGTAAACCGTACATTGATCTTACGCTGCAGATGATGAAGCAGTTTGGTTATGATGTTGAGCATAATAATTATGAATCCTTCACCATTATACCAATTAACGGATTAACGGATAAACTTTTAAACTATACAGTTGAAGGCGATTGGAGCGGCGCCGCATTTCTATTGGTTGCCGGCGCAATTGCAGGCCGCATAACGGTTAAAGGATTGGATGTTTTTTCAACACAGGCAGATAAAGCAATTTTAAGAGCACTGATGGATTGCGGAACAAACATTTCAATTGAAACAGAACAAATAACGATTAACTATTCCCTCGGTTCAACCGGAAAGCCTTTTCATTTTGATGCAACAGATTGTCCTGATCTTTTTCCGCCATTGGTTGCATTGGCTGCATATTGCAAAGGTACAAGTGTTATTGAGGGAGTTAGCAGATTGGCGCATAAAGAAAGTAACCGTGCAATAACTTTGCAGCAGGAGTTTTTAAAAATGGGAATTGAAATTACTTTACAAGATGATTTGATGATGATAAAAGGTGGCGAAGGTGTAAAGGGAGCTAAAGTATTTTCCCATCACGATCATCGGATTGCCATGGCCTGTGCTGTTGCGGCATTAAAAGCAGATGACGAAACTATCATTGAAGATGCAGACGCAATCAATAAATCCTATCCCGATTTTTTTGATGATTTGAAGTTGCTAAATGCTGATGTATCTTTAGAAGCCGTTAATAGTTAATGGTTAATAGTCGGTTACTTTAAAGTGATTGCTGATTTTTAAGCTTACAACCAATTAAAAGATAACAAATAACCAATTAACAGAGTAACTATGAATTCTTTTGGCCGCATGTTTCGGGTACATATTTTTGGTGAATCGCATGGTGAGTGCGTTGGTGTTACCATTGATGGTTGCCCGGCAGGCTTGCCTTTGTCTGTTGAAGATTTTACAGCAGATATTGAAAGAAGAAAACCTGGTGCCAAAGGAACCACACCCAGAAAGGAAGATGATATTCCGCAGATAAAAACAGGTTTATTTAATGGTAAAACTACCGGTGCACCTATTACTATTTTGTTTGAGAATAATAATACCCGCAGTGCTGACTATGAAAAACTACGAGCCGTGCCAAGGCCGGGCCATGCAGATTTTGTGGCAAGTGCCAAATATGGTGGCAACGAAGATTACAGAGGCAGCGGGCATTTCAGCGGAAGATTGACAGTATGTTTAGTTGCTGCCGGGGTGGTTGCAAAAAAACTACTCGCCGCAATAAATATAAATGCATCTATTTTAGAAATTGGCGGAGAAACTGATTTAGAAAGAGGTTTGCAAAAAGCCATTGATGCTAAAGACAGCATTGGTGGTATTGTTGAGTGTACGGTAAGCGGCTTACCGGTGGGTTTGGGAGAACCATTTTTCGATTCGGCAGAAGCCATTATAAGCCATGCTGTGTTTGCTATACCGGCTGTACGTGGTATAGAATTTGGAACTGGCTTTGCTGCAGCAAAAATGTTTGGCAGTGAACACAACGATTCGCTTGAAGATAAAACCGGAAAAACATTTACCAACCATGCCGGCGGTATTGTTGGTGGCATAACAAATGGAAACGATTTGGTCTTTCGCATTGCCATTAAACCAACTTCATCAACACCATTGGAGCAACAAACTTTAAATATTGAAACCAACACGGTTGAAGGCTTTTCAGTAAAAGGCCGTCACGATCTTTGCATCGCTTTACGTGTGCCGGTAATTTTAGAAGCCGTTACTGCATTTGTGCTGGCGGATCTGATGTTGCTTGAACAAAAAATACCAAGAATAATAAATTAATCAAGCAAACGCCTGTGGTAATTTATTTGCCCCAGGTGATAAGTTAAATGCGTTGCAAGGTGCATCAGCATCATTACTGTATTGATGCTTTTATCAAAAACATTTTGTGGAAATTCTTTTTCAAGATCGGCAGCCGTAAGTTTAACCAACGTGTTTTTCACTATCAGCCTGCAGTTATCAATATTGGTAATTAAATCCTGACGGGGTATGTTTTTTAAACTAAATTCATCTTCCCTGTGCCTTACATAGCCTGTGTTACCAAGCATTGCACCAATAAAATGGCTTAGATTGCCAATCAGGTGCAGGCATAAATTACCGGCACTGTTGCCGATGCCTTCTTTTACAATCCACATATTATCTTCATCTTTATACAATTCAATTTCGGTTTTAAGTTTTTGAAGGTCTCTTTCAAAAAGCAAAATAAGTGCATCAGTTATCATGTTTTTTCTTATTAATTTTTTTAAGTTTATTAAAATCAATATCTAATAATTCGTACAATGTACTGTTTGGCAAATAGTAGTGCCACCATTCTGTATCAAGTGCTTTAAAACCATGTTTCTCCATAGTAGTTTTTAACAGCAATCTGTTTTGCAAAATACTATCTGGTAAATTTTTAAAAGTTTGATGTGCTGTATCGCTGAAATTATCGAACCCTGTTCCCATATTTAATTCGATGCCATTATTTAAATGGATGATGGTAATATCAACAGCAATACCACGGTTATGTCCGCTGCCTTTTTTTGGGTCGGCAGCGTAGCGGTCGTCTTTTACCGGCTCCCACAATTTTTCTGTAACAGAGTAGGGGCGGTAAGCATCAAAAATTTTTAAACCCAATCCCTGCTTATTTAATTCCTGCTGCACATCAATTAATAAATCGGTAGCAGCCTTACGCAGGTATGTTGTTTTTATGGGCGGATATAATTTTGTATGCATAAAATTATTGGTTGTGGCATATCTCAAATCAAATACAAGCTCTGCAATCGTTTGCTTAACATCAATCATTTTTTTTGAAGAGTTTTCCGCTACTGTTTTTTGGAGTTGAGCCACATCTTTTATAACCCATAAGCCGTATTTGTTCAGTACGGTATCCTGTGCAGTTGCATCGTGGATAATTAATGTAAAAATTATTGTATAAATTAATAACAATTCAAAACGAAGTATTATCTTGTTTGTAATTATCAGCCTCATAGCTTATCTGTTCTTGAAAATTTAATATCAAGTTACAAATATTTAACCCGATATATGTTTTATGTGATTAACCATTGCAGGTATTTAGCAATTTGTATTATTTTTTTAGCTTTCTCATGCACCAATCACAGCAAAGGCAGCAATAAAAAAATAGTTATAAATCCCAATGCAATGGATGAAGAAGTGAGTGGGCAGATTGAATCGGCTTTGAAGATAATAACTGATAATGCCGGAAATATAAATGACAGCATTCCCCTGCAGCTGCCAAAAATTGTCTCAGGCTTTTACAATAAAAATGAGTATCAGCCTGTGTGGAGCAGCGCAGAAAAATGGCAGCCCATTGCAGATTCTTTATTTCAATTTATTGTACATGCCGAAAATGAGGGCCTGTTTCCAAATGATTATCACGCTAAGTTTTTAAAATTTTTAAAAGATACACTGGATAAGGATTCGGTTGCCAGGATGAATGTAAATTTGTGGACAAAGGCCGATCTTTTACTGACCGATGGTTTTATGCATATCATCAAAGATCTTAAGCAGGGCCGGTTACAGGCCGATAGCCTTTCGTTAAATAAAGATTCTGTTTTAGTAGGCACGTTTTTTATTGCTTCGCTGGATGAACTTGTTGAGAAAAAAAACTTTACCGCATTGCTTACTTCACTTCAACCCAAACACAAAAAATACTGGGAGCTTAAAAAGGGCATTAAAAAATTTGTTGATAGTATGGACAGGCGGATATTTACCCATGTGACTTATCCGTTTAAAAAAGGCGATGATAAAGACTCACTCTATTTTATAAAACTTTTGCAAAAGAGGCTGGCAGAAAGTAAATGCATAAATATTGGGAAAAAAACAGCGGATTCAACAGAACTTACCAACGCTATAAAAAAATACCAGCAGCAAAATGGATTGAAGGCTGATGGTAAATACGGAAAGGCATTAATATTATCACTCAACAGCAATGATGCCGAAAAATTTAAACGCATTGCCATTACATTAGACAGGTACAAACAATTGCCTGCCCGAATGCCCGAGAAATACCTCTGGGTAAATTTGCCGGGTTATTATTTAGAAATGGTAAATGCAGATACGGTTGTGTTTGAGTCGAAAGTGATTTGTGGCAAGCCCGAAACCAGAACGCCGTTGCTCACTTCCGAAATTTCGGATATAGTTACTTACCCAACCTGGACGGTACCAACCAGCATCATCGTAAAATCATATTTGCCTAAACTTAAAAATAACCCCAACTACATTTCCCGTATAGGATTGAAGCTAATGAATGGAAAAGGTGAAGTGATCAATCCCGGTTCTATCAATTGGGCCAGGTACTCAAAAGGAATACCATACCGCATTGTGCAGGGCAGTGGCGATAATAATTCGCTGGGCGTTATTAAATTTAATTTTGATAATCCCTATGCCGTTTACCTGCACGATACCAACCAGCGATATCTTTTTAAAAATGCCTCCCGTGCATTAAGTCATGGTTGCGTACGTGTACAGGAGTGGCAAAAACTTGCATACTATATTGCCGGTAATGATAGTATTTTAAGCAAGCACAGAGATTCTTTAAAATATACAACCGACTCTATTAAAAACTGGATAACGAATAAAGAGCGCCATGTTGTGGATGTTAAAAATCATATTGCATTATTTATACGCTATTTTACCTGCGAAGGAAAAAACGGTGCTATAAAATTCTATGAAGATATATATGGGGAAGACAAATTGTTGATGGAAAAATACTTTGCAAAAAAATAAATGCTTACAAAGGCCAACTAAATACAATCTTAACGATGCACATAAAACCGAAATCGACTACTATCAAAATTGCCATTCACTTTTTTTGTGTAGTGGCAGTAGTTTTTTTTGTGAGCCCGTTTTCGGTAAATGCGCAAGGCCAACCTGCAAATAACAAACCAAGGATAATAAAAACAACCCGTGTTTTTTTTGGGCAGGCAAGCTTTTACTCCAACAAATTTAACGGCAGGCGAACGGCAAGCGGAGAAACTTTTGATCAGAAAAAGCTTACCTGCGCCTGCAATGTGCTGCCACTTGGCACCTGGATAAAAGTAACTAATATGAGAAATGGGCGCTCGGCCATTGTAAAAGTTAATGACCGCATACACCCAAAAATGAAAAGAATTGTGGATTTATCCAAGGCTGGCGCTCAAAAACTGGGTTATGTGGCAAACGGGCTTACCCGGGTAAAGGTAGAACTGGCGGATAAAAAATCAATTCCGCGGTAATTGTATGTATTATTTTAGCCATGTACGATGGTTTTTTGAGATAATAATAGTTGTAATAATATTTTATGTTTTGAAGTTAAGCAGCTATTTTTGTTGCGATTTAGAAAATTAACAATTATGAAGAAAATCTTATTAGCATTTATAGGCTTAGGCCTGTTTGTATCATCTTTTGGACAAGGTGAATATAAAAAAAGACCATCTTTCGGAATTCATTTTTTCCTGAACGATTTTAATACCGCTCAAAGTATTCGCACAACAGGTTTGGGCAATACGCTTAACACTAAGTTGTGGCATAAAACAAATAAAATGACTGCCGGTATGGCAATAAGTTATCTGCAGGGGTTAAACAATAACCTGGATTTTGTAGGAACTTTATCGGGCTCTTTCTTAAATTATCCCAACGTAAAAACACCAACCTCCGATCCACGTTTATTATTGGAAGGTGCTGCTACACTTAATCTAAAGCTGTTATCAGATAAATATATTATCAATCCTTTTCTTACTGCAGGTATTGGCGGATCAAAATTCGGAGGATATTACTCAGCATTTATGCCTTTTGGTATCGGCTTGCAGGTAAAGGTTGTGGATGAGGTTTATTTTTTAATCAATTCTCAATACCGTGTACCGGTTACAGAAAATGCATCTTACCATTTTTATCACAGCATTGGTGTTGCCGCTCCTTTATTTAAAAAGAAAGAGCCGGCCCCGGTTGCTATAATAATACCACCTGTGGAACCACCAAAAGACAGGGATGGAGATGGTGTTTTAGATTCGCTTGATAAATGCCCGGATGTTGCAGGTCTTGCATCTTTAGAAGGTTGCCCAGACAGGGATGGCGATGGTATTACTGATGCAGATGATAAATGCCCGGATGTACCAGGTTTGGCTCGTTACCAGGGTTGCCCTATCCCCGACAGGGATAAAGATGGTATTAATGATGAAGTGGATAAATGCCCGGATGTACCAGGTGTTGCACGCTACCAGGGTTGCCCTATACCAGATACTGATGGCGATGGTGTAAATGATGAAGAAGATAAGTGTATAAATGAAAAAGGACCAGCCTCTAATTTTGGCTGCCCAATTATAAGCCCCGATATTATTAAGCGGATTAACCTGGCTGCAAAAAATGTATTTTTTGCAACCGCCAGCGATAAATTATTAAAACAATCAAACAAAAGGCTTGATGATGTGGTTGCCATTTTAAATGAAAACCCAAGCTTTAAAGTACAGATTGATGGCCATACAGATGCACAAGGTAAAGATGAATATAACCTTGATTTGAGTAACAGAAGAGCTGCATCAGTTAAAGCTTACTTAGCCGGCAAAGGTATTGCTGAAGGGCGTTTAAGTTCAACCGGTTATGGCGAAACCAAACCAGTTGCCGATAACAATACTGCCAAAGGCCGTGCACAAAACAGAAGAGTGGAAATGACTTTGAGTAACTATTAATAGTTTTTTAAAACGATAAAAAAATCCCTCCGAGCATATCGGAGGGATTTTTATTTGGGAGAAAAATGAATGTGTAACAAACCTGTTTTTACAATTTGCTTTATACTTTCAACAAAAATGAACCCTTTAAAAAGGATCACTTACGCTGCATAAAGAAACAAGAAAGCCGTACTAAAGAACGTGAACCTGGCATAGAGAAACAAGAACAGTGTACAAAAGAACATTAACGTTGGATAAAGAAGCAAGAATACCGTATTAAAATTCGGGAACCTTGCATAAAGTAACGAGAATGCAGTATAAAAGAATGTGAATGTTGCATAAATAAGAACTATCATATTCATCTGATAGGGCATCCAATGATTGGCTTTATATCTTCAGAAATTCAGTCTTCCTTAACTCACCGAAAAAAATCAATAATCATTATTGGTTTTAGGCTTTTCTGCTTTTTTGTTTTTATCATCAATCGGTTTTATAGCTGGTGTAGCAGGTTTTTTCTCATCCGGCTTTTTCTCATCGCCCTTTTTGCCTTTTATGGTATCAGTGGCTTTATCAGGTATTTCGCTGGTGATGCCAATTTTTTCTGTTGGCTCATTATCGGGTGGTTGGGGTGCATCAAAAAAATCATTGGCATCATTATTACCTTCATCAATGGTGGTGCTATCGCCCTGTTTTAAAATTCTGTCAAAATAAGTAGGGTCGGCATAAATAGGATCATTACTCAGCTCAATTGGTTTTTCAAACTTGGTTATCAGTCCGTAGTTTAATTTTTTGTCGGCATAAACTTTACTCATAAAAATACCCCAGCCCGGTGCCGACATTTCGGCACCACCGGCTGTACCTGAATATATCTGTATAAAGGGATCATCGCAACCAACCCAGGTGCCGGCCAGTAACTCGGGGGTGTAACCAATAAACCAGCCATCAGCATTGTTATTGGTAGTACCCGTTTTACCTGCTTTTTCAACCGGAATATTGTAACTGTTTAAGCGGCGGGCAGTACCAGATTTTATTACACCCTGCATTAATGTGGCCATGGTGTATGCATCTGTTTCGGATACTACCTGTTTGTTTGTGGTACTAAATTCCTCCAGAATATTACCGCTTTTATCTTCAATCCTTGTCATGTAAATGGGTTCCGTATTCAACCCTTTGTTGGGAAACATAGTGTAGCCCTGCATCATTTCCATTAAGGGAATTTCGGCAGCGCCAAGCCCGATAGAGTAATAGGGTGGCACTTTGGTTTTAATGCCACAGGTTTGTATAAATTCGATGGTTCTTTTTACACCTATCTGGCCTATCAGGCGCCAGGCTGCAATGTTTTTAGATTGTGCCAGGCAATAGGCAAGCGTACCGGCACCGCCCGAAATTGTTTTGCCACCCAGCGTTAATGAACCGCCGGGTATAACTGTTTCTGGAGTGTAACCAGCTTCGTCAATTGCCAGGGTGTAAATAAAGGGTTTAAAGGTAGAGCCTACCTGGCGCATCTGGGTAACATGATCGTACTTAAACCACTTATAATCTATACCACCTACCCAGCATTTTACTTCGCCGGTATGCGGATCCATAGCCGCAAAATTGGTT
>JANMBZ010000172.1:0-20859 GCA_031360765.1 Chitinophagaceae bacterium
AACCAATCGGTAACCGGCGCCTGCGGACTAACAGCTTTCAATGCCGGGTGGCCGCTAAGTGCCGCCATGGTGCTGTAAAAGCCCGGATAAGAAATGCCAAACACACCCACCCGTTTGTTATTACCGGGGATATTATTCACCATCCAATCAATGGCATCATAGGTATCGCTGGCTTCGTCAATTTCTTTATTTTTTTTATTTGGGTTGAAGGGACGTACATCAACAAACTCACCCTCACTCATAAATTTACCACGTACATCCTGTATGGCAATAATGTAGCCTTCTTTTAAATAATTTATCCAGTAAGATTCATAAATACGTGCATTGAATTTATCTTCTCCATAAGGCGCACAGGTGTAAGGTGTTCTGTTAAATAAGATGGGATGCTTTGTGCTGCTATCTTTCGGGATATAAAAAGCGGTAAATAAATTGATGCCATCACGCATGGGCAGCATCTTTTCTATCTTATAATAATTTTCACGTACCCAAAGCGAATCTTCATTTTGAGCATTTATTGTGGTTATTGATAAGATGCAAAGGCTGAGCAGCAGGAAATGTTTTTTCATTGGTTAATTATTTGAGTGTTAAATTTAGCGAAACTAAATTGGTTATGGCTACAAACCGGGATGAGCTTATCAATAAATTTTACAGTTGTTTTCAAAAACTGGATTACAAAGGCATGATTGATTGCTACAGCGATGATATTGTTTTTTTTGATCCTGTATTTGGTTTGTTGCGTGGCGATGAAGCAAGAGCTATGCGGGAAATGCTTTGTAAAAATGCCAAAGACTTTTCATTAACCTACGGTAACATACAACACTTAGATGATGAATACAGCACCTGCGATTGGGTGGCCACATATACTTTCTCTAAAACAGGAAAAAAAGTTATCAATAAAATAAAAGCCAATATGCGTTTTGCAGATGGAAAGATTGCAGAACATAGCGATGCATTCAGCTTACACAAATGGAGCAGCCAGGCATTGGGTTTCAGCGGATGGTTGCTGGGCTGGAATTCTTTTTTTCAACGTAAAATAAAAAATGGTGCCAAGCGCAATCTGATGAAGTTTATGGAAGGGCAACGTTAATCGGTTAATCCGTTAAGTCGTTAATTGGTATGCAGCAAGAAATTGTAATAGCTTTTATTCATTTTATACTTCCACAGATTAACTAATAAACAGATTAACGGATTAACTAAATTAGTTGCAAATAAAAAAAACAATCATTACTTTTCATTCTTTAACCAAAACGTTCAATCATGAAAAATTTTGATTATTTAAACTGGCCTGCTATTGCAGTAGCAGCTCTTGCTTATTTTGCTTTAGGGGCTTTGTGGTATTCTAAAATTTTTTTTGCTAAAAGGTGGATTTCCGATTTAAAAATTGATGTTAATGATCCAAATGCAAAAAAGGGAATAGGGCTTATGTTTGGAGGCTCACTTGTGCTGATGTTTGTACAATGTGTTGCTATTGCTGTATTGGCCGGGCGTTTGGATATATATGAAGGAGGTTGGTTGAGCGGACTAAAGCTGGGAGGCTTTACCGGTGTAAGCTTTTGTGCTATGGCTGTTGGCGTAAATTATCTGTACGAAAAAAAGCCGTTGAGTTTATTCCTTATAAATGGAGGCTATGCAATTGCCGGTAACATAATTGCAGCAATAATTATTTGTTGCTGGAAATAAAAGTTTGATGTTAATGGTTATTGGTTAATTGTTATTACTGATACAATTAACCAATAACTAATAACTGTTACTACTCAGCCGTAGATACTTTTACAATATTGGTTGGTAAATGCAATTCAACCGGTGTGCTGCCGGTATTTACAACCACATCTCCGGTTTGTAAAAAGCCACGTTCTTTCAAAATATTTATCTGGTCAAAAATAATATCATCCAGGCTTTCTTCCTCTGCATAATAAAAAGCCCTTACGCCCCAGCTTAAACTTAACTGGGCCAATAAAGTTTTTTCTTTACTAAAAATATACAACGGTGCTTTTGGGCGGTAGCTGCTTAGCATAAAAGCGGTGTAACCACTTTGTGTCATTCCTATTAAGGCACGTGCATTGGTATCGTTTGCAAGTTTGCAGGCGCTGTAACATATAGCATCGCTTAAAAAAGAGGGTGAGTGCGGTTGGGGCGAAAGAATATCATCACGGTTATAATCGTACACCGTTTTTTCTACCTCCAATATTATTTTTACCATCGTTTCTACAACCTGCACAGGATATTCACCCATGGCGGTTTCGCCGCTAAGCATTACCGCATCGGCACCTTCCAGCACGGCATTAGCAACATCACTTACCTCGCTGCGGTTTGGTTTGGTACGGTCCATCATGCTTTCCATCATCTGCGTAGCAACAATTACCGGCTTTGCACGGTGCATGCTTTTGCGTATCAATTCTTTTTGTATAATGGGCACCTGCTCTACCGGAACCTCTACCCCCAGATCGCCACGGGCTACCATAATACCATCACTCTCTACAATAATATCCCGAATGTTTTTTAAAGCCTCGGGCATTTCAATTTTTGCAATAACTTTTATTTTGCTTTTTTTAGCTGCAATTATTTCTTTTAATTCAACAATATCCTGCTTGCGGCGTACGAATGAAAGTGCTACCCAGTCTAAGTTATTTTCAATAATAAATTCCAGATCGGCATAATCTTTCTCCGTCATGGAAGGCATGGTGAGTTCTGAGTCTGGTAGGTTAACTCCTTTTTTGGGAGATAATGTTCCGCCGATTGTAATGCTTACCAACACTTCTTTATCGTTGAGGATAGATTTTACCTTCACTTCCATTTTACCATCATCAAGAAAAATACGTTCACCAACTTTTACATCGGTAGTAAGGTTTGGATAAGACACATATACTTTGTGTTTTGTGCCGATTTGTTTTTCGGTACTAAAAATAATATCGGCACCTTCTACCAGTTCTACTTTTCCATTTTCAAGATCGCCCACCCTTAATTTAGGGCCTTGTAAATCGCCCAGGATGGCAATATTAAAAGGTTGCGATTTGTTGATGGTACGTATATATTCAATAATCTGTTTTTTATTTTCGTAAGCACCGTGAGAAAAATTGAGCCTGAAAACATTTACACCGGCTTTGGCAAGCTCCAGTAATTTTTCCAGCGTATCGCATGCAGGGCCTACGGTTGCTACAATCTTTGTTCTTTTTTGAGAATGCGAAATACCGGCTTCTTTGTCCATTTGCTGGTACAGGTATTTGCTGATGTGTTTGCTCATTTAGTTATTGGGTTGTATTTAATTTAAAGTTTTTGTTGGCCACAAGTTGCAGGCTTCAAGGGATAAGTTTTATAATAAATAATTTTTGCTGATATGCTTACTGTTTATTTTTCTTGCTTCTCCCTTGCAGCTATTTCCCTTGTGGCTTCTCTCTACGTTGCCAGTATCTTTACAATCTTAAGCCACTCTTCACTGATGCGTTGTTTTTTCTTAATGGCTTCATCAAGCGGAATATAATTGATTTTATTATTTACCACACCAACAAAAACATTATGCCTGCCTTCCACCAGCGATTCTACTGCATGGTAGCCCATCCGGCTTGCAATTAACCGGTCGAAACAACTGGGCGATCCGCCACGTTGAATATGCCCTAAAATACAAACCCGTACTTCCAGCAATGGTAAACGTGATTTGATGAATTTTGCCACTTCGTTACCACCCCCAAACTCTTCGCCCTCAGCAACTACAATCAGGTTCACTAATTTTTTGCGTCTTTCTTTTTCGGCAAGCTGCGATATGATATTTTCTATTTCTGTTTTGCGTTCGGGTATCAGAATGTTTTCGGCACCGGTTGCAATACCGCTGTGCAACGCAATATATCCGGCATCCCGGCCCATTACTTCAATTACAAATAACCGGTCGTGTGCATCTGCGGTGTCACGTATTTTATCAATTGCTTCCACTGCGGTATTTACGGCCGTATCAAAACCAATGGTAAAATCGGTGCCGGCAATATCTTTATCAATAGTACCGGGTAACCCAATGCAGGGTATATCAAATTCGTTACTGAAAATTTGTGCGCCACGGAAACTGCCGTCGCCGCCAATAATGACCAGGCCATCAATGCTATGTTTTTTTAAATTATCATAGGCTCTTTTTCTGCCTTCAGGAGTTAAAAATTCATTGCATCGTGATGTTTTTAAAATAGTACCGCCACGCTGAATGATGTTGGCAACGCTGCGGCTTTCCATTTTAAAAATATCGCCTTCAACCATGCCGCTGTAACCCCTCATTATGCCATAAACTTCCAGCCCGTGGTAAATTCCGGTACGTACAACAGCCCTAATGCAGGCGTTCATGCCCGGACTATCGCCACCCGATGTTAATACGCCAATTCTGCTAACCTTATTTTTCATCCTTCAAAAATAAGATTTATACAGTTAAAACCGAAAAGTGTAAAATAAACACATTAATTTATTAACGGAGAAAAGATAAAAACCCTGTACTGTAGCAGCGTTACATCCTTTCCGGCACTGCAATACCCATTAAATCCATACCACTTTTTAAAACGTTTGCGGTGAATAAAGATATTTTTAAACGCAGTTGTTTTTTAGATTCAGTTTCGGCATTTGCAACCGAAAGTTCGGAGTAAAAGGAATTGAATGTTTTGGCAAGATTGAAAATATAATTGGCAATAACAGATGGGTTGTGCTCCTGTGCAGCCTGTTCTATAATTGCTGGGTATTGTTCAGCAACCACAATAACTTCTTTTTCGGCTTTAAGTAAATCACTTGTTATTGACTCATCAATAATTTGGTCACTGCCAACTGCTAACCGCTCACTGCTTATCTGTTTTCTTAAAATGCTTTTTATTCTTGCATAAGTATATTGCACAAAAGGCCCGGTAAACCCATGAAAGTCTATACTCTCGGCCGGATTGAATACCATTGTTTTTTTAGGGTCAACTCTTAATAAATAAAATTTCATAGCACCCAAACCAATGGTGTTATAGAGTGTTTTTAATTCATCAGCACTAAAATCTTTTACCTTCCCAAGTTCTTCGGTGTGTTGTTGTGAGGTGCTTAACATTTCATCCACAATATCATCTGCATCCACAACTGTTCCTTCACGGCTTTTCATTTTACCGCTGGTAAGCTCTACCATGCCGTAACTTAAATGGTAAATATTATCAGCATTGGGCATACCCAGTTTCTGGCAAATGAGTTGCAGCACTTTCATGTGATAATTCTGCTCGTTGCCAATTACATAAATGCTCTGGTCAATTTTATATTGCTCGTATTTCTGCAATGCCAAACCTATATCCTGTGTTATGTAAACCGAGGTTCCATCGCTGCGTTGCACAATTTTTTCATCCAGTCCATCAGCAGTTAAATCAATCCATATACTGCTGTCATCTTTCTGGTAAAACACCTTTTTATCCATGCCCTGCTGCACAATATCTTTACCCAACAGATAAGTGTTGCTTTCATAATAAGTTTTATCAAAGTCGGCACCAATACTGTTGTAGGTAACATCAAAACCTGCATACACCCAACTGTTCATCGTTCTCCAAAGGTCCATCACTTCGGGTTTGCCATCTTCCCAATCAAGCAACATTTGTTGTGTGGCTTTCATGATAGGTGCTTCTTTTTCTGCTTCGTCTTTTGTTTTGCCGGTAGCAATTAATTCTGCCACCTGCTCTTTATAAACATCATTAAATTTTACATAATAGTCGCCCACAAAATGGTCGCCTTTAATGCCTGTGCTTGCTGGAGTGGCACCATTTGCAAAAAGCTGCCAGGCAATCATGCTTTTACAAATGTGAATACCACGGTCGTTTACAATGCAGCTTTTAATTACTTCGTAACCGCTGGCTTTTAAAATTTCGGCAACGCTCCATCCTAAAAAAATATTTCTTAAATGACCCAGGTGTAAAGGTTTGTTGGTGTTTGGCGATGCATATTCTACCATCACTTTTTTACCAGTCAATGCTTTTTTGCCGTAGCAGATATCGTTGTAATTTTTTTGCAGCAGATCCTGCCAGTAAGCATCGGCAACGGTAAGGTTTAAAAAGCCTTTTATAATATTGAATGCAGCAAAATATTGCGGATAATTTTTTACCAAATGCTCACCCAACTGATTGCCTATAACATCCGGCGCCAGCTTTAAAGATTTAACTAATGAAAACATGACTACGGTGTAATCTCCCTCAAATTCAGGCTTGGTCTGATTTATCTGAAAATCCTTATCAGTAAACGATTGATTATATAAAGTTGATAAACTTTCGATGGTACTTTTCTGTAAAATTTTCACTATTGACATGAGGCAAAGATAACAACTGTTTTGAGTTTGGGGTTTGGTGTTTTGTGGTTACTGTGTTTTGTACCAGTAGAAAGCTTAACTCAAAACCATAAACACAAAACTCAAATCCCTTATCTTTGCGCACTTTTTACAACTATGATAAGTGCAAATAATATAACGCTGGCCTACGGCAAACGGGTTTTGTTCGATGAGGTAAATATCAGCTTTACCAAAGGAAATTGTTACGGTATTATTGGTGCCAATGGCGCCGGTAAATCTACTTTTTTAAAAATAATAAGCGGCGAAATTGAACCCAATAAGGGAACTATTGACATTACGCCCGGCGAACGTATGGCGGTTTTAAACCAAAATCAGTTTGCGTTTGATGAGATTACGGTTTTAAATACCGTGCTGATGGGCCACAAAAAAATGTGGCAGATCATGCACGATAAAGATGCCTTATATGCCAAGGAAGATTTTACCGAAGCCGATGGATTGAAAGCGGGCGAACTGGAAGAGCAGTTTGGCGAAATGGGCGGCTACACTGCTGAAAGCGATGCTGCCACTTTGCTGAGCGATCTGGGTGTTAAGGACGAACTGCATCAGACTTTGATGAAAGATATTGCAGCCAACATTAAAGTAAGGGTGTTGCTGGCGCAGGCCATTTTCGGTAATCCCGATATTTTATTGCTGGATGAGCCTACCAATAACCTGGATGTGGAAACCATCAGTTGGCTTGAGAATTTTTTGGCCGATTACCAGAATATTGTTTTGGTGGTTAGTCACGATCGTCACTTTTTAGATTCGGTTTGTACGCATGTGGCCGATGTTGACAGAAGCAAAATAAAAGTTTATACCGGTAACTATTCGTTCTGGTACGAAAGTTCTCAACTGGCTGCCCGCCAAATGAGCGATAAGAATAAAAAGAACGAAGACAAGCGTAAAGACCTCTTGGAATTTATTGCACGTTTCAGTGCTAATGCTTCCAAAAGTAAACAGGCTACATCCCGTAAAAAAGCGCTGGAGAAACTGGTTATTGAAGAGATACAACCCAGTAACAGAAAATATCCCGGTATTATTTTTAAGCAGGATAGGGAAGTGGGTAACGAAATTTTAAAAGTAGATAATCTTAAATTAAAAATTGAAGGCAAAACTATTTTCGACCGCATAAAATTTGATATTCAGAAAGGAGATAAAATTGCATTTTTAAGCCGTGACCCGATAGCACTTACCAGTTTTTTTGAAGTAATAAACGGTCGTATGAAAGCTGAAAGCGGTACTTACGAATGGGGTACAACCGTTACCACGGCTTATTTACCCAATGATAACAGCGAATATTTTGAGGGCAGTACTTTAAACCTGATGGATTGGTTGCGCCAATATGTGCCACCAACAACCAAAGATGTGGATGAAGATTTTTTACGTGGCTTTTTAGGCAAAATGCTATTTAGCGGCGATGAAATTTTAAAGAAAACAAATGTATTGAGTGGTGGAGAAAAAGTGCGTTGCATGGTTAGCAAAATGATGCTGCAGAATCCCAACGTTTTAATTCTGGATGAACCAACCAATCATCTGGATCTGGAGAGTATCATTTCTTTTAACGATAATATGGTTGCTTACCCAAGTGTTATTTTGATGACAACGCATGATCACCAGTTTATGCAAACCGTTGCCAACCGTATTATTGAGCTTACACCAAAAGGCATGATAGACAGGTTGATGACCTACGATGAATACCTGGCTGATGAAAGGGTGAAGGCGATGAGGGAGGAGTTGTATAGTTGAAACGTTTAATGGTTTAACGTTTAAAGGTTAAGATCCTCAACGATTAAACGGCTTAAACGATTTAAACCCTTAAACGATTTAAACGAATTCTGTTTTGCAAAAAAACAAGATCATAGCATTCATCGATTTTTTTTATCCCCCGTTCCGCAGGTTTATGCCGGAGCAGACTTTTCGTTACGCAGCCTGTGGCGGAGCCAATACGGTACTGGGTTTGATGTTGTTTAAAATTTTACTTGTATTTGTTTTTAAGTATGAGAATGTTGAGCTCGGATTTTATACCCTTAAGCCACACAACGCTGCCCTTTTTGTTTCGTTCTGTGTAAATTTTGTGGTTGGTTTTATATTGATGCGGTATGTGGTTTTTGTTGATTCTAATCTGCGGGGGCGAATCCAGCTTTTCCGTTACGCACTTTCTTTTTTACTTAATCTAACACTCAACTATTTTATACTTAAAATTTTTGTAGAAATATTTGGCTGGTGGCCGTTTTTAAGCCAGTGCCTTACTACGGTTATTATTGTAACCATCAGCTATTTAAGCCAAAAGCATTTTTCATTCAAAACAAAGAACAATTAGGAATTAAAAATTAAGAATTAAGAGTGCCTTTGCATCCAGGAGCTTCATTTTTAATTCTTCATTCTTCATTCTTCATTGCCCTATAGTCTTCTCTCACCGGTGTAAACACATCAATAACTTTACAGGCTGTAACAGCCACAGCGCCATGCAATGAATTGGAAGCTATAAATGCGCCCATGCCGGGCAATAGCATTTGTGTTTCTCCATTTAAAGTAAATTCCATTTCGCCTTCCAGTATGTAAGTCCATTGCTCTTGTGGATGGCTGTGTACAGGAACAATTACGCCTTCCTCCAGGCTTACGCATCCGTAAGTAATTTGCTCCGAATGTTCCATAGCACTCTGCACACCCGGAAAAATAGTTACTTTGTTTTTTGTGTTGTAATTGATAAATGACATGCGCTGTTTTTAGAATTTCAAATGTAATAAATAACACAATGTTACAACTTACAAAGGAGTATAGTATTTTGCAGTGTTAATAAAAAATCTGGCAATGGATGTTCTTTTACCACATAAAGTATTTTACAAAAGAATATCTTTTAACCATTTTGCTTTTTGCGGTGTAGCGCTGCTGATGCTTTTTACCAGGTTTGCAATTCTTTATACTTACAATGGCGCCGACGATTTGCATTATGCTTTTTTAAGCAGTAAAATGCTTAATGGCAGTTACGATATGTTTTTTGCAAATGATATCTTTTCGGCCAGGCTGTTGCCCATAGCTTATCAGGCTTTGTGGTTTAAAGTATTTGGCATCAACGATTTTTCAATGATGATGCCTTCACTTTCTTTATTGATTGTACTGGCATGGTTTGTTTGTTTTAAATGCGGATTTCAAAAAAATATTTACAGCGTAGTGCTTGGCAGTGCGTTAATTTACTTTAACCCGGTAGTAACTACCGCCACATCTGCTAACCTGCCCGATGTATATATTGCATTGATAGCTGTTTTGGTATTTTACCTCATTAAAAAAACGATATCGCAAAACCTTACCAGGCGGCAACAAATGTTTACAGGTATTTTTACAGCCTTGTTATTGCTGGCGGGTGTGTTGGTAAAAGAAAGTATCGTTTTAATTTATGCCGGTGCCGCAATTGTGTTGTTCATTTACCGCAGCAAAATATCCCTGCCATTTTTAATTGCATTGTTGACCTTTTTTTTTGCCGGAAGTTGTGGCTATTTGTTTTTCTGCTACCTACATACGGGCAATGCTTTTTATCATTTTGTGCAGATAAGAAATTCACTTTATTTTAATCCCTGCAGTTACAATTGCCTGCCCACTTCTGCCTTAATTAAGCGCCTTACAATAACTGTACCTTTTAATGCAATTGTTAACGGTGCTTATCCTTTATTGCTTTTGTTGCCGGTAGCGTTTGCTTATAAGCAATTCAAAAATGCTGATACACAGTTCTGGAAAATTGCAATAGTTTTGTTGCTGTTACTGGCATTGTATTTTCCTTTTTCAATTTTCCCCTACACGCCGCTATGTCACGATATGCGGCAGTTCTTATTTATTTTTCCTTTTGCAGCAATAGTTTACCTGCATCATTTGCAAGCTTTAAATCTCTCTGCAAAAAATTTCAGATCAACCAGTATTGTTGCAGCCATAGTTTTTATTGCTGTAACCGGTATCTCCCTTTTTTGCACGCCTTTTAATAAATGGGCAATATGCTGTAATAGCTTGCTGGCCTTTGTTTTTGTGTGTAATATTTTTTTAACCAAAAAAGTTCAGCACCTGGTTTTGTACCTTGGCTTACCGGTAATTTTGTGGTTAAGCATTGCTTATCCGCTTTACAAAAAACCACATACAGGTTACGCAACATTAAAAAAAATACAAAATATATTAAAGCAGGATACCGTTACTGCAAACATTTATTACTTTTTAAATAACGATACCCGTTCTCACTTTGCACTCATCAATAATTTTGATACTGCAAAGCAATTTTTAAATATTGATACCATACAGCGTGGCTTTAAACCCTTTATGGCATACCAGCAAAAAAATATAGCAGGTAATGCATACACATTAAAAAAAGGATGGCTGATTGTAAGTAATGATTATTTAGAAGGTATGGATGCCGCAAAAATCAAGACTATTTACACACTGCTAGCGCCCATGCAGGCGCATATACAGTTAAATAAAACAGCAGTGTATTATCTGCCTTCGGCAGATGTTGTAAAAAAACTGATGGAGATTATTAACAACCGCACTGTTGAAAGTGGTTGTTATTAACCGCCCCTGCTGGTTTTAACTTAATTGTTTGTAGATTTGAAGCAATTATGAAAATCTTTTTTTTGTACATAGATCCTGGTAGCGGCAGTTACCTTATTCAGGCAATTATTGCTGCTGTTTTGGGTGCTGGTTTTTTTTTCAAAAACTTTTGGGTTAAAATAAAATCCTTCTTTGTAAAACCCAAAACAAAACCCGAAGAAGAAGATACTAAAAATTAAAACCTACATCAACCACTTGCAACCGCTTCCATCCTCATACCGCGATAACAATGGCTTTGTATTTGAAATGGATGGCCAGGTTTACCGGCAAATTCATCCACAATACCAGGTACATTACAAACAGCTTATGCAAAGCGGATTGTATGATGAATTGGTAAAAAAAAACTGGCTGATTCCGCATACAGAAATTGAAAATAAAGAATTGAACGTTTCTGGCGGCAGTGTAATTCATCCAGTGCAAATCCCATTCATAAGTTACCCGTACGAATGGAGTTTTGATATGTGGAAAGATGCGGCCCTGCTTACGCTGAACATTGCAATGGCGGCATTGCAAAAAGGAATGATGATGAAAGATGCAACACCTTTCAACATTCAGTTTTATAATGGCCGCCCGGTTTTTATTGATACACTTTCTTTTGAAATTTATGATGAAGGAAAACCGTGGATAGCCTACCACCAGTTTACCGAATGTTTTTTAGCACCGCTGCTGCTGATGCATTATTGCCATCCGGATACCAATAAGTTTTTTGCAGTTTATCCCAACGGCATACCACTGGATGTGCTGATAGGTTTATTGCCAAATCGCTCCCGCTGGAATGTGAATACTTTTTTACACATTCACCTGCAGGCAAAATTTTCGGGCAAACAAAATCAAAACTCCGGCAAACAAAGTTTTTTCTCAAAACAAAAATTACAGATTTTATTAAAAGGTCTGCATGCTTTTGTAAACAAGTTGTCTATAAAAAAAATAAAAACAACCTGGGATGATTATTACACCGATACCATCCTGGGCGATGCTTATTTAAAAGCAAAAACAAGTTTGGTTCAATCTTTTATAAACCAAACAGATTTTAAAACTGTAATTGACCTGGGCGCTAACGAAGGCCATTTCAGTCTCCTTTTCAACAACGATAAAAAAGTAATCGCAACCGATTTTGATCCTACATGTATTAATGAACTGTATCTCAACATTAAAAAAAATGGCAGAGAAAATATTTTGCCGCTGGTTAATAATCTTACCACGCCATCGCCTGCAATCGGGTGGGCCAATACGGAGAGAGATTCTTTTACAACCAGGCTGAAAGCAGACCTCGTAATGGCTTTGGCTTTGGTGCATCACCTTGCCATTGCCAACAATGTGCCGCTTAATTTAATTGCAGGTTGGTTAAAGCCGATGGGGGAAATGCTTATTATTGAGTTTGTACCCAGGAGTGATGAAAAAGTAAAACTACTGTTACAAAACAGGGAAGATATTTTTGAAAACTACAGCCTGAAAAATTTTAAATCAATCTTTACTGAAAATTATACAATACTTAAGGAAGAACAAATTGCAGGTACTGAACGTGTTTTATTTTTAATGAAACGTAATTGATGAGCCAGTTAAAAAAAATACCTTTTTTTTTGTTGTTATTGCCTCTGTTTTTTTGCCTGCATGGTGGCCTGCAGGATTATGAAGTGCTAAGTTTAACAGAAGTATTGTTAATTGGATTTTACATCTGCATTGCACTGGTTCTGGTTTTTTTATTGGCATGGCTTATTACAAAAAATAAGGCAAATGCAGCATTGGTAACTTTTTATGCAGGTATGCTATATCTTTTTTTTGGTGCACTCCAGGATTGGCTGCAAAGCATTTCCTTCCTTTCATTTTTAAACCGGTATATTATTTTACTGCCGCTGATGGCAATTACTATTTTAGCGCTGGTTTATTTTTTAAAAAGAAAACCAGCCCTTCAAAAACAACTATTTATCTACCTTAATTTTTTACTGATAATTTATTGTCTGCTGGATGCAGGATTGCTGCTAACTAAAATGCAGCGCAATCATAATAGGGGCTGGGCTCATGTTTCATTCGATTACAAAAAAGTAAAAGCCAAACCAGATGTTTATTACCTGCTGTTTGATGAATACCCTGGTTACAATAGTCTGCAATCGGCATTTGGTTTTAAAAATGATAGCTTGTACAGTTTTTTGCAGGCCAACGGATTTAAAATACTGCCCACATTTTCCAACTATAATTTTACCATCTTCAGTATGTCATCCATATTTAACATGCAGTATGTAAATGATGATTATAACCACCAGCACCAGCTTGTTAATCAGCGTGACTTTAGAAACCGTTTTACCGAAATAAAAAACGCAGAAGTATTTTCAATTTTTAATTCGATGGGGTATCAACTTAAAAACTATTCGGTTTTTGATGTTGGTAAGCAGGTTTGCGTTGATCCCGATAAATCTTTTTTACCGGTACATAGTAAAGTGCTTACCAATAAAATGTTTCATAACCGGTTACGTAAAAATATTGGCTGGTGGTTTAACGGAACCTTGTTGCAGCAGGCTTTTTCAAACACCGATCCCATCTATAATGCAGATGCAATCAACAACAACATCATCAGCCTGGTAAACAAAAGCGTGGCAGAAAAATCCGGTAAGCCAACCTTTTGCTATGCCCATCTTACCATGCCGCATGCCCCTTATTTTAGGGATAGCTCCGGCACATTAATTAATAAAAATAACCTAGCCATTGATTTAACCGATACCAGGCACTTTTTATCTTACTTAAAATATACCAATACCGTCATGAGTGCAATGGTAAAAAACATAGTGCAGCAAAACCCACAGGCCATTATTGTTGTAATGAGCGATCATGGCTTTAGGGATTACAACCACCACAAAGAGCTGCATTTGCCATCTTTTGATAATATTTGCGCTGTAAGATTTCCAGATAAAAATTTCTTGCCCTATAAAGATTCCTTAAGCTCCGTAAACTTTTTAAGGTATGTTTTTAATAGCCAGTACGGGCAGCAAATTCCTTATTTAAAAGATAGTACTACCTGGGTAAATTATTAACCAGCAACCTGGACGCAAAATAGCAGTATGGCTTTGCAAATGGTGACGTTTTACGCTGCTGTGCCATCAGTTATCTGCCAAAATTGCACAAATCTCCAAATGGCATAATCATTGCCAAATATCCGTGAACAACAAAAATTTATATCATGGGAAAGATAATAGGAATTGATTTAGGAACCACCAACAGTTGCGTATCCGTTATGGAAGGCAACGAGCCGGTGGTAATTGCAAATGAAGAAGGACGCCGTACAACCCCGTCGGTAGTGGCTTTTCTTAAAAATGGCGAGCGTAAAGTGGGCGATCCTGCCAAGCGCCAGGCCATCACCAACAGCCACAATACCATAAGCAGCGTTAAGCGTTTTATGGGCCGCAGGTTTGATGAAGTAACTGAAGAAATAAGCCATTGGAGCTATAAAGTAGTAAAAGGTGACAATAATACCGTGCGTATTGACATAGATGGCAGACAATATACCCCACAGGAAATTAGTGCCATGGTACTGCAGAAAATGAAAAAAACTGCCGAGGATTACCTGGGTGCCGAAGTAACCGATGCGGTAATTACCGTACCTGCTTACTTTAACGATGCCCAGCGCCAGGCAACCAAAGAAGCCGGTGAAATTGCCGGCCTTAATGTACGCCGTGTAGTAAACGAACCAACCGCAGCCGCTTTGGCTTATGGTTTGGATAAAGGCGGTAAAGATCATAAAATTGCTGTGTTCGATTTGGGTGGAGGTACATTCGATATATCAGTTTTGGAACTGGGCGATGGCGTGTTTGAAGTTAAAAGTACAAACGGAGATACGCACTTAGGTGGTGATGATTTTGATAAAGTAATTATGGATTGGCTGGCCGATGAATTTAAAGCCGACGAAGCTATTGACCTGCGTAAAGACCCGATGGCTTTACAGCGTTTAAAAGAAGCTGCAGAAAAAGCCAAGGTTGAATTATCTGCCTCAACAGAAACAGAAATTAACCTGCCTTATGTTACTGCTGTTGATGGTGTGCCCAAGCACTTGGTTAAAAAATTAACCCGTGCAAAATTTGAAGCATTAGCCGATAAATTATTTGAGCGTTGCCTGATACCATGCGAAAAAGCATTGAAAGATGCCAACATGCAAACATCAGAAATTGATGAAATTATTATGGTAGGTGGCAGTAGCCGTATTCCTAAGGTATTAGAACTGGTTGAAAAATTCTTTGGTAAAAAACCAAACCGTGGTGTAAACCCCGATGAGGTTGTTGCAGTAGGTGCAGCCATACAGGGTGCGGTATTAAGCGGCGATATTAAAGATGTATTGTTGCTTGATGTTACGCCACTTTCTTTAGGTATTGAAACCATGGGCGGTGTTATGACGAGGTTGATAGACAGCAACACCACCATACCAACAAAAAAATCTGAAACATTCAGTACTGCCAGCGATAACCAGCCCGGTGTGCAAATACATGTGCTACAGGGAGAACGCCCCATGGCTACACAAAACAAAAGCCTTGGTATGTTTAACCTCGATGGCATACCGCCTGCACCACGTGGCGTACCGCAGGTAGAAGTTATTTTTGATATTGATGCCAATGGTATTTTACACGTTACCGCCAAAGACAAAGGCACCGGTAAAGAACAAAAAATACGCATTGAAAGCGGCAGCGGCTTAAGCAAGGAAGAAATTGAAAAAATGAAGAACGATGCCAAAGCCAATGAAGAAAGTGATAAGGCCGAAAAAGAAAAAGTAGAAAAAATAAATGGTGCCGATAGCTTAATATTCCAAACAGAAAAACAACTGAAGGAATACGGCGACAAAATACCCGCCGATAAAAAAGGCGCTATTGAAAGCTCTTTAACCAAATTAAAAGATGCCCACAAAGCACAGGACCTTGCAGCTATTGAAACAGCCATGACAGAAATGAATGCAGCATGGACTGCAGCGAGTGAAGATATGTATAAGGCTACGCAGGAAGCTGGTGGTACCCAACCCGGTGCTGAAGGAGCAGGTGCAGAACCACAGCATGAAGGTGCAGCAGCAGATAGTAAAGTGGAGGATGTGCCTTTTGAGGAAGTGAAGTAAGAAATTTAAATTTATGAACCGCAACGAAAGTTGCGGTTTTTTTTTGAGCCAGGCTGTGAAGCTATGTGAAACTGCGGTGGCGTCGCACTCTTGTACATTTTGTTCTTTATTGAACTTTCATAAATGAGTACTGAATTGTCCGCCTTCGTAGGTGTTCGCAATTCACCATAAGCCCACTACCGCACCAGCATACGCCGCCGTCTGTTCTTATGACCAACTGCTAAGGCCCCAGCGAACTTCCTAAAGAGTAAAAGCAGTTCAATTAAAATCGCCGTTGGTCGGAGACCAGCGGCAGCTCAGTTATGTGAAACTAATAAGATGTAGAAAATTATTTCTTTTTATATACAGAAATCTCCCCACGGGGTATACCTGGTGATGAACTGTATGCCCATGTTCCTTCCAGGTAAGTGCTTTTTTTTCTTGTCATGATCTTAAGGGTCATAATCAATAAACTACTAGCTTCCTGTGTTCTTTTAATTACCCTCATCTCCTGCAATACAACTGAATCAACGCTTAGCTTTCTGCAAAAAACCGAACAGGTAACTTCATCATATCCTCGGTTTGTAATACTAGTTACTTTATAAGAGCTATCTGTGTTGAACTCAAATTTTAAAATCAGCGGTACATCTGAGCCGGGAGACGGCAGCCTGGTGCTGCCCATGTAATAAGTAAATGAGCCATCCCACGTGCCCTGTAAAGACTGGCTAAAAGCAGCTACAGAAAACAAGCAGCTTATCATACATAGCAATAAGGTTTTCATGAGGTAAAGCTACATAATAAGCTGTGTCTATAAAATTATTTTTCCTTTGCCCCCGCTGGAACCTCACTGGCGCAAAGTCTTCCGCCAAGATGACTTGATGCCTTTTAATTCCGCCGGACTGTGTCCGGAATTTGGAAAACAAATGCTGAACTTTGCGCCTCAGGCCAACAATGCTGGCGGTTACCAATAAAATAATTATGGGAAGTATTTATAAATATCTTTTCTGCCCAACACCCTCACCAATTCAATAGTTTCATTTTCAAAAAAGAAACCAATACGATATTGTCTTAGCCTGATACGGAAGGCAGTTTTAGAACCTTTTATTTTCTTACAATCTTTAATTTGGGTTAGTTGTTTGGCCTGTTGTATATCAGTAATAATTACTGCCAGTTGCCGTTGAATATTTGCAGGTAATTTATCCGCATCTTTTGTAAATGTTTTGCGGATTTCAATATTCATTTAGCTTTTTTAAGTTTGGCTAAAAAGCTTTCTTTTTCTGTAGAAGTGAGTATGGAAGATTTACGGCCTTTTTCCATGGCTTTCAATAAAGCAGCATCTTCTTCTGCTTCTGAATAATAACGGATAGCATGTTGTTGAAGAAAATTCTTAAGGGCTTTTTCTTCACGTAAATTCTTAGTGTCAATAATTAAAGTCATACTGTAAAAATATTTTATTTTTTTGAAAGATAAAATATTTTCCCGCTTTTCTGCTTGCGTAGGCAAACTGTTGCATTTTCGCCGTTGTTGCCCCGAATGGCGCAACGTGTTCCCTTCCAAAATCATAAAACCCAAACGTACACATTTTGCCGCTGTTGGCGTTACGTAAGCCCACTCTCGCCGTTGTTGTGCCTCTGGCCAACAATCATAGCTGGCCGCTTGCCAATAATATCACCCCTGCGGCGTTCGGCATTCCAGGCACGTAACTTTTCTATAATCATCTCAGCCCTGCCCGTTCCGTTCAGGCGAGCTTTAGGCTTTTGCCCTCAAGCCTCGTAGAGGCGGTAGTTTGGTAGAAATCAGAAATAAAAATGTTGCAAAGCCCGCCAGCTGGCGGGCTTAATGTCAAATAATAAAATTATTTCTACCAATCTTTCGCCCCTCCGGAGCTTGGCTTTAAAATAGCAAATCTATTTTCCCCAATTGGCGCAACATGTTCCCTTCCAAAATTATAAAATCTAAACGTATGCATTGTGAGATCTACCAGTCTCGGCGGTTTGCAACCGCAGTTTACTTTTGCTAAACTATAAAGAGGCTTTTACACAATTAGCAAACAAACACTGCAATACATAATAGAGTTCTGCAACCCCATAGATGCGGTTTGTAACCTCATTCAAACAACATTGCAAGCTTAGTGACGCCAAAATTTTTCATCGTCCTCAACTTGCTTTTTTTCGGGAGCTTTTGTTTCAGGCTCCTTTTGCTCTACTTTTTTTTCGTCAGGCTTTTGTTCTGGTTTAGTTTGATCGGGTTTTGGTTCGGGGTTTGGCCGTCTTTCATGTCCTGGCATAATCATTTTTTTAGTTGTTAAAAAAATTGACAGTACAGCCCTTTTTTAAAATTATGTCTGTCAAATACAATATTAAAGTAAGATAAAATCGGCATAACTAAAATTTTCTGTTTTTTCTCCACTGGCAATAGTTCCCAATAAAATTATAAAACCCAAACGTACACTTCGTGGAATCACTTGATGCCATTTAATGCTGCCGGATTATGATCGGAATTTTAAATACAAATATCGAGAATTACGCCTAAGGCCTATATACATCCTAAACGCCCGTTAACCCTTCCGCAACGCCCTTTTAACCCGTTTTGAACTCGGTTAAAATTATTGCCAAACACAAATTAGATTGTATATTTATTGAACTTTATTTTCTATAAACTAAAAGCTTTTGGGTTTTCTTTTTATCGGCTTTTAAAAATTAAAAAGTGTTGAACCATGTCAACTGATGCACAAGCCCCGGTGGCAAACATACAGCCAATCTGCCTCGTAAAAGATATACAGTTTTTTACAAAACAGGATTTTTTAAAACACAAAGCTTCCATAAATAAATACCGTACCCGGTTTGAAGCAGGGGAGATAAAATACATGTACTGGGATATTGAACTGATAAACCTGCTGTATCAAAAACAAAATAACAATGTAACCATCAAAGTGCGTTGTACGGCACTTACTACCCGCAAAGAAATGTATGCGGCAGAACAAACCATCAGCTTTAAATCTTCCGAACTTTCAACCATAGCTTCCAACTCCTGGGGTACCGGTACCACGGACTATTGGTTAGCTGATCAATATCTCTGGGAAGTGCTTATCAACAATGTTGTGGTACTTTCAAAAACCATCATTATCGATAAACTTGGAGTAGTAACACCCGAAGGCAATCCGTATTTTGAACTGGTTGAACTAAAGCTCTTTCCGAGCTATGCAGATTACCGGGAAACGAAAGAAGATTACCGTTACCTGAGTCAATTGAATAGTGCAGAAACCCAATACCTTGGCGTTGAATTGTCTTTAAAAAGAAAATTCATCGATAGTAAAAGCCTGGAGTTTAAGCTGAACATTATTGATCTTGCCAATGGCTTTGTTACAGCAAGTGCAAAATATGATTCTTCCTTTGCGGCCAATCCGTCTCCACCGTTAGAATATGTACGTTTCAGTTATGGCTACGCCGATGCCGGTTATTGGAAAAACGGCGCCTATATGCTGTATGTAAATTTTATGGATGTAACGATTGCATCGGCACAATTTACTGTAGGCGATTCGGAACAGGCGGGTTCTTTACAACAGATCAACCAGGCCTCTTTAAGCCAGTTAAAGAATACCCTGGCGGAAAAACGGGAAGCTACCATGGAAGCTTCGCTGGAAGCGGCACATGCAGAACTTGAGAAACTGGTTGGTATGAGTAGTGTGAAAAAGAGCATAAAAGAAAACATTGAGTATTTAAAGTTTAATAAACTACGTGTTGAAAAAGGATTTGCAGATGATGGACAGATAGGGCTTCACAGTGTTTTTACCGGTAACCCCGGCACCGGAAAAACAACAGTTGTGCGCCTGCTGGGAAAAATTTATCAGGCCATGGGGCTGCTTACCAAAGGCCATGTGGTAGAAGCTACCCGGGCTGATGTGATCGGAGAATTTATTGGCCACACTGCCCCTAAAGTAAAAGCGATTATTGAAAAAGCCAGGGGTGGTATTCTTTTTCTGGATGAAGTGTATGCACTGAGCCGGGGTGATGATAGCCGGGATTTTGGTGCAGAAGCGATTGAAATTATTCTGAAAGAAATGAGCGATGGTCCTGGCAATATTGCCATCATTGGCGCAGGCTATCCCAACGAAGTAAATGCTTTTTTAAATTCTAATCCGGGATTGAAATCGCGGTTTAGCCAGGGATTTCATTTTGAAGACTATATGCCTGCAGAACTGATGCAAATAGCCAACGTTGCCCTAAAAAAAGAAGAAGCCACACTAAGCCCCGAAGCAGAACTTGAACTTAATAAAAGGCTCACCAACCTGTACCGTAACCGGGACAAGAATTTTGGTAACGGACGTTTGGTGTTTAGCATTATTGATGAAGCAAAACGATATATGGGTATTCGTTTATTAAAACGGGATAACCTTGAAAATCTTTCTGCAGAAGAGCTGAGTAAAATTGAGCTGGAAGATTTGATGAAAGTATTTGAAGAAGAACAAAAAAACAAACTGGAGCTGGTTATTAACCAGCCTGAACTGGATGAAGCCTTGCAACAGCTTGACAGTATGGTGGGGCTTCACCAGATAAAACAGGAAGTGCGTGACAAAGTAACGCTGGTGCGTTATTATATTGAAACAGGGAAAGATATTTTGAATAAATTTTCGCTACACGCTTTGCTTACCGGTAATCCCGGTACAGGAAAAACTACCATGGCAAGATTGCTTGGCAAAATTTATAAAGCCCTTGGTCTGTTGGAACGTGGGCATGTTGTTGAAGTAGACCGCCAGAATTTAGTAGCTGCATTTGTTGGACAAACAGCAATAAAAACAGCCGAAGCAATTAACCAGGCTATGGGTGGCGTACTTTTCATTGATGAAGCCTATTCACTTTCGGATAATGGCGATAATGATTTTGGCAGCGAGGCAATTGAAACCCTG
>JANMBZ010000209.1:0-3281 GCA_031360765.1 Chitinophagaceae bacterium
CAGCGCTACCAGGGCGAAAAACTGGCAAAACGTTTCAATGCATTCAGTTATTATTTTTTAAGTAAGAGTATGGATTCGCACAATATTGGCCGTGGCCGAGAATCTGTACAGCAGGCTTTAAATAAAATTGAAGCAAAAACAATGGTTATTGGAATCAGTTCGGATATCCTGTTTCCTCCGGAAGAACAGCAGTTTATTGCAGAAAATATAGCCGGTGCAGAATTAAAGGTCATCCATTCAACTTACGGTCATGATGGATTTTTGTTAGAGTTTTCGCAGATTGAAAAAATCATCATCAATTTTCTTACAAAAAGCGGTGTTAAAAAAGATGCGGCTTTGTTAAAAATAATTAATCATGTCAACAAATAAACAATTAAATATTGGCCTCTTTGGATTTGGTGTTGTGGGTAAAGGACTTTACGATGTATTGCAGAGTACGCCTACGTTACAGGCATCTATAAAAAAAATAGTAATAAAAAATGCTGATAAGCCCAGAAGCATTACTGCTGAAAATTTCTCAACCGATGCATCAACCATTCTCAACGACGAAAATATAAATGTAGTTGTTGAACTGATTGACGATGCAGATGCTGCTTTTGAAATTGTAAAAACTGCTTTGCAAAAAGGCAAGTCTGTTGTAAGTGCCAATAAAAAAATGATTGCTGAACATTTTGAAGAACTGCTGAAACTGCAACAGGAAAATAAAACCGCTCTTTTATACGAGGCTGCCTGTTGCGCCAGCATGCCCATTGTACGTAACCTGGAAGAATATTATGATAATGACCTGTTGAAGTCTATCCGTGGAATTATCAATGGCTCTACCAATTTTATTCTTACAAAAATACTGGAAGAACAACTTGAATTTAAAGCTGCATTAACATTAGCTCAACAACTCGGCTTTGCAGAAAGCAATCCCAAGCTGGATATTGGCGGCTTTGATGCTGCAAACAAACTGAGTATTTTGCTGGCACATTCTTTTGGCGTAATTGCAAAACCAACCGCCTTCATTTTTAATGGCATTGAAAACATTTCTTTATCTGATGCCATAGTTGCTAAAGAAAAAAAGCAAAGTATTAAACTGGTAGCTACGGCAAAAAAATTATCAAACGGAAAGCTTGCTGCATTTGTATTGCCACAGTTTGTAACACAGGCCGATAATTTGTACCATGTACAAAATGAATTTAATGCCCTTACTACAGAAAGTACGTTTGCTGATGAACATTTTTTTAAAGGCAAGGGTGCCGGTGCTTTTCCAACAGCTTCTGCAGTGCTGAGCGATATTTCGGCGTTGGGTTACCATTATAAATACGAGTACAAAAAAATATATCACAAAACCGATACGGCACTCAGTAATGATTTTTACCTGAAAGTTTTTATAAGTACTGATGACATGGCTAAAATAAAAAAAGACGATTTTGAATGGGTGGAAGAATGGCACAATGAATATAAACATACCTGGCTTATTGCTGTTATTCATGCTGAAAAATTATTTACCTCAAACTGGTGGAAACATGAAGGGGTATCGCTCATACTTTGCCCCGATGCAATTATTGAAGATGTAGAATATAAAAAGATAAGTAAGAGAAGTTTGGAATTAGCCGGAGTTGTTTGATCCTGAATAAATTAAAATAATATACAGGTAGTGGAATTTATTCCCCAGACATGTGGGTGTTTTAACTAAAATTGATTGGCACAATTTTAGACTTTCTAACCATTAAAACACAAACATTATGGAAACAAATGAAAAGTTAATAGACGTTTTAAACGGACTAATTGAAATCAATCACGATCGGGTTAATGGTTACGAAAAAGCCATTGAAGAAACCAAAGATCTCGACCTTGATTTAAGAGCGATGTTCAGAAGTATGGCTAATGACAGCGGTAAATATGCTTCAGAACTTTCGAACCTGATTACAGGTTTGGGCGGAACCCCCGCAGATGGCACAACCAATAGTGGAAAATTATATCGTGTGTGGATGGATGTAAAAACCACATTTACCGGTCACGACCGCCAATCGGTTTTAGAGCTTTGTGAGTTTGGTGAAGATGCTGCACAAAAAGCTTATAATGCGGCCATAGCTTCTGATGCAGAAATGAATGCTGACACTCGTCAATTAATTGCTGATCAGCAGGCTAAATTAAAAACGGCACATGATATTGTAAAAAAATACCGCGATCTTCATAAGGCTGTAAATGCCTAGTAACTATTATTTATAAAAAGCCCGGATAAATTTATCCGGGCTTTTTTATGGGTGTTGAAAAATAATAAAAATAAAAAAGCATCAAGTTATAGTTTACTTCATAATTGCTTAGTTTGTAAACATACTAACCCGATGCTTTCCACTTGTATGGTTTTAGTCTTTTTACAACTTCCGTCTTTTTACAAACTTCAATTCTTTTAAAGACTTCTACCGCTCAATTGGAGAATAAAGATACATTTTACTATACCTCACTTCCAAATTTTATAGGCTTAGGTTTTGCACCTGTTGAGCACATATTTATGCACATCAGTGATCATTCAGCGGCATTCCTTTTTTCTGAAATTCAATCCAGTTAAGATATTCAGGTGCAACCCGATGTTCTTCCATAGTTATACAATCATTAACAGGGCAAACAAGCTGACAAAGATTGCAGCCAACACATTCGTCTTCTTTAATGGTGTAATTGTTATAGGGTTTACCATATTCTAAATTAATGGATTGATGCGATGCATCTTCGCAGGCAATGTAGCAAAGCCCACAGTGAATGCATTTATCCTGGTTTATTTTGGCGATGTGGTGATAGTTGATATCGAGGTCTTCCCAGTGTGTAATTTTCTCAACTGATTTGCCAATAAAGTCATCCAGTGTTTTAAATCCTTTATCATCCATCCAGTTATTCAGCCCTTCGCACATATCTTCTACAATTCTAAAACCATGATTCATAGCTGCTGTACAAACCTGTACATTGCTTGCTCCCAGCAACATAAATTCAACCGCATCTTTCCAGGTACTTACACCGCCAATACCCGATACAGGAACTTTGGATGTGGTTGCATCCTGCGCAATGGTGGTTAGCATTTTTAAAGCAATGGGTTTTACAGCCGGGCCGCAATATCCACCAAAAACTGATTTACCTGCCACATAAGGATTGGGCACCAATGTATCCAGATCAATACCGGTTACAGATTGAATGGTATTGATTAATGACAGTGCATTGGTACCAGCTTCAACACAGGCTTTACCGGTTGGCACCGGTGAATGTACATTGGGTGTAAGTTTTGTTATCACGGGAATATGTGC
>JANMBZ010000035.1:0-38005 GCA_031360765.1 Chitinophagaceae bacterium
ACGAGCCACCCAAAAGAAAATAATATCCTGCCCGGTTACTAAAACTGAACCGGGATAATAATATTTTACTTCTGCATTGCCGGGCTCGGTAATACCTTTAAAAACCTGTGTGGGCCAAAGCCAGGATGAGAACCAGGTATCCAACACATCGGCATCCTGTTTAAGTCCGCTTTTCGGTTCTTCCCTGTAAATGGTATAATATTTTTCTAAGGCTTCATTTTCATTTTCTGCAACAACCATTTTGCCATCAGAATCATACCATGCTGGTATCTGTTGTCCCCACCAAAGCTGGCGGCTGATGCACCAGTCCTTTACATTCTCTAACCAGTATTTATAAGTTGCTAAAAATTTATCGCCTGGATGAATTTTTATATCGCCATCAACAACAGCTTTTAAGGCAGGCTCGGCCAGTTCCTTCATCTTTACAAACCACTGCGTACTTATTCTTGGTTCAACAACAACACCTGTTCTTTGACTATAACCCAATCTCGTTGTGTATTCTTCTTCTTTGGTTAAAAAACCTTTTTCTTCCAGTTCTTTAATAATTTTTTTACGGGCAACAAAGCGGTCTTCACCCACATAAATTTGTGCAGCCGGACTCATGGTTCCATCTGCATTGATGGTGTCCACAATTTCAAGCTGATGCTTTAGTCCTAAATTATAATCGTTGATATCGTGTGCAGGCGTAACTTTCAAGGCACCGGTTCCAAATTCCAAATCAACATACTCATCAAAAATAATGGGTATGCGGCGGTTGATCAAGGGTACAAACGCATAAGCACCTTTTAAATGAGCATAGCGTTCATCATTCGGGTTTACACAGATGGCAGTATCTCCCATAATGGTCTCCGGCCTTTGTGTTGCAATGCTGATGTATTCTTCTTTGTCTGTATCTAATTTGTACCGAAGGTGATATAATTTGCCTGTAAGATCTTTGTATTCTACTTCTTCATCACTCAAAGCGGTTTTTGCAGATGAATCCCAGTTTATCATTCTTGCTCCACGATAAATCAACCCTTTATTATACAGATCAATAAAAACTTTTATTACCGCTTTGTAATAATGATCATCCATGGTGAAAGTGGTACGATCCCAATCAACACTGCAACCCAATCTTTCAATCTGGTTATAGATGATGCCGCCATATTTATCTTTCCACTCAAAAGCGTATTTTAAAAATTCTTCTCTGCTTAAATCGTTTTTGTCAATCCCCTTTTCCTTCAACATGCCCACCACTTTTGCTTCGGTGGCGATAGATGCATGATCGCTACCCGGCACCCAGCATGCGTTAAAGCCGCTCATACGGGCTTTGCGTACAAGAATATCCTGCACGGTTTCGTTAAGCGTATGGCCCATGTGCAATACACCGGTAACATTTGGCGGGGGTATCACTACCGTAAATGCGGGCCTGCCATCTGGTTTGCTGTTAAAATAACGCTGGCTAAGCCAGTGTTTATACCATTTACTTTCAACTTCCTTCGGCTCAAAATTTTTAGTCAATTCCATTTTTTCTTTTACGTGTAATTATTGGATGGCAAAAGTACAAAAAATGGTGGAGGAATTAGTTTGGGGTTGAGAGTTTATAGTTTGAAGTTATTGCCGTTGTGGTAATAAAACGTTTAACGGCAATAACAGCAGTTATTTAAAAAGGCTGAGTTGCTTTAAAAGATTTTACATCTCTTGTATTCTTTTGCACAGCAACGGCTGCAAACATACTTAGCACAAAACTCATGGCATAAAAACCTTTCTCACTTTTTTCAAGTTCGGCATTCCATAAACCAATGGTAAGTAAAACAATGGAGAGCAATGTGGTAAACCAGGCTATGCCGTAATAAAGATTTGTTACCGGAATGCCTTCCAACTGATCCCGTACTGCTTTTTGAACAGAGATGGCAGAGAAAAGGCCAAACATTAAAACAGTAAAATAATAACCCTTTTCATTCAGTTGCATGTTGGCATTCCACAGTCCAATATTGAATGCAATGGCACCTATAAAAAGTGCGGTCCACGATGCTGCAATAAAAGCTGCTGATGGCTGGTTGATTTGTTTTTGTTCCATAATATATTTTTTATTTTATGAAACAAAACTATCGGTATGTATTTCTTTAATTTTTGACATTTGTCAAAAAACAAAAATGCAAATGTTAAAACTTGCTGCGGATGCGGCTGAGGGTTTCCTGGCTGATGCCGAGATATGAAGCAATATAACCGAGTGGTACTCTTTCAATAATATGCGGAGATTGTATTATCAGTTCTTCATAACGTTCTGTGGCAGTTTTAAACTGTGCATTCACAAATCTTTCTTCCAGGCGGATGTAATATTTTTCATAAGCAATACGCATCAGCCTTTCAATTTCGTGGTGATGATTAAAAAGTTCGGTGAGTGTTTCTTTGCCAATGGCCCACAGCGTACAACCTTCAATCAATTGTATATTTTCCACAGCAGGTTCACCGGTTATAAAACTATGAAAGGAAGTAACGAAATCTTTTTCAAAACCAAACCAATGGGTTATTTCCTTTCCATCCAGATTGTAAAATCCACGCAAAGCACCCGTCTCTAAAAAATACAAATGCCTGCATACGTTTCCCTGTGTAAGCAGTATTTCATTTTTATTAAGGCTTATCTGTGTAAGGCAATCCTGCAAAGCATTTTCGGCTTCGGTACCAAGGCGATGATAAGCTTTAATGTGGTTTAAAAGTTGTTGCAAATTATTTTGTAATTACTGTTTTTCCAGCAGTTTCTTTTTTTGATCCTCATATTGTTCTTTGGTGATAATTCCGTCTTCGTATAAATTTTTCAATTTCTTTATTTCATCGGCAATACTGGCGGTAGGCCTGTTCCTGTATTCATCCGGCACAACTATTTCGCTGGGCAAATCCAGGGAGTTTTCAATGGCCCGGTCAAAAGCAATATGCAGGTCAACATATCCTTTTGATCCATCTTTAAATATAATGCTGCCAAATATTTCAATATACGCATTGCCGAGTACTGAAATACCAAAATTTTTCATTTTTTTTACGACAATAAAATTATTAACCAGTGCAGCAACTTTAGTATCGCTTTTTATATTTACGTACCGAAAATTTCCCCTTGTGCCGGTTGGGCTTCCAAAATGTAAGGTAAGGCCTTTGTAAATTTTATAACCACTGCTGGTATAGAGTGTATCGTTTTGATAACGTGGTATTGGTTTTTGCGCAACAGATAATAAAGGCAAAAAAAGAAGTGCAGTTAATAATGTTTTCATAAATTAATTTACAAGGTACCGGCAAAGATAAGCACTTGCAGCAATCCATAAACTGTTAGCTTTATTTGAAACAGAAGTTTACCATTGCCACCTAAAATTTCTTTTTGATTGCCAGCGTTGGTAATAATTTTTAATCAAAATATCTTTATAAAATAACAAAGCCGGCAATTATAGCCGGCCTTGTTAAAAAAAGTGAGGGGTATTATTTCTTTGTAAAAGTATATTTACCGCCGCCCTGTGTTAAAACAAATTCAGTTTTGCCGGGTGTAAATTCAAACAATGCACCAGCAGCTGTAAACTCAAATTTGTTTGCTGCGGTTTGTGTTAAATTAACTTTACCCTGCCCGGTTACATCTGCAACCAAAGTATTGCCTTCTTTACTGAACGTTATTTTTACCGGAATTTTATCAGATATATATTCGCCTAAAAATTTATCAAGGTCTTCTGGCTTAACTTTAGTAACATCAAATTCCGGCGTAGCCGATTTTCCCCAGTTGTTGTTGGATGGGTCGGCATCCATAAAAATTCCATTGTCTAATTTTAAGTACTTTATTTTTTTGCCGGTAGCAATAGTAACGGTAGCCAGCTTTTGATCCTTCTCCCATATACCCGCTGTGTGGTGAATTTTATCTTTGCTGCCATCTACATACTCAATTATTAAATTGGTTGGCACTGCAAAGCCGCCTATATTTTGTATGGTAAGATTATAACCGGTTTTATTTTGCGTTAAATCTTTTACAGCAATATCAGGATAATAATTTGTAAAGAACCAGTTTTGCCAATACCAGCTTAAGTCTTTACCGGCAAGGTTTGTAAAGGAATTAAACATATCCCACGGAATAGGATGTTTACCATGCCAGCGATCCATAAAACCATGCAGGCATTTTCTAAACAGGTCATCGCCCAGCATATCTTTTAAGCCTAAATATGCCAGTGCCGGTTTACCATATTCATTATCGCCAAGGCCTGCACCGGATAAAACATTTGTAGGAGTGATGATCGGTATCTGGTGTTCTTCATTAGCATCCATTACCCAATTGGTAACCCTGAACTGTTTAAAGAATCCGGAAGCTTTTTCTTCTCCTAAATCAAAATTGCCAATCAGGTTTTCAAAAGCGGTTGTCCAACCTTCATCCATAAAACCATAGCGGTGTTCATTAATGCCCATGTAAAACGGAAACCAGCTATGTGCAATTTCGTGCTCGGCAACAAAACGCTGAAAGTCGGCTTCTTCCTGGTGACTATCATTCGCCATCATCGGATATTCCATATCGGCAAAGCCTTCTACCACCGTGCTTGAAGGGAAAGGGTAGGGCACGCCCGGCCAGTTGTTGCTGAACCAATCCAGTGAATGATGACTGTACTCAACCGATTTTTTAAAATTAACCGACTTATCCTGATACGCTGCCTGCACGCTTGAGCGCCTGCCTGTTTTATTATCAACCACTACACTTGCTGCATCCCAAACATAATGATCGCTTATGCATGCTGCCATGTCTGAAATGTTTTGTGCTTTCCATTTCCAGGTATTGGTTTCGTTTTGTGTGGTAACATTTTTTGCATTCAGGTCGGCAAGGGTTACCACATTGATTGTTTTATCCGATGTTTTAGATGCATTAAATTTTGAAACAAATGCCGGTTGCAAAACATCATTTGCATTTTGCAATTCGCCGGTGGCCCATACCAGATAATTTTTTGGAACGGTAATGCTGAGGTTGTAATTATTAAAGTCGTTATAAAATTCTTGGGCATCTGTAAATACCATTCTGTCCCATCCGTTAATATCATCAAACACCGAAATGCGGGGATAAAAATAAGCCAGGAAGAAGGAAGTAGAATCGAGCATACCTTCTCTGCCGCTTTCTTTTGAAACATCGTAGTGCCATTCAAAACTCAGTGTTACAGCCGCTTTTGGGGCAAGCGGTTTTGATAATGGAACCCTTAACGAAGTGTTACCGTTGGCATCCCTCAGTTTTTTTTCTATTCCATTTTCCGTGTATTTATCAATGATGATGCCTTTGGTTAAATAATCAGCCGATGCTGCATTTTGCCGTGCTGCACCTGGCGCATGAATATTCAATATCAGCTTCATGATGATGTTTTGCAGCGGAGTTGGACTGTTGTTGGTATATACTATGGTTTCCGTACCGGTAATCATCTTGGCCGGTGGCGATAGCTTTACAGCAATATCATAATCTGCTGTATTTTGCCAATAATTTTTGCCGGGCTTACCATCGGCACTGCGGGTTTCTTTTTTGTAGGCCTCCTGTACATTGCGTGGCATGTACAGTTGCTGAGCCTGTGTGCTGAATACGATGCTGCATAGCACTACAGCGAGTGTTGTTTGTTTCATGATTATACTTTTTTGTTTTAAGTATTACAATACTACGGTTAAAAGTATTTATTGTTACCCGGCAATATGTTTAACGGTTTATTGCAAAGGCAGGCGGTTGTAGAGAGTGGGAGCAAGCATTTATTCAACATCCAGTATTTTCTTTTTCATGGCTTCATATTCTATTTTGGTTTTATCGCCATCAATATACTTTTCTTACTGTTTAAGAATCTGGTAATATATATTGCTTCTTGCTTTATTTCAATGATTTGCTGGTGAAGCTTATTGTGCGTCAAGTTTAGTTTTCATTTCTTTATAAGCAGCCTTGGTTATCAGGTTGTCTTCGTAAAGGTTACGAAGAAATAGTTTTTCTCTTTCAATATTTCTTGGATATTTATTTCTGAACTCGTCCGGCACTTTTATTTCGCTGGGCAAAACGGGAGAGTTTTCTATCGCACGGTCAAATGCCATTTGTAAAACAATGTAATCGCTTACACCATTTTGTCTTTTTAAGTAACCATCAAAAATTATATAACCATTATCAAGACCAGAGATCCAGAATTTTTTAAAAGATTTTACGGTTACAGAACAGTTGGTTAATGATGTAGAAAGTATGCCATTTTTTACCGAAACAAATTTAAACCGGTCATATCTTTCGAGTCCGTTGGCAAATTCAATGGTTTTACCAATGTAAATTTTATAGCCACTTAATGTGTATAGCGTATCGTTTTCAAACCTCGGTTTAAGTTCCTGTGCCATTGAAAAAAAAGGGCAAAGCAGCAATGCAAAAAATAACTTTTTCATTGGGGAGGGTGTTAATCTATTAATCATTATTTTGTTTTTACCGGCTTGAAATGATGCTCTGTAAACCGGTTCCATCCTTTTTTAACTTTCGATTCTACCGCCCAATCTATGCTGCCATCATCGCCGGGCCAGTAAACCATACGGGCAAGGCCCGCAGTCATCTGTGCTTCAAAACAAATGGCTTCGGCATGTACATCTTTTCCATCGGCTAAATACCCTTGAGATTTTTTCCCATCAGATGTAAATGACCAGAAGCAAACTTTACCATCCGATACTCCATAAACAGCATGTTCTTCGTAAGTACCTTTACCAAATTCCCAGCGGGCATTCAACTCTATATATTTATTGCCCAATACCTGTTTAAAAGTACGGGTGCATTTTAATGGTCCCATAGGCGAATCAGTTTCGGCCACCCAACTGCCCAGTAAAGGTTGCATAAAACCAAGCTTTCCCGAGCCTTTTTTCCAAAGTGTTTTTTTTGCTGCCATGATGATTTATTTATTGCCTCTCTAATAATTTTTTCTTTAGTGCATCATATTCATCTTTGGTTAAAGCACCGGCTTTGTAGAGTTCAAACAGTTTTTTTATTTCATCCGCAACCATTATTTTTCTTAAATCATCCCCGGAAGTTTGCTTTTGTGGTTCCACTGCTACAGGTTGTTTTGTGGTAGCCTTTAGCACAGATTGTCCCGGCCGCCTTTTAAATTGTTCGGGTATATTCAATTCAGATGGTTGTCCGTCATAATCTTCTGTTGATCTTTCAAAATTTATGAGTAAATCAGTTTCTTCCTGCTTTCCATCTTTATAGGTAAGTGTGCCGGTAATGCGGATGCTGTTATTATCGGGGCTGGAAAACTTATACCCTTTTAAATTTTTTACCAGTATAGTACTGCTTTGTAAATTATAGGTATTGTTTTTGCCAAGGTTTGGATGAAATTTTATAAAACTGAAATAGCCTGCGGCAGATGTACCTGAAGCCAATTGCAATGTTTGCCCTTTATAAATTTGGTACCCACCAGATGTTGTAAGTGTGTCGTTTTCAAAACGTGGTTGATTGCTCTGAGCATTTGAAAAGAAAGGACTTAGCAGGAGTACAAAAAGTAATTTATTCATGTTATTAATTGTTATTAAAGTAACGAAAATTTATTTACATCATCATGCAGATTGATGTTAAGATTGGAAACTGCTTTATTTTATTCAACCCCAAAAGTTACCATTAACGGCACATGGTCACTGTATTGTTTCCAAAAATTAAAATCGCCAATTTCTACTGATTGTATTTTGCTGGCCAGATCGGCAGAGGCAAAACAATAATCAAGATGATAAGGTTTGTTTTGATGACGGTATAAATAATAAGTGGGATCTGCCTCGCTGCCCTGTATTTGTTTGTGATGCAAATGATAACAACTGGTAATACCTTGTTTATGCAAATGCTCCACAACATGAGAGTGGTTGCCGGTGCGGTATTTACGATCCCAGATGGTGTTGCTGTTAAAGTCGCCGGCGAGTATGGTGTTCTTTTTTGAAAGTTTATAATGCTGTATCGCTTTCCAAACCTGTTCTACATAAACACCATCGGGGTCTGCAGGGTTGTTTGCCCATACGGCAAATAAAGTGAACTTATAGTTGTTGCCAGTAACTGCAATGGGCACAATCATTCTAAATGTCGGGTTATGTGTTTTAATAAGTTTAAACCGGTAATGGCTGTAACTAAAAATGCCCAGGCCTTTATTTTTATTTTCGCCAAACCAAAGTATATCAGTTGGCTTTTGTGTATCGGGGTTGAATTTTAATTTATCCGGATGCTCACATTCCGGTACTACTATAATATCTGGATTGTGTGCCAGAATTTGATCTGCTTTTTTACGAAAAGCCATGTTGCAGTTCCAGGTAATTATCTTCATGGTATCGTAAAAATAGTATTGTTATTTGAAGGCTGAAATTTTATCAGAAACTGTAAATTTTTATTTAGTTAAGCCCGCAATTAAATTAATGGTAAGCGCTACCACAAAAGTATTTAAACCAAAAGCCAGTAAGCTGTGTGCAAGTGCTGTTCGCCTGATGATGCGGCTGTTTATGGTTACATCAGAAACCTGAAACGTCATGCCGATTACAAAAGAAAAATATGCAAAGTCAATAAAATCGGGCTTTTTTTCATCCGGAAAATCGAGGCCACATGCTGTTGCTGAATCTTTTATTTTTGAATAATACAGGTGTGCGTAATGCAGTGTAAAAATAGTGTGCAGCATAACCCATGAACTCATTATACCTATAATTGATAACAAGATATTACCCATGCCTTGCCCCGAAGATTTACCTGCCGATATTATCAGCAGCAACACCGTAAACATACTGGCGAATGTGCATATCAACACACTGATAAAAACAAAAATGCGGCTTCCATCCTCTATATTGGCATGCTTTTCAATATCTGCCACGGGCATGGTATAAAAAATAATCCAACTGATAATTATATAAGAGATGGAAAACACACTCCAGCATATTGCGGAAAGAATAGTAACATTATCCTGATTACTGTGAACTATAAAAAAAGCTGCAATTGTAAAAGCAAGGCTTAATAAAACCCGCTGCGGTGGCTTCATACGTAAAAATAAATTGCTTTTAACTTGATGTTTTGGTGCCATTAAATACTCATTTTATGAAAGGTATAAATAACTGCCTGCATAAACCATGCTATTAAGTTAAAATTGCATCGGTTTATATTTATGATGACTAGCAAAGCCCCTGTTAATTACCGGTAACCATTTTTAAATAATATCCATTACCATCCACTACCGGTGCAAAATTGCTTACTATTTTTATCCATTTATCTTCCAGCATAATTTGTTTTACACCAGTTTCGGTCAACACATCTATTGGCAAAGGCATAGGCAGGTTGGTAGCTTTTATACCATATTCATGGTAACCGGTTTGCACAATAATTATTTCAAGTTTTTTTGTGGTTCTTAAATAAAAATCGAAAAGGGGCTTTAAATTTTTGCCGGCTACTTTGCTAAAGAGTTTTTCTACATCATCGGTAATTACAAAGTTGTTATAAGTGTATTGGGGATCAGTAGCTAATTTTTTAAGCGCAGGAAAAAATAATGCATCGCCCAGCACATATCGCAGTGTATGCATAAAAAATGCACCCTTGCTGTAAATATCTCCTATGTAAGCATTACCCGAATTCATTTCTTCGCCCTGTACAATTGGTTTTTCGTTGCGTATATTTTTTTTAATCATTACCATCATACTGTCGTACCCCCTTTCTCCATTGGCTTCCCTGCAAAACAGGGCTTCGCTGTACGTGTCAATGCCTTCCTGTATCCACATGTGTGCCCAATCTTTGTTGGTTACTTTATTGGCAAACCACTCATGCCCAAACTCATGAAACAGGTTTCCTGAGTAATCCCAGGTGCCCACTTTTGTGGTAACAAATTTGGCTCTTTTTTCTCCATCGCCATAAGTAATCATCGTCTGGTGTTCCATACCCGGGTTGGGTACCTGAGCAATCCCTATTTTTTCTTTTACCCAAGGATATTCACCAAAATATTTTTCCAGTATCCGGGTATCCCGTTCACGCATGTCTAATATTTTTTCGGCAACAGCTTTGTCTTCTTCCAGCACATAAAATTCCATCGGTACTTTATTGCCATCAATAGTTGTGTAAGTTCTTTTTGCCACAACATATTTACCAACATTAAAAACCACACAATAATTGCTGATGGTATAATTTGTTTTCCAATGAAAGGTTTGCCGGTTTTGTTTTGTTGTTACTTTTTGCAGTAAGCCTGGCCCGGCTACAGTTAATTCTTTAGGCACTGTTATCATCATGTCAACACCTTCGTTGGGTTCATCACTTGGATGATCTTTACAGGGAAAATAAACTTTGGCACCTTCCAACTGGCAATTTATAATCACCCACGGATTTCCTGCACCATCTTTCTTCCAACTGAAACCGCCTTTCCATGGCGGATTTACTGCTACAGGCGGTTTACCATTGTATTCAATTTTAATGCTTTGTCTGCCGGCTTTAAAACCTGCCGTGTCAACAATGTAAATAAGATCTTTATCCTGGTAAAAAGTTTTAATTTTTTTTGCGGCAGATACTTTTGTTACGGTTAAAAAATTAACCAGGTCAAAAAGTAATGTGTCTGTAGGGTTGGCTAAAATAAAATCAATTTCGGTAAAGCCTTTGATAGATTCGCTGGGTATGTCCACATCAAGAGCAAGGGTACAATGCCGCACATCCATATTTGCTTGCAAGGGTTTTAATTTACCTCCGGAGGTCATGTAGCTGATGTCGCGGTTTTGAGCGGTAACACTACTTGCAATCGTAATCAGAAAAATGATAACAATATATTTCATGATGTAGTTTTTGTTTTACTAAAGAAACAAAAACTATTTGGGATAAGAAAATGACGGATAAAATTGGCTGGCTTTTATTTATAGACTTCATAGGTCTTTTGCCTCATGTTTCACAAAGCGAAGAAGTAAAGATTGCTCATAATACAGCAAGCAGGGTTTGGATTTACTGGGCTGTTTAGTTTATTTGATGATTATTGAAACTGTATGTTCAGGATTTGGTTTTCCTCATTTCTTTCAATGCCAGAAAAAAGCCTGCTCCGAACAAGAGGGTAATGAGCCCTGCGAAATATGGTATGATTTCAGTCATTTTTTTTGTTGTTTAATAGTTTTAGATATATACCAAAAGCAAGTATAGATGGTACCCAAATACCAATAAAAATAGCTGCCTGTGCTTCACCTTTGAAATACAATATTTCGGAAAAAATAAGCGAGAGAAATGCTGAGATAAATAATAATTTATCGGTGATCGTAAATTTTTTAAACATGCTGTTATTGTTTTTAAATTTTGTGTAATCTAACGGATTGTTGCAAGAACAACATAAAAATTTGTTTTTTGTTCAGAATAGTTTTGTTATTACCTGCCCTTACTTGTAAATATTTATAGTGCCCGGGGACATTTCAATGCGTTGTACGCTTCAAATTTATTATGTATGATGAGTATAAGTAAACCAAAAATAATTGCACTAACAATTAGAACAGTATTTAAAAGGCCGCTCACAGAAAAAGATAATCTGATTAATATTGTAGAAATAACGAAGCCTGAGTTTCTAATAACTTTGTGAAATTCGTCGGTATGAAAAAAAGAAAATAAAAGCAAAATAACATCTGCAATTATTAATATGGTAAAAAACTGCGCAAAAAAGATATTATTAATGTTTTTGAAAGATGCATCCGAATCTGCAGCCGGGCTTATAACGCCGGCAATCCAGTGTTGAAAGGAATAAATGGCAACAACAAGAATTACAAGTACTAAAAAAACAGCTAGTATCTTTTTAAGGTTTATGAATCTGGCTATGTCTTTAATTTGTCGTTCATCTTTCTCATTTTTTACGTATATTTTTTTACTCTCTTTTAAAAACAGGAAAATAAGAAAAAATAAAATTATGGATGCTACCAGGTCGTAGGTAAACTGAAGGTCATATTTGATTTTGAACCAATCTTCTGAAAGAGACAATGATGAAAGGTCTTTAAATAAACGCCTGATGATTATAAGCGTAATAATTTCATATTGCTTGCTGATATAAGTTGTAATTGATTTAGGGAGATAGTGAATAAGCAGATATACTTCATAAACCAGGATAAAAGAAAAAGGTGTGTAAATGGCAGCAATGGGATTTTTTAGTAGGTCTGAAGGTGTACTTATTGAAATGAACTCAAAATCTACCAGAGATATGATAGTAAGGTGAATAATGAAACTTGCAATAGCAATGATTAAAATAATTGTTTCACTGCTTTTTTTGGTTCTATCTGAAAGCAGTGTTTGATATAATTTATTGAATCCCCATTTATACGACATCCTTAAAATTTATCAGGTTCAGGTGTTCAAACACATCAATAGTGATAATTGTTTTACCTGTTTTTTTATACCTCATATCCATTATGGCTTAGGAATTAAAATTTAAGAGAAAGATTTATTTTTTGTTTAATCAGAATAAAATAAAAATGTAAAATGATAGACAAAAAAAATATACTTAAGCGCAGCATTGTTTTTTTTCAAAAAAATCAAACCTTTCGAAAAAAAAAATGTTTAATCATTTAGTGTCAATGGTTAAACATTCAAATGTTGAAGCGTTGATTACAATTAAACCAATTTAATTCATCAAAAACCTTAAACAATGTTCCAAAATTTTCTGCAAGTGCATGCAATTGCAAACAACAACTATGTTGCCTTTACATTTTTTGTAGGCACAATGGCCATGATGGCTGCCTGTGTTTTTTTCTTTTTTGAAATGAGTAATGTTGACAAAAAATGGAGAACTTCCATACTTGTTTCAGGCCTTATCACTTTTATTGCAGCTGTGCATTATTACTACATGCGTGGCTACAATCTGGAAACAGGGGAGTCTCCTGTATTTTTTCGTTACGTTGACTGGATTCTTACTGTGCCATTAATGTGTGTAGAGTTTTATCTGATCACTAAAAAAGCTGGTGGAAAAATTGCTTTGTTATGGCAATTAATATTTGCATCGGTAGTAATGCTTGTAACCGGTTATATTGGTGAAGCAATTTATGGTAAAGAAACCCAGAGCTGGATTTGGGGCCTCATCAGCGGTATTGCTTACTTCTATATTGTGTATCTGGTATGGTTTGGCGAAGTTGCTAAACTTGCGGGTAACGCAGGACCTGCTGTACAAAAAGCCGTGAAAACACTTGGCTGGTTTGTACTTGTTGGATGGGCAATTTATCCGGTAGGTTATATTGCCGGTACCGAAGGCGGATTTTTTGGAATGAAAATGTTCCAGGGGCTTTCAATGGATATTGTATACAATATTGGCGATGCCATTAATAAAATTGGTTTTGGTTTGGTGATTTATGCCTTGGCACAGTCAGACAAGTCCACTACTCAAAATGCTTAATTGAAAATTATAAGGGGTGCGATAAATTTATCGCACCCTTTTTTTTATATAAATTACAGTTACCAAAAGCCATGAAAAAAATTGTATTATTGATACTTGGCCTCTTACTGCTCTTCGTTCAGCATTATATTGTAGCTATTCAGCCAAACACGCAGTATTTCATTTTTGTTGCAGGAATTTTATTGCTAGGAGTTCCGCATGGCGCAGCAGACTTATTGGTAGCTGCACGAAACGCGGATTTATCTGAAAAAACATTTTCACAAAAAAAATTCTTTATTGTTTATCTGGGTAGATTAGTGCTATTTGCATGCTTGCTTTTTTTATTTCCGGTAGCCGGTAACATACTGTTCATTTTTTTTGCTGCCTATCATTTTGGCGAAACAGATTTATATCAATTTAAAACCAACACACTGGCTGGCAAAATATTTGTGATAGCATATGGATTGGTAATATTAAGCGTTATTCTTCTGCATCATTTTGATGATGTAAAGCCAATATACCAGTTGTTTGAATCCGGTAAAGAAAATCAGCATATCATTAACTGGATTAGCCAAAACCGATATTATATACTTTCTGCTAATGGCACCTTATTTTTTATGGCTGCTTTTATTTATTTTTTAAAGAACAAACATCTTGACAACAGTGATACCGGACAATTTTTAGTTCGTTTTGCATGTATTCTTTTTATCCTTTTTAATTTACCGATGCTGCTTGGGTTTACATTTTATTTTGTTGTATGGCATTCGCTGTTGTCGCTTAATAACATAACGAGTTACCTGATGAAAAAAAATACGGTTTCCTATAAAGCAATTACTAAACAAATTTTACTTTACAGTTTTTTAGCCATTGCCGGTATTGGAATATTTGGTTTTACTGGTTTTATGTTTATAAATGAAAATGCCGTTGCCGGATATATTTTTTTAGGCCTGGCAGTACTTACCGCACCGCACATGGAAATTATGTATGACATGTATGGCGCTATAAGGCAAAAAAGACATAAAGTATTGAATTAAAATTTAAATTTTATACCTCTAATTTAAAGTGATGGGCAATAATTTTCATTTTTTTATTCAGATAAAACCGGTGTGCATCGTACCGGTGGTGTGCCGAGTTTAAATGAATTGTTTTAATGCCTTTTTCTGTTGCAATGCTAACCAGATGATCAAAAAGCTTTGCTCCATATCCTTTACTTCTACCACTGTTAAGGGTTACAAAATCATCAAAGTCTATTATAAGGCCATCGTATAAAGTTGTTGTAAAACGAAACCCTGCAACACAAACTATATTGCCATCATCTTCTCCATACAATAAATGATATCCTTCTTTTCTCATGTTTTGCATTGTTGTGAGAAAACTTTCCGTTGTATGATGCGGCCGTAGTTCTTGCATTACTTCAAAACATTTTGCAAAATCCTCAGTAGTTGTTGCGTATGCTATTTTCATGTCAGTTTTTTTTGTTATCAGGTATGCTGTCAAAATAATCAAGTATCGCTTTTATATCAGCTTTTGATAAGTCCGGAAAAGGCGGCATCTGCAAACCTCTTTTTGCAAAAACTTTTTTGGCAGTTTTATTTTCATCTGCAAAGCGCATGGGATTTTTTATAAGGCTGTAAAGGTAACTGGCAGTCCTTGTTTTTCGAATGCCTTGCAAAGGGCCAGCCAGGGCGGCGTTGTTTGCACCATGGCAATCAATACAGTTTTTTGCCAGAATTTTACCCTTGGCAATCTGTTGCGGTGTGGGTAATTTTTGTGCATGCACAATTGCTGATATAAGTAAGCAAAACATTATGGATAAATATTTCAGCATTATTTTTTGTGTAAAATTTTACTCAAGTTCTTTTAATAGTCCACGCAGATCTAATGCACGGGTAAACATTTCAAGAGTGCCATCTTCTTTTTTCGGCCATAGCTCTTTTGGCCGGTCCCAATATAACTCAACACCATTTTCGTCGGGGTCGTTTAAATATAATGCTTCCGAAACTCCGTGATCGCTTGCACCACTTAAAGGGTAACTTTTTTGCATCAGCCTGTTGTAAATAAACGCCAAATCTTTACGGGTTGGATAGACAATAGCGGTATGAAACAAGCCAACAGAATTTTCCTTTACTGGCGGCAAACCCTTGCTGTACCAGGTGTTTAAACCAATGTGATGGTGATAACCACCGGCAGAAATAAAAGCAGCGCTATCTCCGTACATGGCGGTAACTTCGAAACCCAATAAACCACAATAAAATTCCAGTGACCGGTTTATATCTGCCACTTTTAAATGTATATGCCCAATATGTGTTTGTGCCGGTATGTTGTAATCTTTTTTCATTAGTTTATTTAAGTTGACTAAAGTTAGCAGTTTTATAAAACAGATTTTTAATAAACCTTAGGCAGCAGATGTTAATTTTGTGGAACGCTGTTTGTATTGTTATAGCCAAACATATTTCATAGTATTTGTATGATGGTATAATTTTAAATAACTAATCAAATTAATTGTATGAAAAATAAGATCGTATTACTGACTTTATTTTGCCTGATGTACTGCATTAAAGTATCAGTTGCACAAACATCTACCGAATTAAATAACCAGGGATTAGTTAAATACAAAGCCAAAAATTATGCTGCAGCTCTGGTTGATTTTAATAAAGCGGTGGAGTTGGATGCTAAAAACGAAAAGGCTTTACACAACCGCGGACTAACAAAATATGCTTTGAAAGATTATGCAGGTTCTATAGCTGACCAGAGCCAGGCAATAGCCATTAATCCTGCATATAGCAATGCCTACAACGACCGTGGCATGGTTTACTACCGCCAAAATAATTATACTGCTGCATTGAACGATTTTAATGCAGCCATTAAAAATGATCCTGCTTATTTTCTTGCTTATAAGAACCGTGCAGCCGTTAATTATGCATCAAAAAATTATGCTGCTGCAGATAACGATTATGCAAAATGTATTGAACTTAAGGCCGATGATGCGGATGGTTACCTGGGCCGTGGTTCTATAAAAAGTAACCAGAATAATTATGCCGAAGCCATAAAATTTTATGATAAAGCACTTGAATACGAACCCAATAATACTGTTGCCGTACTCAACAGGGGCAATGCTAAATTTGCACAAAAAGATGTAAAAGGAGCTTTGGCCGATTACCAGAAACTGATTCAGTTACAGCCAAATAATGTAAACGTTTATTTTAATTTGGGCACTATATACATGGGCCAGAATAAAAGTAATGAAGCCATTGCAGCTTTTAAGAAATACAACGCAAGCTTGCCCGGAGAATGGAGTGGTTATCAAAACACCGCCGATGTTTATTATCTGCAATTAAAAAAATACGACAGTGCAGCATATTATTATAACCAGGCTTACCAGATAAACAAAACGCAAAAAGATATTATTGAAAGATTGGGTTATAGTTTATTAAATCAGCAAAAAATATCCGAAGCCATTGCTATGTTTAAAAACCAGATAGCACTACTGCCAAACGATTACTGGGGTTATTATAACCTGGGCGCAGCTTACAGCGTAGGTAAGCAACCTGCAGAAGCAATTAAAAATTTGGATATTGCTTTAGATAAGCGGATGGTTGAACTACCGATCTGGGAAGCCGATAAAAATTTAAATAATGTACGCTTGCTGGGCGATTTTAAAGAGATGCTGCGTAAATATTTTAATAAAGATATTCTGGCAAAATACCCCATGATGTTTTTGGGATTTTAGTACGTTCTTTGTTAATTAAAATATTGCCAAATGAAAAAACTACTGCTCTATCTCTTTGTGTGTGCCTCTTTTTTTATTAACGCATGCAGCACTACAAAAACTGCTGCTGGCAATAATAATAAAATTGATATTACCATTGTGCAGATAAATGATGTGTATGAAATAGCACCGCTTGATGGCGGTAAAGTGGGTGGTGTGGCAAGGGTTGCTACTGTAAAAAAAGATGAGTTAATTAAAAACCCAAACACATTGCTGGTAATTGCCGGCGACTTTGTAAGTCCTTCGGTGTATAACAGCCTTAAGTTTGATGGGAACCGCATACGTGGTAAACAAATGATAGATGCGCTGAATGTTGCCGGAACGGATATGGCTGTTTTTGGTAATCACGAATTTGATATACCCGAAGCGGATCTGCAAAGCCGCATCAACGAATCTGCATTTCAATGGGTATCCTCCAATACTTTTCAAAAAAAAGGAAATGACATTTTTCCCTTTGTAAAAAATGGAGTTCCTCTACCTGAAACTTTTATAAAAAATTTTACGGATAAAGATGGAACTACAGCTAAGATTGGTTTTATTGGCATTACCTTGCCTTTTAACAAAGCTGCTTATGTAAGCTATACTGATGTGTTTGCCGCTGCACAAAAATTTTACGATCAGATAAAGGATAGTTGCGATGCTGTTATTGCCATCACACATCAGGCCATGGAAGATGATATAAAGCTGGCAAGGCAAATACCCGGGCTGGCGCTTATCATTGGAGGTCACGAACATGAAAGGCATTATGCAAAAATTGGCAACGTGTATATTACCAAGGCCGATGCAAATGCAAAATCGGCTTACATTCTAAAAATTAAAATCAACACAAAAAATAAAGCGCTGAAAATAAAGGCTGATATTATTGATGTAAATGAAAATACTGCACTTGATTCTGCCACAAATGTGGTTGTAAAAAAGTGGACAGACATCGCCAATAAAAGTTACGCATCGCTTGGTTTTGAAGCAACCAAAGTTTGTATGCAAAGCGGTGAGCCGTTGGATGGGAGAGAGGCATACATCAGAACACAACAAACAAATTTTACAAAGCTGATTGTAAAAGCTATTGAAAAAGCATCACCTTCCGCCGATGTTGCCATTGTAAATTCAGGCTCAATAAGGGTAGATGATATGGTGCAGATGCCCGTTACGCAATATGATGTAATACGCAGTCTTCCATTTGGCGGCAGCATTATGGAAGTGGATATGAGGGGAAGCTTATTGATAAAAATTTTAAACGCCGGCGCAAAAAATATTGGCAGTGGCGGCTTTCTGCAATATTCATCGGCAGTAAGCATCAACAACAATACCTGGTTTTTAAAAAATACTCCAATTGATGCCGGCAAAGTTTATAAAATTGCTCTTACTGATTTTTTAATGACAGGAGGGGAAGCTAATCTCGGTTTTTTAAATAAAGATAACCCTGAGATCGTAAAAGTATATACCGTGTTTACTGATTTGAATGATGCCCGTTCCGATGTACGTCGTGCAATCATCCGTTACATGGAAGGATTGTGATTTTGAAGCGCATTTGAACAATTAGATATGCCGATTGCTTAAAACAGCTTCCTTATTATACATCTATGTACCATGGCCGGTTTGCTTATAATTTGTTTGGTAATATGTTTTCTGCTCTTGTATTTACTTCATGGTTAGCTAAGCTTAATCTTTTCCAATATTATAAAAATTTCCTGCTCTAAAATTTCTTTTAATTTCAGGCAGGCAATTCTGTTTTTGAATTTGGAAATTTTATTTCAATAGCATTATACAAATGTTCGCTGCTTTTTAAATTACCATAACTTCGTCTGCATAATTTTAATACCTCAAACAGTAAATTAGTTTAATCAATATCAACTAAAAAAAATGGAAAATAACTCAGCGCATGAGAATGCATCATTACTTGTAAATGATGAGTCTGCCAAATGCCCATTTAGCGGGGCAACAGCAAAACAAAAAACTCAAACAGCAAATGCAAACCGCGACTGGTGGCCCAATCAGCTTAAACTAAGCATGCTCCGCCAACACGCCGACATATCTGACCCGATGGGTAAAGATTTTAATTACTCAGAAGCATTTAAAAGTCTTGATTTTGCTGCACTAAAGCAGGATATTTTTAACCTGATGACCACATCGCAGGATTGGTGGCCCGCAGATTATGGACACTACGGGCCCTTCTTTATACGGATGGCCTGGCACAGCGCTGGCACGTACCGCATAGGCGATGGCCGTGGTGGCGCAGGTGCAGGCACACAACGTTTTGCTCCCTTAAACAGTTGGCCCGATAACGTTAATCTTGATAAGGCACGTTTGCTGCTTTGGCCAATTAAACAGAAATATGGCCGCAAAATTTCCTGGGCCGATCTGATGATACTTGCCGGCAACTGTGCTTTGGAATCAATGGGTTTTAAAACCTTTGGTTTTGCCGCTGGCCGTGCCGATGTTTGGGAACCGCAGGAAGATATTTACTGGGGTGCCGAACGTGAGTGGCTTGCAGGAAATATCCGTTATGCACATGGTTCTGATGGTGTAGTAGAAAATGGTGGGGTACTTGTGTCTGATGATGATGCAGATGGAAAAATACACAGCCGCAATCTGGAAAAACCATTGGCAGCCGTGCAGATGGGTTTGATATATGTTAATCCGGAAGGGCCGGACGGAAATCCGGATCCCCTGGCTTCAGCAAAGGATATCAGGGAAACTTTTGCCCGTATGGCTATGAATGATGAAGAAACAGTTGCCTTAATAGCAGGGGGACATAGTTTTGGTAAAACACATGGAGCAGCCTCATCAGATCATGTAGGTAAAGAGCCGGAAGCAGCCGGTATTGATGAAATGGGATTGGGTTGGAAAAATTCTTTTGGTAAAGGCAATGCAGGAGATACCATTACCAGTGGCCTGGAAGGAGCCTGGACAACCACCCCAACAAAATGGAGCAACAATTATTTTGAAAACCTTTTTGGATATGAATGGGAATTAACTAAAAGCCCGGCTGGTGCACATCAATGGAAGCCCAAAGGCGATGCAGGTGCAGGTTTGGTGCCCGATGCACATGATGCAACCAAGCGCCATGCACCGTTTATGCTTACTACCGATCTTTCTTTATTGGTTGATCCTGCTTACGAAAAAATATCAAGACGTTTTTACGAAAACCCCGATCAGTTTGCAGATGCATTCGCCAGGGCCTGGTTTAAACTTACCCATAGGGATATGGGGCCGATTGCCCGTTATCTTGGACCAGAAGTGCCAACCGAAGAATTGATATGGCAAGATCCGGTGCCGGCAGTTACACATGCTTTGATAGATGATAATGATATTGCTGCGCTGAAAGCTACCATTCTTCAATCGGGTTTGTCTGTATCTCAATTGGTATCTACTGCCTGGGCTTCGGCATCTACATTTCGTGGGTCGGATAAAAGGGGAGGAGCCAATGGAGCCCGTATTCGCCTGGCACCACAAAAAGACTGGGCAGTTAACAACCCGGCGCAACTGGCTTATGTGTTGCAAAAACTTACAGCTATTCAAAGCGATTTTAACAATGCACAAACAGGTGGCAAATTGGTTTCTATGGCCGATCTTATTGTGTTGGGTGGAAACGCAGCAGTTGAACTGGCAGCCCAAAAAGCTGGTTACGAAGTGCAGGTGTCTTTTACAGCCGGCCGTACCGATGCTTCGCAGGAGCAAACAGATGTGGAATCGTTTGCAGTACTGGAACCGGTTGCAGATGGTTTCCGCAATTATATTTCATCACGTAATTCAACAGCAACTGCAGAAGAACTGCTGATTGATAAAGCACAACTGCTTAACTTAACAGCGCCCGAATTAACGGTTCTTGTTGGCGGCATGCGTGCCATGAATGCAAATTTTGATCAGAGCCAGCATGGCTATTTCAGTTTTCGAAAAGAAGTATTAAGCAACGATTTTTTTGTAAACCTGCTCGATTTTGGTACCACCTGGAAAGCAAATTCAGCCGCACAAAATGTGTTTGAAGGTACCGACCGTAAAACAGGAGCCGTTAAATGGACAGGCACCCGTGCAGATTTAATCTTTGGCTCAAACTCAGAGCTGCGGGCACTTGCAGAGGTATATGCCTGCGAAGATGCGCAGGAAAAATTTGTAAACGATTTTGTAGCAGCCTGGGCAAAAGTGATGAACCTTGGCCGCTATGATTTAGTTTGATGAAATAATTTGTGAAATATTTTTAAAACTGGCCCGGTGATTGGCCGGTTTTTTTTATACATATTTACTTGAACGAATTGTTATCTGTTTCCAATCATTACTCCCCAATTTTCAACCTCCTAAAAAAATCTTTCTCTTCCAATTCCTTTACTCCTCCTGGTTTTAAACCATCAAGTTCCAGATCTTCAATACTAATGCGGATAAGCCTTTTGCATTTATGGCTGGTTGCGGCAATCATTTTGCGAACCTGGTGAAATTTGCCTTCGGTAATAGTAATTAGCAGCCAGGTAAATGGGGGCCAGGCAGTTAATCTTTCGCCAAGGTCATACAGTTTTTCGGGGTTGGTAACAATGCGTACATCGCAGGGGCTGGTAGTATATGTTACGCCGGTTTTTATGCGTATGTTAATGCCGGTTTGCAATCTTTTTAAATTTTCATCGCTCAGTATTTTGTTTACCTGAACCAGGTAGGTACGTTTATGTGGCTCTTCGCCCAAAAACAAGAGCCTGGTTACTTTTTTATTTGTTGTTAAGATAAGGAGCCCCTCAGAATCATTATCCAGCCGGCCAACAGCATGTATGCCGGGCGGAAAATCAAAATCCAAATCGCCCAGCAAGCGCACGTTATGTGTACTCACAAACTGCGATACCATGTTATAGGGCTTGTTGATGATAAAATACCGGTAAAGATGTTGGGAGTTTTGTGTTTGAAGTTTTGTGTTGGAGAGCATGAAAATATTGGCAGCTGTTAAAAACTCAAAAATAAAACTTGTTTTGGGTTTTGGGTTTATTGTTTTGGGTTGGGGATAATAAGTAACTGAGTCCTTTTAAAAATTCAAATGCGCTATTGGATATATTCTTGTGTTATTTTTAAAGTTGAGTGTGACAGGTTAAAGCGCAAACTGCCTGCTTCAAAAAAACACAAAACAAAATACACAAATCTCCAATTAAAAAACTATCTTATAAGCACGGTACTGCCTTTTGCATTGTAAATCTTATCATCGGCACCAATACCCTGCAGCATCCATACCAGCGTATGCGATTGTACTGGCAATCCTTTATAGCGGCCATCCCAGCCCTTGTCAACAGTTTTAGTTTCAAAAACAATTTCGCCCCAGCGGTTAAATATCTTAAAATAAACAAGCTCTTTTATACCAATCATAAATGGTTTTAAAACATCATTGCGGCTGTCGCTGTTGGGTGTAAATGCGTTTGGTACATAAATTACAATGTTCTTATTGATTTTCACAACCTGTGTATCAATCGTTATGCAACCGGCAGCAGTGGTAAGTTTAATGGTATAGGTTTTTTCCTGGTCGCCGGTAAAAACAGGTTTATAACTTGCAGCATTATCAAGAAAGGTTGCCGGTGTCCACAAAGCATTGGTGCCAATAGGCCTGGCTGCAAGTTGTTGCGGCAAACCGGTAACTGCATAAACAATGGGGTTGTTAATTCCTTTGATGGGCTTTTCAATCTTTACAAATCTTTTTTGTATACTCAGGGGAAAAGGGCAGCGGGCAGTGCTAACAGATAAGCTCATTACATAATCGCCAACATTAGGGTAAAACTGTACAGGAGGGTTGGCTAACGTAGAGGTTTGGCCGTTTCCAAAATTCCACAAATAACTTACCGGCGATGTACCGGGATCAATGGTGTTATTTATTGCAATTACAGGTTCGTTCAGGCAGGCGGCATTAACCGTAAAATCTGCAAATACATTTGGGTTTACTGTAACTGTTATATTGCTGCTGTCCGCACAGGCACTGTTGCTGTTTACAATTAAAGTAACTTTATAAATACCCGCTTTTTTAAAACTGTAAGTAATGTTACGGGTGGTAGCAGTAAAACCATCGCCAAAAATCCATTTGTATTGCATGTTGCCTACAGCATTGGTACTGTTGTTTGTAAAAACAAACTTGTTGTTAACCATACATTGCTCGGGTTTATCAACCGTAAATGCCGGTAGCGGTATAGATGATATATCTACATTAACCGTTTTTGTAAAAAGGTTGCATCCGAGATCACTGAAAACCTGTGCCTGGTATGTGCCTGTTTGCCTTACACGATACTTCAACTGGTTAGCACCTGGTACAACAATACCGTTCTTAAACCATTGCACGCTATCGCACGGTAAAACCTCCAGAATTGTGCTGTCGCCACTGCCAATACACCACTCCAGTTTACCTGTTACCCACAAACTGTCAGATAATTTTGCAGCCTTCACCAAAACAGTATCTGTGCTTTTACATCCACCTCCATTATGGCGAATAGATAAAACATATTGGGTGTTTACATCGGGCGTTGCAAATGGATTTGAGATGTTAACATCATTTAAACCTGTAGCCGGGCTCCAATTGTAAAACCAGCCAGGCTTGGGCGGCACACCTATTTGAGCAACAGAACTATTGCAGGAGCTTTTATCAGCACCTGCATTTGCTTTATAATTTAAAGTGTCGTACAGGTAAGTATATAAGGTATCAATACAACCATAGCCACTGTAAGGCTCAACCACAACAGCTACTTGTGTGCCAGCTGCAGGCGGCGGTGCCAGAGTAAGTGTTTGTGAAGTGCCCAGCACTTGAGTAAAATTACTGTTATACCAGGTGTAGGCTGCATATCCATAAGGAGCGTTTAATTGTACCAGACTGTCATCCGGACAAAAATCAGCTCCTTCAAAACGGTCGCTGCATTCACTGTTTACATCAATATAAGCATAGCCAAAATGTATGCGGAAAGTGCAGTCGGCAGTTTTAAAAAATAACCGTATTCTTTTCCCTGCAAGGTTATCTAAATTAATAGAAACTGCTGTCCAGCTTTTAAACCAAACGGGTGTATTACCACCGGGGTTAGGAGATAGTTCAAAACCTGGTAATGGAGATCCATTAGCAAAGAATGAAAAGGAAGAACAGGTAATGGGATAGTCATCCGTAATATTTTCCACCTGCAGATCAAGCCTTGGTTGTTCAGATTCCCGGTGGCCGGGGTCCTGAAAAACAACTGCATAATTATAAATAAGATTGTAAGTATTTGCACCGGCTGGAATGGTAAAATCGTAAGAGACTCCTTCTGCCTCACGCCCTGCAGAATTATTACCCAACCTTATGGAGTGGCCGCTGCCATTGGGGCAGTTTACAGGAAAGCCACCATAAGGGTCTGTACCAGCATTTGACAAAGTAGAAAACATAGTATGCCGGCCAGCAACAGGCGCACCAGAGTAATTAAAAGTAATTACATTGCTATTGTTATTAGAAGCCACATTACCCGTGTAGCAGGTCCATCCAGAGAAATCACCATTTTCAAAATCAATATTGGGAGGGCAATTTTGGGCAAATACAGAAATGTTAAGCCCACATATCAATGATCCGGCAATTAGTAAAAATGATATGAAGCGATAAAACGGCATATTTAAATGAAAAAGGTAAGGGTTTTAAAGTTAAAACTATTTTTTGGTTTTAATTAATTTACAATTGACAATTATACCTGTGCTTTTGATGCTTCTTTTGTTTAAGATATAATATAAACGGATTTTTTGTGTAAATGGTTGTGGCTCTATAAATAAATGGCATTGGCTGGCAATAAATTTTATAGATGGTACTACTTTTTAACCAAATAAGATAATACTTATAAAAGCAGCGGAAAGTGTAAGCACGTAAAGGCATTTTTGTAACACCGTTTTAGCAGCCCGCCAATCTCCATAAAACTGAACCATGGTATTGGGCAGGTACATGGTGAAGAACAAAACCAGTGCAATAAGTATCTTCCAGGTAATGCCATGCTCATTACCTTTAAACAAATCTGCAAAAAGAGAACTGAACAAAAATGTAAAAAATACCAGCATGTTCAGCAAAATAAAACGAGTGAAAATTTCCCTGAAAAACGTAGGTCTTACTTTACCAACTAAGCCTTTATCGGCTATTGCTAACACAAAAACGATCTCTATTACTAAAAGTAAAGTGGTAATAAGCATTGCACCGGCGCTGCCATTTTCAACTTCCATTTCTAACGATGCCAACAAAGCAATAACAAATATCAGCCTTACAAAAAATCGGGCTACTGCCATTATAAAAAGATATAAGCCGGGTAATTGCAGGGCACGGCCTTTAACGTTGTAATTCTCATAACTCAATTTATAAAAAATGGCAAAAGGCTCTGATAGTAATGATATAAGGATTATTAAAGCAAGCGTTTTTGTAAATAAGATGCCGGAGCTAAGGCCGTAAGATTGTACAAATGTTGTTTCATTGAGCATCAACTGGTAAAGCAGGTAGTAATAACCTATAAAGCAGAGATTAAAAATTATGCCTCTCCAACTCCCGTTGTTATTTTGCGAAGTGATACTGCCAGTCTCAACAGCTTTATCATCCATTGTGTAAATAAGTAGTTTTTTATTTAAGAAAGATAGATATTTTTTTCAGTATGAATTCATTTTAAAAATCACACTTACAGCTAAAAATATTCTTTTACCTTTGCAGCTATGACAATAGAGCATCTTAAATCTATGAGGGACCGTGTGTTGGTCTTGGGGAGGTTTCTTTGACGTCGCTAACCGACAAGCCAAAGCAGCTAATGATAAACAACTTTCACTGTCGCCCGGTTTTTGGGACGATAATGCCCGTGCAACCGCTATTTTAAAAGAAATTAAAGTTCACGAATACTGGATCAATCTATACCATGTGGTGGAAACTGCCGTGGAAGATTTTGCCGTATTATTCGAATTCTGGAAAGCAGGCGATACCACCGAAGAAGAAGTAAAGGAGGCCTACAATTTTGCCATTGAAAAAATTGAAGAAGCCGAATTTAAAAGTACACTCAACGAGCCTGAAGACGAATTACCTGTAGTATTAACTATTAACAGTGGTGCAGGCGGCACCGAAAGCCAGGACTGGGCCGAAATGCTTGCCCGTATGTACCGCATGTATGCCGAAAAACAAGGCTGGAAGGTTACCGAAATTGACTGGCAATGGGGCGATGGCGCCGGCATTAAAACCGCTACCTACGAGTTTGAGGGCGATTTTGCCTATGGTTTTTTAAAGTCTGAAAATGGGGTTCACCGGTTGGTGCGTATTTCTCCTTTCGATAGCAATGCACGCAGGCATACTTCCTTTGCATCTATAAATGTGTATCCATTGGTGGATGATACCATCAAGATTGACATTAACCCCGCCGATGTAAAAATGGAAACAAGCCGCAGTGGCGGCGCCGGCGGACAAAATGTAAATAAGGTAGAAACCAAAGTGCAGTTAACGCACATACCAACGGGCATTGTAGTGGTTTGCCAGCAAGACAGGAGCCAGCTTGGCAACCGTGAAATGGCCATGCAAATGCTTAAAAGTCGTTTGTACGAAATTGAACTGCAAAAGCGCAACGAACTAAAAGACGCCAGCAACAGCAAAAAGAAAAAGATAGAGTGGGGCAGCCAGATACGGAGCTATGTTTTTCATCCTTACAAAATGATAAAAGACCACCGCACTGACTATGAAGTGGGCAATGTGGGCCCGGTGATGGATGGCGAACTGGATGGATTTATAAAGGCTTATTTGATGAGTGAGAAGGAGACGGAAGCGTAGGTTTTCACGCAAAGATGCAAAGAAGCAAAGTCGCAAAGTTTTGAATTTCTGTTTTCCTTTGCGACTTTGCTCCTTAGCGTTCTCTGCGTGAAAATAGATTGCATCAACTTTTATTCCTGCAATAATTTTTTTACAAATTCCGATTCTTTAAATTGATTTCTGTATAGTTCAATCCCGTTAAAATTTTCTGATCTTTTATAATCAATATAGAAAGAATAATGTCCAAGTTTAAACTCGGTATTGAAAATCTTTACACAGTAATTGCTGTCTGTATAATCGTTGTGTTTTGTTTCCCTGATATAGATACCTGACAGGGCAGTATTGATCTCCTGTTTTATTTCTTCTCTGGAATATTTTTCCTTGAGTAACCCGCAAAGCTGTTCTACCAGCCTGTTGTTGCTGGCCAGGCCATTATTGATACAATGCGGCATTAATGTTTGAATCGCTCTGTTAATATCTTGCAGCCCTGCGTAGCATTTGGCATACATGCTTGCCATATAAATGTCATTTGCAGCGTATTCATTGCCACAAAAATGTCTGTAAGGATAATCTTTATCAGCCATTTCTGTATAGCTTAAAGCACTCTTAAAATCTTTCTCCTGCAGGGCCATCATAGCCAGAATCTTGCAACTATTATTCTTATATAAAGCATACGGTTCAGCCATTAAACCATCTCCGGTACCACCTCTGTCCTGGTCGTCAAAATCTGAGCTAAGAATGTCTTTAAATATTTTTTTTGCATCGACCGTATCTTTTTTATCAAGGTAAATGATGCCGATATTATAATATGATTTAGCTATTAATGCAGGGTTTCCGATGCCTTTGTTGTAGATCGCTGCAAAAAGATATAAAGCAGAATCATAGTTCTCTTGTTTATACAACTTATTGGCGTATTCAAAGCGTTTCTGAGTTTTTTGTGCAATAACGTTTGATGTGAGGGATAGGGTGAGTAGTGTAATGAATAGATTTCTCATTTGCTGTTTTATATCCGGATGCTTTAAACGGAGAAATTGCATAAATCGTAAAATAATTATGCTTCCTTATCTGTCATTTAACAAATATCTTTGCACATAATTAATTTACTCATTTAAACTTAACTATATGAATTATGGAGATTTTTATTACCCCATGCCGGTTAACGAACCTGTACTTTCTTACGCACCCGGCAGCAAAGAAAAGCTTACCCTTAAAGCCGCTTTAAAAGAATTAAAAAGTACAAAGATTGATGTACCCATGTACATCGGTGGCGAAGAAGTAAGAACCGGCAAAACAGTTGATATCCGCCCACCACATGAGCGTAAGCATTTGCTTGGGCAATTTCATGTGGGTGAGGCAAAGCATGTAACCAAAGCCATCAATGCTGCATTAAAAGTAAAAGACAAGTGGGCCGGCATGAGTTGGGAAAACCGTGCTAATATATTTTTAAAAGCGGCCGATCTGCTGGCAGGTAAATACCGCCCATACATTAACGGTACTACCATGCTGGGGCAAAGTAAAAACTGCTACCAGGCCGAGATTGATGCAGCTTGTGAGCTGATAGATTTCCTGCGCTTTAATGTACATTTCTTAAGTGATATTTATCGTCAACAGCCCATCAGCGGTGCAAGCATGAACAACCGGATGGAATACCGTCCATTGGAAGGATTTGTATTTGCATTAACGCCTTTTAACTTTACAGCCATTGGTGGCAACCTGCCCACATCGGCAGCCATGTGCGGTAATGTTGTTATCTGGAAATGCGCCAACACACAGGTTTACAGCGCACAAATGTTCATGCGCATTTTAAAAGAGGCCGGCTTGCCGGTTGGTGTTATCAACCTTGTTTTTATTGATGGCCCAACTATTGGGTAATTAATTTTTAATCACCGCGATTTTGCCGGCATACATTTTACCGGCAGCACCAGTGTATTTAACAAAATGTGGGAAACCATTGGAAAAAATATGAGCATGTATCGTTCTTATCCACGCATTGTTGGCGAGACGGGAGGTAAAGATTTTGTGATAGCACATAAAAGCGCCGATCCTGATGTGGTGGTTACTGCACTGGCAAGAGGAGCATTTGAATTTCAGGGACAAAAATGTTCGGCAGCTTCAAGAGCTTACATTCCATCAAACATAGCTGCCGAAGTAAAAAAGAAATTGGTTGAGCAGGTAAAAACGATGAAGATGGGAACGGTAGAAGATTTTACCAATTTTGTAAATGCAGTTATTGATGAAAAAAGTTTTGATAAGTTGGAAGGATATATAAAAAATTCCCGCAAGCGTGACAGCGGCGCAAAAATCTGGGTAGGAGGTAAGTGCGATAAAACAGAAGGTTTCTTTATTGAGCCAACCATCATCGAAGCATCTGACCCCAATTATGTAACCATGTGCGAAGAGCTGTTTGGCCCGGTACTTACTGTTTACATCTACGATGAAAATAAATTTGAATCAACTTTAAAATTAGTTGATGAAACTTCGCCTTACGCATTAACAGGTGCTGTAATTGCACAGGATCGTTTTGCGGTAGAACTGGCAACAGATAAATTACGCAACAGTGCAGGTAATTTTTATATCAATGATAAGCCAACCGGTGCTGTAGTTGGTCAGCAGCCATTTGGCGGTGCAAGAGGCAGTGGTACCAACGATAAAGCAGGTTCTATCTTAAATTTATACCGCTGGTTAAGTGCACGTACTATTAAAGAAACATTTAACTCGCCAACCGATTACCGTTATCCTTTTTTACAGGAAAAATAAAAGCTGTCAGTCTGAGCTTGTCGAAGACGGGTTCGCTTTGTACAGCCCCGGTTTCGACAAGCTCAACCTTACAGTAAAATTATTAAAACGGATAAAGTAATAAAAACAAAAAATGACAACAAAAATTACATTCACATTACCAGCTGCCAATATTATAGGTGCAGATGGATGTGTATTACTCGGGGAATTCAACGACTGGAACTTAGATAAAGGATATTACCTGCAAAAGCAGGCTGATGGCTCTATGACGGTGGAAGTTGAACTTATGGCAGGCAAAGATTATCAATACCGGTACCTGCTAAGCAATGGCCGATGGGTGAATGATGATGCGGAAAAAATAACTTCTGAAATGTCGGGTTATCCGGTGATTAACAGTATTGTGAGGGTTCCTGCAATAACTAAAACCGGTGCTTCTCAAAAATTGGCTGCACCCCAAACTAAAACTGTAAAAACTAAAGCTGCAAAAAGTGTAGATAAAGGTGCGGTGCCTAAAACTACTTCTGCAAAAGATGATCTTACCAAAGTAGAAGGGATTGGAAAAAAGATTGAAGAACTTTTGTACAATAATAATATCAAAAGTTTTAAAGATCTTGCCAAAGCATCTGATAAAGCTTTAAAAGAAATTCTACAAAGTGGCGGTAGCAGGTTTGCAATGCACAATCCCGGCACCTGGCCAAAGCAGGCAAAGCTTGCAGCGGAAGATAAGTGGGAAGACCTTAAATTATTACAGAAGCATTTAAAGGGAGGTAAATAATAAAGTATTGAAAACAATTTTAAATACATCACAATTACACCTTACCATCCTGCGGCTGGCACACCAGCTTTTGGAAAACAGTATTGATTTAAACGATATTGTTTTTATAGGCATACAGCCCCGTGGTGTGCAGGTTGGTGCCAGATTAATGGAGTGTATTCAACAATTAGCTCCAACTATAAAACTGCAATATGGCATTTTGGATATAACTTTTTACCGCGATGATGTACGGGAAGAACTGCATGTGGCCAATACAACTGATATTCCGTTTTCAATTGATGGTAAAAAAGTAGTTTTAATAGATGATGTGCTTTATACAGGCCGTACCATCCGAGCTGCACTGGATGCACTTCAGGATTTTGGCAGGCCGCAAAAAGTAGAATTGTGTGTGCTGGTCGACAGGCGTTTTAATCGTGAGCTGCCCATCCAGCCAGATTACTGCGGTAAGGCAATTGATACTATCATATCTCAAAAAGTAAAGGTTGAGTGGGACAAGGAGGCTGTTGTTCTTTATTAAGACAAGCTACAAGTTGCCAGCCACAAGGGATAAGCCAGCTAAAGTAATATCTTTTTAAATTCCTTGCTTTTCCCTTGCAACTATTCCCCTTGTAGCTTTTTGTTTTATCATATTCTGTTTTTACCCTAACTTCGCTCCTTAATGCAACTATCTACCAAACATCTATTGGGCATTAAAGATTTACTTCCTTCCGATATTGCATTAATACTGCAAACAGCTCAACAATTTAAAGAGGTTTTACAACGGCCGGTTAAAAAAGTTCCGTCTTTAAGAGATGTAACCATTGTAAATCTTTTTTACGAAAACAGTACCCGTACCAGAATCTCTTTTGAGCTGGCAGAAAAAAGGCTGGGTGCCGATACCATCAATTTCACAACTTCATCTTCATCAGTATCAAAAGGCGAAACCTTGCTCGATACCGTGAACAATATTTTAAGTATGAAGGTGGATATGGTAGTGATGCGGCACAGCGCCAGCGGAGCTCCCCATTTTCTTGCAAAACATATTCCTGCTGCAATCATTAATGCCGGCGATGGTATTAATGAACATCCCACACAGGCTTTGCTGGATGCTTTATCAATAACAGAAAAACTGGGTAGCCTGCAGGGAAAAAAAGTGGTGCTCGTAGGTGATATCATGCACAGCAGGGTAGCACTCAGCAATATTTACCTCTTAAATAAAATGGGAGCCGAAGTAATGGTTGCCGGCCCGCCAACATTAATACCAAAATATATTGAGCAGGCATTAAATGTAAAAGTGGAGTACAATTTAAAAAAAGCATTACAGTGGTGCGATGTAGCCAATGTGTTGCGCATTCAATTAGAAAGACAAAACCAGGTATTGTTTTCATCTCTGCGTGAATACAATCTTGCTTATGGCGTAAGTAAAAAATTGCTCGAAAGTTTACATAAAGAAATTGTAATTATGCATCCCGGCCCCATAAACCGGGGCGTAGAAATTGACAGCGATGTGGCAGATGGAAATCAATCTATCATTTTACAACAGGTAGAGAATGGTGTGGCGGTTAGGATGGCAGCTTTGTATCTCTTAGCTGGAAAAAATTAGGAATTGAAAATTAGGAATTAGGAATGGTAAATTTGCTATAAACATCAAATTACCAAATCATCAAATCAACTTATGAATCGCATTTGTTTATTCCCCGGCACTTTTGATCCCGTTACACTCGGGCATACTGATATCATCGACAGGGCATTACCCTTGTTCGATAAACTGGTAATTGGCATTGGCCGCAACATCAATAAAAAACCCATGTTCAGCGAAAGGCAGCGCTTAAAGTGGATACGGGAAATTTACAAGAACAATCCAAAGGTAGAAGCACTTGCCTACGATGGTTTAACCGTTGATTGCTGCAATCAGGTGGGAGCAAATTTTATCCTCCGTGGCATACGTTACGTTAACGATTTTGAGTACGAAAAAGCCATCGCAGATATGAACCGCAGTATAGATAAAAAAATAGAAACCATCTTCCTAACCTGTCTGCCGCAATTTACTTCGGTGGCATCAACTTTGGTAAGGGATGTATTACGCAATGGCGGAGATGTATCGCAGTTTTTACCCGAAGCGGTTAAGCAATCCATCAAAAAGAAAAAGTAGATTAAATATTTTTTTCGTACTGCTGCAATAGTATAATGTTTGCAATTATTTAAACTTTTTGCTTAACCCATCAGGGAACAAATGCACAGTTTACAGCCCGCAGGATGCTTTGCATAGTACCAAAGCCAAATCAACGCTCCTTCCCGAAATCGGGCTGTATTCCCTGCCCGTCCGCAGGCGGGGATTTCGGGGCTCCTTTTTTGTTACTTTTTTGGAGAAGCAAAAAAGTAAAAGAGAAAAACAGAAAAGCAGTTAAAGAAAATGAAAATTCCTAAAAAAAATAAAAAATACTATGTCAATCTGGTTCAACAAATCCCTCTCACTCCCCGATATTAATGTTCTCGGCCCCAAAACAATGGGCGAATTTTTAGGCATGGAATGGGTAGAACTGGGCGATAACTTTCTAAAAGTCCGCATGCCGGTAGACGAACGTACCAAACAACCCTACGGACTGCTGCATGGCGGTGCCAGTTGTGCACTCGCCGAAAGTATCGGCAGCGTCGCATCTCATTATGTAATGGATGCCTCTAAATTTATTTGCGTAGGGCTCGAGATAAACGCCAACCACATCCGTGGCGTAAGCAGCGGTTACGTAACCGCCACCTGCACACCCCTGCACATTGGCGCCAGCACCCACGTTTGGGATATAAAAATTCATGACGAAAGAGAAAAATTAGTTTGTGTAAGCAGACTAACGGTTGCTATTTTAAAAAAGCCGGTGAGTTAGTTGCCTCTGTCATTTCGACGATAGGAGAAATCTCTTGCCGCCGTCTGGCCTCCGGCCAACGGCATTGTGTGAGTCCGGCATTTGTTATCTATTTGGCTTCATTGGCAACAGTTGTTGATTAATTTTTATTTCTTAATAAGAAATAAAAATTAATCACTCTTGTACAGCAAATCTTTATTGAGCATTGAGCGAAGTCGAAATGTAATCGAAGCGAAGTTGAGATTAATAAATTTATTAACGCAAACCAACTCTAACCATTGTGAGCTGCCGCCGCCTTGTCTCCGACAGGCGGCATTGAGCTGGTAAGTTGTTACAATTTATTTCAAAAATTTAGCTTCAAAAGGTTGGTGTATTATTATAATAATTAGCATTAGCCTTATGCTGCCCGCTTGTCAGAGACAAGGCGGCGGGGATTATGAATTTGCGAACACCCACGGCGGCGAATTATTTTTAGTAATTCTCGTCATGATTTTTTTATAATGAACCATGACGAGAACTTCATTAAAAAAATAAATTTTACTGAATTACTCTTTTACATAAACCGCTAAATAGGTAATTGATGGCGCACCTATTCCTAAGCAACCAGGCTTTTGTACCTGAAATACTGAATGAAACTTATACCCTTGTTGAGAATAGCTGTTAAACTTTGATTCAAGTCCTGAAATCGCTTTGTTAGAAAATTCAGCTCCGATTTGTTCAATTTTGTACTGCATAATAGTTATTGTGTTTTGGTTAAAAATATTATTTCATCTCGTCAATACCGCCGTTTTTAGGGCGGCATCTGTAAAGCCTTTTAATAGTAAAAAGGCTGCCTTTAAATATTCCTTTTTTTCTAAAGGCCATTTCAGAATAGTGAGAACAACTTGGGTCAAATACACACCGGTTACCCAACTTTTTTGAAATCTTTTTTTGATAAAACCTGATGAGTTTAATGGCAAAAAATACTAAAATCGGCCTATTGGGAATTTCCAGTTTCTCAATTTCAATATCTCTTTGTGTTTTACCTGAAAATTGCCTTTGAATAAAAATTGCATCTTTCTCATTCACATTAAATTCAATTTTATCACCCTGCAATATCTCAATGTTATTTTTAAGCATGTTTTAAATTATCCGCATTTTATAAAAAAATTCATCCTTGCTTTATTGTATCTTAATTATAAATCATCCCAACCAAATAAACCTTTCTTTTGATGCCTTCCGGTTTCCGGGTCAATTCTTTCTTCCGTATCATCCCAGCCCATAAATCCTTTTTTTTGTATTATCCCGGTTTTGGTATCTATTCTTGTATCAGTGTCTTCGTATCCTAAAAAACCTTCTTTTTGTACAATACCAGTTTCCTGGTTAAATTTTGTATCAGTATCATTCCACCCAAACATCCCTTTTTCTTGAAGTTGCCCGGTTTCAGGATCAATCCTTTGCTCTGTGTCATTCCAGCCAACCATACCTCGTTCCTGAATAATTCCTGTATTCTGGTTAATGCGCTTATTATTACCAATGGTACCAAATATATTTTTGCTTATGTTGTAACCACTTTTAAAATCTGAGTTGGAATTAAGAAGTAATGTAAAAACGATTTTATAAAAGATATAAATTATTACGCCTGATATAACAACAACTAATGCGGCCAAAAAAGCCAGGTATAAAACAAGGCACCAGGCAGCAATTAAATAAAGTGTTGCCGAAACCCTAACTCCACTCTTTATACCACGGTTAGAAAAACTATCGGTCCAGTTAAAGAACTTTACCAGAATCCATAAAATTGGATTCAACACATAGCGGCTAAACCAGCCTCTTTTTGTTGATACATTAAATTGCTGCCGTCGCGTCCATGCTTCAATTTTTTCTGTTCTGTTATTTACTTTTATTGAATTAAAGCCGGCAATTATTCCACCAATTATCAATGGAGTTAATCCTAAAATTATCAATATGGTGTCTTGTTTCATAACAGTATATTTTTAAATCTTCCCTTCGCCTTGCATTTCGTGTCTCACGAACCGAAACTGCCCAAACAGATAAATCACCGCCAAAACCCAAACGCTCACTGTTTAAATCCAAAAGAACCGGGTAAAAAATCCATACAATCCTTGTAAAGTCCCAAACTGGCCTTGTAAACTCCCAAACTACGGTTGTAAAGTCTCAAACTCCAATTGTAAACTCCCAAAACCTCATTGTAAACTCCCAAATTCGCCTTGTAAACTCCCAACCTGGTACTGTAAAAAGCCAAACTGGCGTTGTAAACTCTCAAACCTTGGTTGTAAAGTCCCTAAATAAAGCTGTAAACTCCCAACTTGCAATTGTAAACTCCCGGGCATGGTTGTATTTATTTACCCTTAGGCAGTTTGCGAAAAGCTATTTTACTTATACTTTTAAATTCGAGGCTGCTATAGGTAAAAGCCTGCTTCACATAATCTTTACTGGTCAAAGCCACATCGCAAAGGCCGGTATCTTCAGTATAAAGTGCTTTATTGCGGGCAATTACAGCATTGTTATAAGGCACGGCACTGTTTTTTACTGCATTATTCGCATTATCAAGTGCAGCCTGTTTTGCCGTAGCAGCCGCCACTGTAAGGTCGGCTTCGTTAGGGGCATACTTAGCTTCGCCGGCCAGCATTTTAGCAAGTGCATCAAAATTGTTTACAATATTGTCGTAGCTCTGCTGGCTAATGCTGTTACCACTTGGGTCTTCGGCAGTAACCTTAGGTTTACCGGCACGCTCGCCAACAAGTTTGGTAACAATCTTATTTACATCAATGTAAAAACCCTTGCTGGCGCCGCAGGTTTTAGCCGCCGTACGCATGCGCCTGGCAAGTTTTTGCACATCGGCAAACTCGTCTGTACGGGCGTTTTGCGCCGGTTCGTAAATACCTTTTTGCGTATTCACATCACCCTGCAAGGCGTTGCAGTCGGTGTATTGCTTTTGCATGTTGGCCAGCAGCAATAATTTATTGGTAGGGTTGTACTTGGCGCCAAAGCCGGCGTTGCGTTCGTTGAGCAATTTAAAGTTTGCAATATTCTTTGCATGCCCTGTTTCTGATGTAGAAGCCATAGGTATAAGTTTTAGTACATACCAAATATATACAATGTTTTCAAAAATCCAAAACAAAAAAAAATAATTTGTATGCTGTAATGCTCTGTGGGTAGTATCATCGTCATATAAAAACCAATATCAATTTTTATATGATCAACAAAATTTTAACGCTAAGAACGCTGTAAAGCATAGAAAACTGGCAAGCAGATAAAATTAAACTGCTAAACTTAGCACAACCCAAAACAAAAAACTCAAAACCTCAAACTCCTTACGGCTCATCAAAAAACCTCCGCAAAATATCTTTTATAGAAGGATAGGTATGCTCCATGGGCACTTTAATATCTTTCGTTTTCACCCACTTTACTTCGGTAATATCTTCTATGGTTTGTGGTATTAATGTTTGGGTAGATGGGCAGGTAATATAATACCAGTGGCATATTTTTAAAAAATGTTTGCCAAAGGCATCATAAACATGGTAAGTTTCGCCAATTTTCTTTTTTAAATGCAGATCAGTTACACCGGTTTCCTCAGTAACCTCACGCAGGGCACTTTCTTCCTCTTTTTCTCCGGCTTCAATTTTGCCTTTGGGAAGGTCCCATTTGCCCAGGCGGTTTATAAACAGTAACTCTTTTTTATCGTTTTGTACAATGCCGCCGGCAGCTTCAATAACCTGAAAATTTTTAAAAAAGGTTTCTTTCAATTTTTCAATATCGCTATGCCAAAGCACACCTGCATGAAATTCCTCCTTTTTTATCTCATGCAACATTGCTTTAATAGCCCTGGGGCTTACCTCATCCACAAAAACCGCATCGGGGTGGTGCAGTATCTCGTTTATATCCTTGTCAATATCATCACAAAGAATAACTGGTTTATCGCCAAAATAAATGTTGATGTACATAGAGAAGGTTAATGGTTAATAGTTGATGGTTGATAGCAGCCTTAATTCCTAATTCCTAATTCCTAATTCCTAATTATCTTCGTGGCATGACCAACGAAAAAGCCGTAGCTGAAAAGCTTTTACAAATTAATGCAATAAAACTGAGTCCGCAACAACCCTTTACATGGGCCAGCGGGTGGAAGAGCCCTATTTATTGCGATAACCGCAAGGTTTTATCTTATCCCTACATCCGCGATTTTATTAAAAGCGAAATGTGCAGCGTTATTTTTGAGAAATTTCCCGAGGCTGATGTGCTGGCCGGTGTTGCCACAGCAGGCATTGCGTGGGGAGCCATGGCTGCCGATCAGTTGAAGCTGCCTTATATATATGTGCGTCCAAAGCCCAAAGAACATGGCCTGGGCAACCAGATTGAAGGTAATCTTGAAACCGGACAAAAAGTATTGGTGATAGAAGACCTCATTAGTACCGGCAAAAGTAGTCTGCAGGTTTGTGATGTTTTAAAAGCTGCCGGGGCAGATGTAATAGGCATGGTATCGATATTTACCTACGGATTTGAAGTTGCAGAAAATGCTTTTAAAGCCGCAGATATTCCTTACCAATCGCTTACAAACTACCAAACGTTGATTGCTCTGGCGGTTGAGAAGGGTATTGTAGCTGCCGCAGAACAAAATACCTTGTTAAATTGGAGTACCGATCCCGCAAATTGGAAAGGGATTTAATAACTTTATCCTAAATCCTGAGCTAAGCCGAAGGATGATCTGTGCTTCTGAGCGTAGTCGAAGAAACACATTGCTTTATACAGTCAATTCAATAAAATCTAAATAAATGAAAGCATTTTCACTTGGTCTGATTGCCCTTTTTTGTGTTACAACCGTAAGCTTTGCTCAATATCAGCAAACACAAAAAGTATCAGGCAAAG
>JANMBZ010000044.1:0-19656 GCA_031360765.1 Chitinophagaceae bacterium
TTCATTTGAAGAAGCAGAGAAAAAAGTAAGCGACCGCATTAACCAGTTAATGAGCATTAAAGGTAAACAGACTGTAGAAAGTTTTCACAAACGTCTCGGAAAAATAATGTGGGATAAATGTGGTATGGCCCGCAATGCAGATGGCCTTACAGGTGCCATTGCACAAATACAGGCGTTAAAAAAAGAGTTCTGGAGTGATGTAAAAATACCAGGGGATATTAATGAAATGAATCCCGAACTTGATAAGGCAGGACGTGTAGCCGATTTTATTGAGTTGGGAGAACTAATGTGCAAGGATGCATTGCAAAGAAATGAAAGTTGCGGCGGCCATTTCAGGGAAGAATCGCAAACAGATGATGGCGAAGCAAAACGTGATGATGAAAATTTCAGTTACGTATCGGCCTGGGAATATAAAGGCGAAAGCGACTGGCAATTAAATAAAGAGCCTTTGAATTTTGAAATTGTAAAACCCACGCAACGTTCATACAAATAAGATGAAAGTAAGTGGTTTCACTTTTGTAAAAAATGCAGTTAAATATGGCTACCCGGTTTTTGAATCAATAAAATCGGTTTTGCCCATTGTTGATGAAATGATTGTTTGCCTGGGCGATTCGGAGGATGATACCACAGCATTAATCTCAAGTATTGGTTCAGATAAAATAAAGATTATTCATTCCGTTTGGGATAACAGTTTACGTGAGGGAGGAAAAGTATTGGCAGTAGAAACTGATAAAGCAATGGATGCTACAGCATCCGACAGTGACTGGCTCTTTTACATACAGGCAGATGAAGCATTGCACGAGCAGTATCACACCGTGATATTGAATGCCATGCAAAAATATAAAGATGATAAAAAAGTAGAAGGTTTATTATTCAATTACCATCATTTTTATGGAAGTTATAAATTTATCGGTGATGGCCGCAGATGGTATTCCAAAGAAGTACGTGTTATCCGGAATAATAAAAATATCAGGAGTTATTTAGATGCACAGGGCTTCCGGCTGGAAGGCAGAAAATTAAATGTGAAATTGATTGATGCTTATATTTATCATTATGGTTGGGTTCGCAATCCAATTGAAATGCAAAATAAATATGCAGATTTTGGTAAACTCTGGAATGCAGATACTGATTATGAAAACTGGGCAGAAGATTTAAAAAAGAAATCGGCTCAGTTTGATTATTCAAACATTGATTCGGTTACTGTTTTTGAAGGCACACATCCGCAGGTAATGAAAGATCTTATCAGTAAAGAAAACTGGAAATTTGATGTAGATGTAAAAAAGAAAAATTTTAAAAATACAAAACACAGAATATTATATTTTTTATGGCGCAAATTTGGATGGCGGCCTTTTGAATACAGCAATTATAAACGTATTTAAGATTTATGGAACACTACAATATGAACCTCACACTAAAAGTGTGGAAACAAAAAAGCAGTAAAGCTGGCGGTAGTTTTGAAACTTACCAGGTAAAGAATATTTCTTCCGAAATGTCTTTTCTGGAAATGTTTGATGTACTGAACGAGCAACTGATTACCGAAGGCAAAGATCCAATTGCTTTTGATCACGACTGTCGTGAAGGCATTTGTGGTATGTGTAGTATGTATATTGATGGGCGTGCACATGGCCCCTGGACAAAAAACACAACCTGCCAGTTGCACATGCGTGCTTTTAAAGATGGAGATACCATTGTGGTAGAACCATGGCGCTCTGCGGCTTTTCCGGTTATAAAAGATCTGATGGTTGACCGTGGGGCTTTTGACCGGGTTATACAGGCCGGCGGATTTATATCTGTAAACACCGGTAATGCAGTAGATGCGAATGCACTACCTATTGATAAAAAAAATGCTGATACTGCTTTTGAAGCTGCCGCCTGTATTGGTTGCGGTGCCTGTGTTGCAGCCTGCAAAAACAGCAGTGCCATGTTGTTTGTTAGCGCTAAGGTTTCTCAACTGGCTTTATTGCCACAAGGCCAGCCTGAGAGAGAATCACGGGTTTTAAATATGGTAGCACAAATGGACAAGGAAGGGTTTGGTAATTGCACCAACACCTATGCTTGCGAAGCTGAGTGCCCTAAAGGAATTTCTGTAGCTAATATTGCCCGTATGAACAGGGAATATTTAAAAGCTGGTTTAAGTACAGAGCAATAATTCAAACCAAATCAAGTTATATAAAAGCCTTCTGTGTAGAAGGCTTTTTTGTACCCGTAAATATGCTTCCATACCTAATGTATTTATTAGTAATTTTAACAGTATTAATCCCCAACAAATATTGAAGCTTAAAAGGCTATACATATTCTTGCTGTTTACTATTGCTGTGCAGGCTGTTGATGCACAGATAAATCCGCCGTCGCTTTCAAATCTTCGTAAAATCACCATCACAACAAAAGACAAAACGGTTAAGCTCGATTCTTTAAGCGTGGTGCCTGGGTCTGTAACTATTGATGGCATATCGGCATATTATTATAAAGTTGATGAGGTTAATAGTACAATTACCTGGCTTGATAGCCCGGGTAAAGAAAATGTGACTGTTACATACCGTGTTTTTCCTTACAAATTAAACGCAGTGGTCAGGCACTTTAGTTATGATAGTATCCGTAATAATTTTTTAAGCAACAATCCATTTACTTTAAGGGTTGGCACCAAACAAACAAGCCCGCTTACCGATTTTGGTAACATAAAATCCGAAGGAAGTTTTGGGCGTGGCATTTCTTTTGGCAACAGTCAGGATGCAGTAGTTAGCAGCAGCCTTAACCTGCAATTGAATGGTTTTATAGGCGATAGCCTGGAGCTTACGGCAGCCATAACCGATAATAATATTCCTGTGCAGCCAGATGGTAATACACAAGACCTGCGTGACTTTGACCGTATTTACCTGCAGGTGAAGAAGAAAGGGTGGCAGGCAAATTTTGGCGATATTGATATCAGGCAAAGCAAAAATTATTTTCTCAATTTTTATAAAAGATTGCAGGGCGTTTCTTTTATAACAGATAATAAAATAACAAAAAATATTTCCAACTCTTTATTACTGAGTGGTGCCATTGCCAAAGGAAAATTTGCACGCAATCAATTAGTACCTTTCGAAGGTAATCAAGGTCCATACCGGTTAACAAGCCCCAACCTGGAATTATTTTTTGTTGTACTTGCCGGTACCGAGCGTGTTTATATGGATGGAGAATTACTGCAAAGAGGCGAAGATCAGGACTATATTATTAATTACAACACAGCCGAATTAACTTTTACTCAAAAGCGACTGGTTACAAAAGATAAAAGAATACAGGTTGAGTTTGAATACGCCGATCGTAATTTTTTAAACTCTCAGATTTATGCAAGCGATGAAGTAAATTTTAAAAACAAATTCTTTTTAAATATTGGTTTTTATAATAATTCTGATGCAAAAAATTCTTCCATCAACCAGGTGCTTGATGCAAAACAAAAGCAGTTTTTAGCAGATATTGGCGATGGCGTTGACTCTGCCTATTATGTAAATGCGGTAAAAGATACATTGAGTGCTGGCAAAATATTGTATAAAAAAATTGACACTTTGTATAATGGCACCATACACGATTCCATCTTTGTATTTTCAACCAATCCCAATGATGTACTTTATAATTTGAGTTTTACTTACCTCGGCCCCGGTAAAGGGAACTATACTGTATTGCAGAGTGCAACTAACGGCAAAGTTTTTACCTGGGTACAGCCTGATGTTAATAATATTAAGCAAGGAGATTATGCACCGGTGCTGTTACTTATCGCACCAAAAAAACAACAGTTGGTTACGGTTGGTGGCGAGTATGTTTTTAATGCCAACACAAGATTTAAGGCAGAAGTTGCCATGAGCAATTACGATGTAAATCTTTTTAGCAGTAAAGATAAAAGCAACGACAGGGCTTTTGCAACCAAAGCACAATTTATAAAAGATGCAACTAAAATACGGCTGTTTCAAAAGCCTTTTTTAATGCAAACAAAGCTTGGTTATGAATTTGTGCAGGAAAGGTTCAGGGCAGTTGAGCGTTTAAGAAATGTGGAGTTTTTGCGTGACTGGAGCCTGCCTTACGATATTAACCTTGCAGATGAACACATCATTAACGGGTCGGTAAAAGTTGCTGATACCTCCGGCAATTATCTGGCGTATGAAGCCATTAATTATAACCGAAGCGATAAATACAATGGTTTGAGACAAACGTTAAATAGTTATAATAATTATAACGGGTGGCAGCTTACCAATCAATTCAGCTTAACAACTATTCACAATCCCAAACAGGATGGAACATTTATACGCCCAACAGTTGATCTGCGAAAAGAATTGACACAGTTAAAAAAAATGCAGGTTGGCCTTAAATATAATGCTGAAAATAATAACCTGCGGGATAAAAAAACAGATACTTTATCTGCATTTAGTTATGCATTTCATGTGTGGGAAATTTATATAAAATCAAACCAGAATAAAGCAAACAGGTGGGGCGTATCTTACTTTACCAGAACCGATCTGTTACCTGTTAAATATAAACTGCAACGTGCAGATAGAAGTGACAACTACAACTTATTTACAGATTTATTAAAGAATGAAAAGCACCAGTTTAAGTTAAATGTTACCTATCGCAAACTGCATATTTTCGACAATACAATAAGCAGGCAAAAAGCAGATGAAAGCTTATTAGGCAGGGCTGAATATTATGTAAATGAATTGAAAGGTTTTGTGGTGGGTAATGTGCTGTACGAGATTGGGTCGGGCCAGGAGCAAAAGCGTGAATACACGTATGTAGAAGTGCCGGCTGGCCAAGGCGAATACACCTGGATTGATTATAACAGCAACGGTATTCCGGAACTTAATGAATTTGAAGTCGCAATTTTTCAGGATCAGAAAAAATATATACGGGTATTTACGCCCAGTAACCAGTATGTAAAAGCTAATTATGTTCAGTTTAATTACAGCTTTGCTTTAAATCCTAAAGCCATTCTAAAGCCTGGTGTAACAGGTTTTAAAAAAGTGTTATCCCGGTCGAGTACAAGCTCGGCCTTGCAGATAAATAAAAAAGATATCAGTACAGGTGGTTTTCAATTTAAGCCGTTTACCAATAAATTAGTTGATACAACGCTAATCACTTTAAATTCTTTTTTATCAAACACTTTATTTTTTAACCGTAGTAATATAAAATGGGGATTTGATGTAACGCATAGCATCAGCAATAATAAATCTTTATTGAGTTACGGTTTTGAAAGCCGCCGGTTACGTAACCTGGTGGGTAAAGTAAGATGGAACATCAACCGTAATTTTGTAGCTACAGTAAGCTACAAGCAAATAAAAAATATTTTAAATACCAAGGGCCCCAAATTTGATAACCGCAATTACCTGGTGTTGCAAAATATATTTGAGCCTTCTTTTTCGTATGTATATAAAACCATTTTGAGAGCAAGTTTAACATACGCATACGGGCAAAAAAGAAATACTATTGATTCAATGGAAAAGGCTACCAGTAATGTGTTAACAGCAGATGTACGGTACAATATACTTTCCAGCAGTACACTTAATGCAAGGTTTTCGCTAAACCAGATAAGCTATAATGGGTACAGCGGATCAGCAAATACAACGGTAGGTTATATTTTATTAGATGGATTATTACCCGGCAAAAATTATTTATGGAACCTGGATTTTACAAAGCGACTGGCTGGTAATATTGAAATGAGTGTGCAGTACGAAGGGCGTAAACCCGAATCCACAAGAACCATCCATATTGGGAGGGCATCTATCAGGGCTATTTTTTAGTGTAAGGCCAATATAAATGCACTTGCAATAAATATTTTTAAAACCGCTTTAGTGGTCAGACACTTAATAAAAATCTAACTAAACAAACCTCCTTTTCTTAAACTGCCAATACCTTCGCCAATCTTAAATCCATTATTGTAAACTTCAATTTTATAATCGCCGGTTGTAAAATTGGTATTTTGTTTCCAGTCAAAGCTCAAAGTCTGGCGTTTCCCCTGGGTATAGTTAACATCAATCTTTTGGGTGTAAAATTTTTGTGCTCCATCCCTGGTACTAAATTTACCTGAGCCCAAAGCCTCTGCAGCAAGAGGTTTACCATCCGGACCAGTTATGCAAATAAAAATATTTTTTGTTCCAGATTGTGTTACCCGGTTTTCATCAATATCAAATGAAATACGGAGTTTATCTACCCTTTTGGCAGTACTGGTTGTTTTTTCTTTACCGTCGCCGGTTTCACGAATACCTAAAATTGAAAAATTAGATGCATGAAGGGTGGTGGCTACATCAATCACTGCTTCTTTTTGCATGATTACATTATTTGCTGAGTCAAAATCTTTTTGAAACCTATCACGTTCCTGCATTACCATATTCTTCTCTTTGGTAAGTACTATTTTTTCTCCTTCCAGTATTTCTACCTGGTTTTTATATTTTACAATATCGGTATTTAAAGATGCTATCAAGCCCTTTGCCTGCTCCAGTTCCTGCGTTGTTGCACCAACTTTCGATAGTAGTTGCTGAATTTTCTCCCGCTTGGCGGCAATATCACGGTCTTTTTTAGAAATGGTGCTATCCTTGCTGTGCACCATATTGGCACTGCTGGTTTTAATCATATCGTAAAGCCTGGTTGCATCTTCCAGTTCTTTCTGTAGTTGATCTCTCTGAGAATAAGTATTTGTAATTACCTGGTCTTTTTGCTGAATGGTTTCCTTGGTTTTGCTTTTGTCCCAAATGATATAACCCCAGGTACCTAAAAGCGCTACAATAAGGCTGGCGGTTAAATATCCCTGCCATTTATTCTGCTTTTGAGCAACTACAGGTTGATCAGATTTTTCGCCGATGGGAAAGTTTTCGAAGCTCATAGTTTAGGTTTTTCTGTGGAGGTAATCAGGTAAAGCAGTTAATGGATTGGTAATAACCAAAAAACTAACTTACGAAGGCCACCAAATTTATACCAAAGATAAAAAAACAAAACGCATTATCACAGCCCGTTATTGCCGTTTTAATAACATTTAACGTTTATCTGTTTACAAAATAATTTACCTAAAGGTGGAAGATTAGGGGTGCTTTTAAAATCTGCTAAGCAGTATCTTTGAAATATGAGTGCAGAAAAAATAATTAGTGATTGGAAGAAACAGGTTTTTAAAAACATTTATTGGCTTGAGGGCGAAGAGGATTATTATATAGATATGATAGTTGATTATGCCGAGCACAATATTCTAAATGAGGCAGAAGCCGGCTTTAACCTAACTGTTTTTTATGGTAAAGATGCCGACTGGGCGGCTGTTGTAAACGCCTGCAAAAGATACCCCATGTTTGCTGAGCGGCAGGTTGTGATACTTAAAGAAGCACAACAAATGAAAGAAATTGAAAAGTTGGAAAGTTATGCTGAGCATCCGCTTAGTTCAACCGTTTTTGTAGTTGCACACAAAACCAAAATGCTTGATAAAAGAGGAAAGTTATACAAACTGCTTAAAAAATCTGCCGAAATATTTACTTCAGAAAAAATAAAGGATTACAAACTGCAGGAGTGGATTGGTGAGTATGTACGATCTCAGGGATATAAAATAAATGCAAAAGCTATCAGCCTTTTAGATGAACATTTGGGTAACGATTTAAACCGTATTGTAAATGAAATTGAAAAGCTGGCGCTGAATTTAAAAGGTAAAAAAGAAATTTCAGAAGATGATATTGAACGCTACATTGGCATAAGTAAGGAATATAATGTTTTTGAATTGCAGGCTGCCATTGCAAAAAAAGACCTGGCAAAAGCCATAAAAATAATTCAGTATTTTGAAGGCAACCCCAAGGCCGGGCCTATACAAATGGTATTACCTGCGCTGTATGCAAGCTTTAGTAAAGTTTACACCGTTTTTGGCATGCAGGACAGAAGTGAAGCAGCCCTTAAACCTCATTTTTATTTTAATGGCAACGCAGTAAAAAGTGCATTGGAAACAATCAATAATTATGGGTACGATGGTATAGAAAGAATTTTATTGCTACTGCATCATTATAATTTAAAAGGAGTGGGAGTGGGCGATACCGGCACTTCAGATGCATCTTTGATGAAGGAAATGGTAGTGAAGATGGTTGCAAGGTAATTTTGTAGGAACACGCCTTGCGGCGTGTTCTGAATTCGCCTGCGGCGAATTTAATTGAACACGCCGCAAGGCATGTTCCTACAAGCAAAACAAACAGTATTGCTTGTGATTGCGCAAACTGAGTCAGGAAGCTTTAAGCGGCCTCTATCCGATTTTTTTTGGAGACCCAGCTATATTTCTTTGTGCAACTTCAGTGGCGTCGCACTCTTGTACATATAATCTTTATTGAACTTTAATTGTGATATCTGTTTTTTTACAAACATTCGATGCTGTTTTTTTTATCCTCATGTAATTGTTCTTTCAATGCCTCCAGCCCATCAAACTTAACCTCACTCCGTAAATATTTTTTTACAGTAATGCGTATTGTCTGGCCGTAAATTTCTTTAGCAAAATCAAAAATATTAACTTCTGTAACACGTACCTTTCCATTTACCGTTGGCCTGAAACCTATGCTCATCATGCCTTTGTAGGTTTCACCTTCTACATCTACATACACCGCATAAATGCCATCACCAAGGGCTATCTTTTCTTCATCAGTACTTTTTAAATTGGCAGTCGGGTAACCGATGGTGCGGCCAATTTTATCACCATTAAAAACTTCACCTTCAAAAAAGAAATCGTAACCTAAAAAATTATTTGCTTCTTCAATATGGCTGTGCAGTATAGCGTTGCGTATGTTGGTACTGCTTACTTTTATGGTATTAAGAATATGCTCGGGAATTTCTTTAAGCTGGTAATTATAAACGGAGGCTTTCTCTTCCATCAGTTTATAATCGCCGGTGCGTTCTTTTCCAAAACGGTGGTCATAACCAATGATGATGGTATGCGGTTTAAATTTATCCACCAGAAAATCCCGGACATATTCTTCTGCAGTCTGGCTGGCAAAATAATCTGTAAAAGGAACGATGACCAGGTGATCAATACTGGTCTTTTCCAGTAGTTCAATCCGCTCTGCCAAGGTATTTATAAGCCTTACACCGGTTATAACCGATGATACAACCTTGCGTGGATGCGGATGAAAAGTAATGATTACAGATTCGCCCCCGGCATTAGCAGCTTCAGTTTTTAAGTTGTCAATAATCTGTTTGTGGCCAAGGTGAACGCCATCAAAAGTACCAATAGTGATAACGGCATTTCGAAATTGTGGTAAATTGATTATATCGCGGTGTATCTGCATAATTAAGAAGTGCAAATGTAGTTGATAATTGAAAATGGTTTATTCACTTTTGCCATTTAGTTTTGCAGCTATGAGTTTGTATAATAAAAGGGGCGTATCTGCCCAAAAAGAAGAAGTGCATGCAGCAGTTAAAAACCTCGACCAGGGTTTATATCCTCATGCATTCTGTAAAGTGTACCCCGATTTTTTGGGTGGAGATGATGCTTTTGTAAACGTTATGCATGCCGATGGCGCCGGCACCAAAAGTATTCTGGCTTATTTGTACTGGAAAGAAACCGGCGATATTTCCGTTTGGAAAGGTATTGCGCAGGATGCCATTGTGATGAATTTAGATGACCTGCTTTGTGTGGGCATTTATGATAATATAGTTTTTAACAGCACCATTGACCGCAATAAAAATTTAATACCCGGCGAAGTACTGGAGCAAATTATTACCGGCTCACAGGAATTATTTGATCAGCTAAAAACATTTGCTGTAAACATTCATTACCTGGGTGGAGAAACTGCCGATGTGGGAGATGTAGTGCGTACTGTTGCAGTTAACGGTACGATGACCAGTCGCTGGCCAAAAAACAAGATCATCAGCAATGAAAAGATAAAAGCTGGGGATGTAATTGTAGGCTTTGCCAGTTATGGGCAGGCAACTTACGAAACTGAATTTAACAGCGGCCTTGGAAGTAATGGCCTTACCAGCGCCCGGCACGATGTGCTAAGTAAATTTTATGCAGAGAATTTTAAAGAGAGTTTTGATAATAATCTTGCTGATGATGTTGTGTACATTGGTAAACAAAAGCTGACTGACGAAATTAAACTCACGACTCACAACTCTCCACTCACTACAACTATCGGTAAACTTATTCTGTCTCCAACAAGAACATACGCACCGGTTTTGAAAGGTTTATTGGAAAACCATTTTGATAAAATACACGGCCTTATCCATTGCAGCGGCGGCGGACAAACAAAGTGCATGAAATATCTGCCGGGCAATTTCAAAATAATTAAAGATAATTTATTTGAGGCCCCCGAAATCTTCAACATCATAAAAGAAAACAGCGGCAGCAATAATAAAGAAATGTACGAAGTGTTTAACATGGGCTGCCGCCTGGAAATTTATTGTGATGAGGCCGATGCAGGTACCATGATTGCTGCCGCAAATGAATTTGGTATAGCTGCGCAGGTTATTGGAAGGGTGGAGGAGAATAATAAAAAGGAATTGGTGATTAGGTTGAAGGATGAGGAGATAAGGTATTAATTTAATTTTATTACTGCATTATAATCATGCGTATACTTTTATTCATAACCTGTTGAAATCCTTAATGAATCAATTGTACTTATTTAAACATTGCTTTTTATAATATTCAGCAGGTTGTTTTTCTTTATGATATCTACTTTTTTTTCAACTGCTTCAAAAGCATCTCCAGATCTTCCACACTTAAATTGTTTTCCTTTACCATAAAAGAAACTGCATTGCTGAACGAGCCTTCAAAATATCCTTTCACAAAACTCTTCATGGTGGTTTTGCTGTAAGCGTCTTTACTTATCAGCGGATAATATTGATGCGTTCTTCCAAAAACAGTTACGCCAACAAATTCTTTATCAACCAAAATTTTTATGATGGTGGCAACGGTGTTGGTATGGGGTTTTGGCACTGGCAGTTCATCTACAATCTCCCGTAGAAAAGCTTTATCCAGCTTCCAGATTACCTGCATGATCTGTTCTTCGGCCTTGGTTAAAATTTTCATTGTATATTTTTTTATGCTTGACAATGTAAACTTAAAACTAATTATTTAGTTTATCAACTATGTTTTTAGTTACTCACATTTTTTAACAAATGGTGAAGAAATAAATTTTTAATGCTGAAGCGGTAAAAGCTAAATTTGCAAGTATTGCCACTGAAGCACGGAAACATAGAAAAAATATGCTAAGGTAAAGTTGAATATAGTTATGTTGTACAAGAGTGCGACGCCAATGAAGCTCAACAGGATTACTAAAGCTTGGAACACCCGTCCGAACGGCATTCAGCCGGGCGGGCAAAACTAAAAATACAAAACCCATAACCCAAAAAGATGTCTCAATCAATAGTTGAATTAAAGAATGTAAATATTTACCAGGGCAACAGCCTTATTTTAAGTGATGTTAATGTGTCGGTAGATAAAGGTGAATTTGTTTACCTGGTAGGCAAAACCGGAACAGGTAAAAGCAGTTTGCTAAAAACAATGTATGGCGATCTGGAATTGAGAGAAGGTGAGGGCTGGGTTGTGGGGCACGATTTAAAAACGATTACCTGGAAAACAGTTCCTTTTCTGAGACGTAACCTGGGCGTGGTTTTTCAGGATTTTCAATTGCTTACCGACAGGAACGTGAACGAGAATATGAAGTTTGTTTTAAAAGCAACCGGTTGGAAAGATGAAAAACTGATAGATGAAAAAATTGCTGATGTGCTGGAAAAAGTAGGACTGAAAACCAAGGGCTTTAAAATGCCTTTTGAGTTGAGTGGTGGTGAGCAGCAGCGGATGGATATTGCCCGTGCATTATTAAATTCTCCTAAATTAATACTGGCCGATGAGCCAACCGGTAACCTGGACCCCGAAACAAGTGATGAAATTATGCAGTTGCTTTTTCATATATGCAGAGATTACAACACCACTATTATTATGGCTACGCATGATTATGTGGTGATTAAAAAATTTCCGGCACGTACCATTAAAACTGAAATGGGTAAAGTTTGGGATAACGCTACCATAGAAATGTCATAAGTTGTTTGGCATTGCTTTCATTATTATACATTGTTTGCAGTAATTGCTGGCGCTGCTTCATTTGCTCCTGTGTAAAATCTTGTAAGTATAATGCTTCTGTTTTTTGCTGAAAGGCAATTTCATCCTCAGCAAGTGTGCAATAATCTTCTAATCCTGAACCTTCAACGGTAGCTTTGTTTACTATGCAGTGCCTGCCGGTAAAAAGTGCATTTAATAATTTTAATTTGATGCCTGTGTTGTTGAAAGTGGGCAACACATTTACATGTGCTTTGCTTATCATATCCTGCATTTCTTTATCGGATGGGTTTGCCACCAGGCAGGTGTGCTGGTGATCATGCGCAAGCTGCTGTAATTTTTTTGATGGATTTTTACCGGCAATTACAAATGGTAATAACAATTTGCTGAAAACTTTTTCCAATAACCAGGTGGCAGCTTCTTCATTTTCGTTGATGGATAAATTGCCATGATACAAACAAAAGCAGCCTTTACCTGCTGCACCAACAGCTAAACTGTAAGGAATAAAAACGGGCAGGTAATGTACATTGGTTGCATTCATTTCGTTTTGATACACATAAAGATCCTGTTTGCTTACCGCTAAAAAGCTGGCTTTGCCGGCTATGGCTTTTTCGTATTTTTTCAGCAGCCGGCTTTCGTGCAGGTAGTATAGTTTTTTAAAAAGACTACCTTCATGCTTTGCCAGTTGTTTATAATATTCAAACTCAACATTATGCAGCCGTACAATAACTTTCCGGTTGTTAAGCTCTCCGGTTTTTAAATAATATGTGCAATGGATACCTTCCAGCAAAACCGGGTAATTATCTTTTTTTAAGTTAGATATGAGCTCTTCGTTAACCCTGCTTTTTACAATAAAAGGCATGGTAAAAGAAAAACTGCTGATATTGTTTTTACGTGAATAATAATTGACCGTTTCACAATATTTATTCAATTCATCCTGTGGTTGTCTATCCTTTGTAAAGCAATGCAGGTGAATTTTTACACCCAATTGATGCAGTGATTTAATTTTATAGAACAAATCAACTACTCCGCCATAATCAGCAGGGAATGGTATTTCGAGGCAAACGATATGTAAATGCTTATCCAAGAATATTTTTATAGAACTTAATTAATTTTATTTGTTCCTGTTGCCAGTTTAATGTTTGCCTCAATTTTAAACAGTTTTGCTTCAGTTCATTGTACAAAACTTCATTTATCAGTAAATTGTTCAGTTGGGTGGCTAAGTTTGCAGAACTTATATCATCAACCAGCAGTGCAATGGGTAATTTTGTGTTGATAGCTGCATATACTGGGTAGTTTACACAGAGCTGCGGAATACCGGCATGTAGGTAATCAAAAAAACGGTTTGCTAGTGAATAGTAATTGCTCAGGCCTTTGTCATCAAACAAAGTAATACCGATATAGGCTTGTTGAGTTATACTAGATAATTCCTCCGGTTTTATTTTGCCTTTAAAAATTACTTTATCCTGCAATTTATTAGCAGCAACCAATTGTTTTGCCTTTTGCATAAAATTACCATCACCACAAATAATCAATTTGCAGTTGATGTTTTTAAAAGCTGGTATCAAAGTTTCAAAACTACGGCCTTCATTTACTGCGCCCTGGTATAAAATGAATTTTTCTTTCTTCTCAACGGGAATAATTTCTTTTAGCAAAGCAATATTCCTGATCACTTCATATTCTACAGCATACATTTTTTTAAATTCATCTGCTATCGGTTGGTTAACTGTATAACCTGCTGCAAATTTTGGAACTGTAAAGCGTTCTATCTTTTTCCACATCTTATAAATACCCGGCCTGGTAACAATTTCCTTCATTTCGCAAAACAGCTCATGAGCATCATAAACCCTTTTTATTTTTTTTATTTGGGAGATGAAATAGCAGGGAAGGATCGTATCAAGGTCGATAGCACCAATGCAATCCATCTTTTTAAACAGCAGATAAAAGAACAGGCGGATATTATATTCAGCATAAAACAATTTGCCTTTTTCAAACAGGCAGTTAATTCTTTTTTGTTTGAAAGGCTGTGTTGTAAGCGGGAGTGAGGAATTTAATTTTCTGCCAACCAATGTAATATCATAACCTGCTGCAACGAGAGAATTACATATACGTATCATTCTTTGATCGTACGTTAAATCAGTTGTTACAGTAAAAACGATAGAAGGTCTCACTATACCCCCTCCGCCCCCTAAAGGGAGAACTTGAGAGCTCAAATTGGAGGGAGTTTTATTTAATAAGTCGGGCATCAATTATATTGTAGTTCGCTGTTGCTTTTTTATGATTTCTTTAAAGTACAAGTGTGCAAAGTTCCCCCTTTAGGGGGCGGAGGGGGTTTTAGTTTCGTTATAAATCCTTTCGATTATCTCCACCGTCTTCAAACCATCTTCCGCACTTGCAAATTCATGTGAAGGGTTTTGTAATGCCTTCATCAAATTTTCATACACTTTATCATGATTGCTCATGCTGCCCTGGTAAAAGCCATAACCATTGGCAGCGTTACCGGTTGGTAAATTGGGTTTTTCTACTCCGGCAACATGGCAATACTCCAGTTCGTTTAAATATTGGCCGCCAATTTTTACCGTACCATTTTCGGCAAAAACGGTAAAAGAGCCTTCCATATTTTTCTCAAAACTGTTAACTGTATAATTTAGAGATCCAATAGCGCCGCTTCGCATTTCAAAAGCAACAATGCCGGTATCTTCAAATTCAATGGATGGGTGGGCAAAATTTTTGCTGACTGTCTTAACTGCAGCTACATCGCCCAAAAGCCAGTAAAGCAAATCTATAAAATGACTGAATTGGGTAAAAAGTGTACCGCCGTCAAGTTCTTTGCTTCCTTTCCAATCCGTGTAATAGGCCTGGGGGCGGTTCCAAAAGCAATTTATTTGAAAGCTATATATCTTTCCCAATTTACCATTTACAATCAGGTCTTTTAAAAATGCAACCGGCGGATTGTACCGATTTTGCTTTACCACAAATAGTTTCTTGCCAGCTTTTTCAGCGGCTGAAATCATCTCTTTCCCTTCTTCAACATTAATACACAAGGGTTTTTCGCACAAAACATCTTTACCTGCTTCCAAAACTTTAATAGAGTGGAAGGCATGCAATCCGTTTGGGGTGCATATTGTTACAAGGTCTAAACCTGTTTCAGCCAGCAAAAGCTCATCAATCGAATAATAAGATTTTGCATTATAAACTGCAGCAAGTTCATCAGCTTTTGCCGCTACTATATCACAAACAGCCACAAGCTGTCCATGCTTTATCATTTGCTCGGCATGGCGCTTCGCAATCCTTCCGCATCCAATTATGGCAAAATTCAGGTTCATAATATGGCAATATTCAAAAAAAATACTCAAACTGCGGTTAAAAAATCAATATTTATATGTACTTTTGCAACCAATTTAAAAAAGAAACATAACAAAGACGTTATTAAACAAACAAAGATGCCGTATTTAACAATCGAAAGAAAAGCAGACATTTTCACAACTTTTGGAGCAAAAGCTACCAACACAGGTTCAATTGAAGGACAGATAGCCCTGTTAACAGAGCGTATCAATCACATTTCAAACCACCTGAAAACCAACAAAAAAGATTTCTCTTCACAAAGAGGCCTGATGATGATGGTTGGTCAGCGTAAGCGTTTACTAACTTACCTCAGCAAGCACGACCTTACTGGTTACAGGGCTTTAATTGAGAAATTAGGTTTACGTAAATAAACTATCCATCAATGTAAATAATTTAATTCCCAACTATATTTTTCAGTTGGGAATTATTCTTTTTACAGTATTTAATCATCAGGATTGCGGCTTTACTCAAATCTAAAATCGCCAATCTAAAATCCTAAATCAACTTATGTCTTTATTAAACCCAAAATCAATAAAATTTGATATAGGTGGTGGCCGTGAGGTTACCATCGAAACAGGTAAAATGGCCCGCCAGGCCGATGGCGCCGTTACCGTTCGCCAGGGCAATTGCATTTTACTGGCAACTGTTGTTGCAAACAAAGAACCAAAGCCCGGACAGGGATTTTTCCCCTTATCAGTAGATTACCAGGAAAAATTTGGTTCTGCAGGCCGTATCCCCGGCTCTTTCTTCAAAAGAGAAGCCCGTTTAAATGATTATGAAATCTTAACCTCAAGATTAATAGACAGGGCTTTACGTCCTTTATTTCCCGAAGATTATTTGTGCGAAGTACAGGTATTGGTGTCACTTATTTCATCTGATGATGAAGTAATGCCCGATTCACTGGCTTGTTTGGCTGCATCAGCCGCTTTGGCTGTTTCAGATATTCCCATCCAGGAAATTATTTCTGAAGTTCGTGTAGGAAGGATCAATGGCGAATTAATCATCAACCCAACCCGTACACAACTGGCTACTTCTGATTTCGAATTTTTAATTGCCGCTACCGACAAGAACATCATGATGGTTGAAGGCGAAAGTAACGAGTGCCAGGAAGAAGACCTGATCGCTGCTATCGAAGCTGGTCATGCTGCTATACAATTACAGGTTAAAGCACAAGAGCAATTAAGAGATTTGGTTGGAAGTAACACTAAAAGAGATTACACCAAACCTTACCGCAACGAAGAGTTATACGAAAAGATAAGTGCTTTTGCTAAAGATAAAATGCTGGCCATTTCTGCTTCTGCATCTGCAAAGCACGAAAGAAGCGATGCTTACGCAACATTAAAGGAAGAAGTTAAAGCGCATTTTGCTGAGCAAGAGCCGGAAATGGCAGAAGACGATAAAGCGTTGATAGGTCATTATTTTGGCGACCTGCAATATTATGTTGTTAGAGACATGATACTCGACAGCAGAAAACGTTTGGATGGTCGTGGTACAGAAGATATCCGTCAACTGGAAATGGAGATCGATAATTTACCAACTCCGCACGGCTCTGCATTGTTCACCCGTGGTGAAACTCAATCACTTACAACCGTTACTTTAGGAACTCCGTTAGATGAATTGCTGGTAGAAAGTGCCAACAAATCTGATTATACAAACTTCTTTTTACACTATAATTTCCCGCCATTTTCAACCGGCGAGGTTAAAATGATGAGAGGCGTTGGCCGCCGGGAAGTTGGTCATGGTAACCTGGCCATGCGTTCTTTAAAGAAAATGATGCCGGGCACTGATTATCCCTACACCGTTCGTGTGGTAAGTGATATCCTTGAAAGTAACGGTTCATCATCAATGGCTACAGTTTGTGCCGGTTCGCTTGCATTAATGGATGCAGGTGTGCCTTTAAAAAAGCATGTAAGTGGTGTTGCCATGGGATTAATAAAAAAAGGCGATGATTTTGCAATTTTAACCGATATACTTGGTGATGAAGATCATTTAGGTGATATGGATTTTAAAGTAACCGGAACCCGTGATGGTATCTGCGGTGTGCAGATGGACATTAAGGTTGATGGTTTAAGCATGGATGTTATGCGCCAGGCTTTGGCACAGGCTAAAAAAGGCCGTATGCACATTCTGGAAGCCATGTATGCTTGTACGCCAAATGCACGTGAAGAAGTTAAACCACATGCGCCACGCATGGTTAAGATCATCATTGACAAAGAATATATTGGTGCAGTAATAGGACCCGGTGGTAAAGTAATACAAGAAATTCAGCGTGAAACCGGTGCTACCATTAATATTGAAGAAGTTGACAACAGGGGCGAGGTAAGCATTTTCTCTAAAGAAAAGGCCAGCCTGGAACGTGCCCTGGCATGGATCAACGGCCTGGTAGCAGTACCGGTTGTGGGCGATACCTACGAAGGAACCGTAAAGAGCATTAAAGAATTTGGTGCATTCGTAGAGTTCTTACCAAAGAAAGAAGGCCTGTTACACATCAGTGAAATAAGCTGGAAACGTTTGGAAACTATGGACGGTATTTTTAAAGAAGGCGACAAGGTTAAAGTTAAATTGCTTGATGTTGATCAAAAAACAGGCAAATTCAAACTGAGCCGCAAAGCTTTAATACCAAAGCCCGAAGCACAGCCTAAGCAAGGTGAGTAATACTTAACAATTACATTTTTTATAAACCGTAGGAATAAAAACCTGCGGTTTTTTTATTTCTCTTTTGGGCCGGGCTGTGGTTCTTTGTGAAGCTGCGGTGGCGTCGCACTCTTGTACATTATTTCTTTATTCAGCTTTGTTCGAAGCGAAATTGTAGTGTATATTATCGTAAATACAATTGTTGGCTGTAAATTTTAACATCCTACTAATATGAAACATTTATTGTTACCGCTTGTTTTGCATTTCTTCATCATTTCCATAAATGCACAAACTACCTATAGCTGGCCGACAGAAACAAAATATAAAAAACATTATTCCCCCTTTTTATTAAAAATTGCCAGTAAGCAGCTTGAGAAAGATTTTCAAATTAGGCTTTGGTTTAATAATGGCGGTTTGAGTAGAACAAGCATTACTACATTATTACTAATAACAAACAGTGGTAAAAAATGGACTGCTACTCATTTTACTTTCACCAAATCTGGCAGAGGGGCTGATAGTAGCATTAAGACAACTCAAATGGAAATATTAACTACTAATCTAGATTCATTATACAAACAATTATTAAGAGATAGTTTATTAACCCTTAATAGTGAAAAAATTGGGGCAATTTTAGATTCGAAAGGCATTTATAGTTACAATTGGCACCATAACCCTTGTCCTGTATATTCAATCGAAATAATCACGCCCACAAAACAATTGATGCTTAATTATCCTTGTCCAAAATCATTTTATAAAGAATTTAAAATTGAAGAGTTTGAAAGACCAAATAAAATTGTAACAGCATTATTAAGTCTTATTGGACGTTCTCCATGCTGATAGCAAATCTTATCTGCCTTTGTTGGCGTATCTGCTAAACATCAAAAACATTAACCTATCCTAACGCCGCTGTTCGGCGTCCCGCCAACAGCCGAAGCGTTAACCATTTTAGGCCATTGTTACTATTGCCCTACCTCATAACCCTCAAGTCAAATTATCTAAATAATTTCCCGAACAAGCGATGGTATTTCCCAAACAAGCGTTGTGATTTCCCATACTAACATTGATATTTCCCATACTAACGGTGTAATTTTCCATACTAACGTTGATATTTCCCATACTAATGTTGTAATTTCCCATACTAACGTTATAATTTCCCATACTAACGTTACAATTTCTCGTACTAACGACGATATTTCCCATATTAGCTAAAACATTCCCATATTACCTATACTATTTCCAAAATAAACTATAATATTTCAAAATATATCAGTTTTATTTCACAACTTTGCAATGTAATTATCTGCCTTTGTTGGCGTATCTGCTAAACATCAAAAACATTAACCTATCCTGACGCCGCTGTTCGGCGTCCCGCCAACAGCCGAAGCGTTAACCATTTTAGGCCATTGTTACTATTGCCCTACCTCATAACCCTCAAGTCAAATTATCTAAATAACTTCCCGAACAAGCCATGGTATTTCCCAAACAAGCGTTGTAATTTTGTCTTCGTTGGCGTTACTGCCAAACCCAAAAAACATTAACCTATCCTAACGCCGCTGTTCGGCGTCCCGCCAACAGCCGAAGCGTTAACCATTTTAGGCCATTGTTACTATTGCCCTACCTCATAACCCTCAAGTCAAATTATCTAA
>JANMBZ010000055.1:0-10235 GCA_031360765.1 Chitinophagaceae bacterium
CCTTCTTTGAACAATTGTTCGATGGTTTTGCGGCTTTTAAGCTTTTCTTCTTTTTTAAAAGTATATCGTTGCTTTGTTTCCAATTATTCAAAATTAGGGATTAGCTTACAATGCTTCGGGTAGAAATAAAAATGTCCCCCGAAATGTATCGGGGGACTGAATTATTTTAACCGTATTTCCCAATTGGGAAATCAGGCGATCTTATTTTTTATCACCGTGTTCGCTGGAAACTGTAAGACTGTGACGTCCTTTTTTCCTGCGGCTAGCTAATACCTTGCGGCCATTTGCGGTTTGCATACGCTGGCGAAATCCGTGAACAGATTTTCTACGACGTTTGTGCGGTTGATACGTTCTTTTTTTACCTGGCATTGTTTAAGTTTTTTCCTTTTACAAATTAAATTTCCGAATTCATTTTTGTTACACTCAACAAGGCACCATCCCTGCTGTTTGTGAAAGGACGGCAAAGGTAATAGTTTTAATGGATAATTTTGTAATGAATAATGGATAATTTATCCAATTACAGGCTTAAATGCTGTGATTTTACCGGCTTGCCGTAGAAAATAGCAGCATGGCTGTCAAAATCCTGTGGCGAATCGGTTGTAAAAAAATCAATCTGCCCGTTTTTACTGCATTTTTCTTCAATTTCCGGATGGTTTTGTAAATATGCCGCCAGGCTATCGGCAACAATTTGCCCCTGCGATAAAATCGTAACTCCCCCGGGCACGGCATTTTTAATCTTATCCATTAACAACGGATAATGGGTACAGGCAAGCAATATCGTATCAATATCAGCCGATTGCTGTATCAGGTTGTTGATATTCTCCTCAATAAAATAATCAGCTCCCGGGCTATTGTACTCATTATTTTCTACCAATGGTACCCACATAGGGCATGCTTGCTGATAAACTTTTACTTCAGGATAAAATTTTTCTATTTCAATAGGATATGAGTTTGAAATAACCGTTCCATTGGTTGCTAATATGCCCACATTACCGGTTTTGGTAAACTGGCCGATAATTTCAGTTGTAGGCCTGATAACACCCAACACTCTTTTGCTCCCATCAATTTTATCCAGATCATTTTGCTGAATAGAGCGCAACGCCTTTGCAGAAGCGGTATTACAGGCCAGAATAACCAATGGGCAACCCTGGTTAAAAAACCATTGTACACACTGCAAAGTGTATTGATATACAGTTTCAAAACTGCGGGTGCCATAGGGTGACCGGGCATTATCGCCCAGGTAAACATAATCGTATTGCGGCAGCTTGGCTGTAATTTCTTTTAAAACCGTTAATCCACCGTAACCACTATCGAAAACACCAATTGGCTGTTGTTTCATCTGGTAAAAATAACAAAGCCTCCCGAAGTATCAGGAGGCTTTATGATAATTTAAAAATTAATTTTAATTACCGGCAGGTTTAGTACCTGCTGGAGCAGCCGGAGGGTCTTTAATTCCCAATTTAGCTTTAACCATTGGTAACAGGTCATCACCCGGAGGCATAACTAACAATGTATTTGCAGCATCATCAAAAACATAGGTGTATCCTCTCTCTTTAGCAACTAATTTAATAGCATCCAGTGCTTTAACCTTTAGGGGGCCAATTTTTGCCTGTGCATATTGTTGTGCTTTTTCCGTTGCTTCCTGCTCGTAGTTTTGTAAACGTGCATATAATTTTACCAGTTCGTCTCTTACAATTTCTTTTTTACTGTTTGAGTAAGTAGCTGAATCTTTAAAATACTGATCTCTTTTTGCATCCGCTTCTTTAGAAAGGGCAACTCCCTGCTGTTGCAAAGTTGTTTGATATTCATTCATTTCTGTGTTGATCTTTGCGGCTTCGGGCATGATGCTCATTAATTCATCAGTATTAATATAACCGATCTTGGTTTGAGCTGAGGCACTCATAATTCCTAACGCCATCACAGCTCCTAGTAATAATTTTTTCATTGTTCTTTTAAAGTTTATTGATTTAGTGTTTATAAGATTGTTTTATTTATGCAAAAGTTGCTCCAAAGTACTGCATTAAGTTTTATTTAACACCCAGGTTACGAATCACGTCTGCGCTTTTATCAAGTTTTGGGTCGGCAAAGATAACAGTAATTCCTTCACTTTTATCTAATATAAAGTCATATTGTTTTTCTACAGCCAGTTTTTGAACCGCGTTGTAAACCCTGTCCTGTATGGGTTTTATAAGCTCCTGTCTTTTTTTAAACAGGTCTCCTTCAAAACCAAAACGTTTTTTTTGCAGGTCACGTAGTTCTTTTTCTTTATTATATAATTCATCTTCTCTTTTCTTTTTAAGCACGTCGGTTAGCATCACCTGTTCAGCATCATAATCCTTGAACATTTTATCTACCAGGGCTTGTTTCTGATCAATTTCCTGCTGCCATTGCTCACTAAACTGATCCAGTGTTTTTTGTGCAACTTTATATTCTGGCAATTTATCCAGAATGTATTTTGTATCTATTATTGCATATCGTTGCGCATTGGAAACGGAAGCAACCAATAAAAAGCAAATAGCAAGAATTAAGAGTTTTTTCATTTTACATTTTTTTACAAATTAACTAATAATCAGAATAAGCATTTTTACTCCGGCTCCTGGCCCAGCATAAATGTAAACTTAGCTGCCCCCTTTAAACCGGTTGTATTGTTATACCTGTCAAATCCAATTCCATAATCGAAGCCCAACAACCCAAACATTGGCAAAAAGAAACGTAAACCTACACCAGCCGACCGGCGTAATTTGAATGGGTTATAATCTTTAAAGTCATACCAGCCATTTGCTGCTTCAAAAAATGCCAAGCCATAAATGGTACTTCCTGCACTGGTACTAAAGGGATAGCGCAACTCCATCGTATACTTATTAAAAATAGTGAAGTATTGCTGGTTTGTAACCCCATCAGGGTTTATTTTAGGATTAGAATTATCATACACCGGGTATCCACGGTGTGCAATAATATCATACCCCAGCAAAGCAGAATTATTACTAAGCCCTGCATCGCCCAATTGAAAACGCTCAAAAGGAGATATATTAATCTTGTTATTATACCTGCCAATCAATCCATACTTGGCGGCAATTTTTAAAATAAACTGTTTGTTCTTTTCCGTTCCTCTTGCCATACCAATGGGTACGTACCATTCCGCATTCATACGCCATTTATGAAACTCGGGCAATTTGTAACTATTAGTTTGGCTGGATGTGATACCCAGCAATGAGTATGGCAGTGTAAACTGGCCGCTTAACAAAAAGTTAGAGCCAGTAGTAGGAAATATGGGATTGGGGCCGGCTGAGTTACGAACCAAGGCTATTTTTAAACTTACGTTGGTAGATACAATATTTCTTAATTCGTCAGAGCTTCCAAACAGGTTGTAATTCCTTAATTTATATCGTTGCACATTCAACGAATAAATAAGATTAAAATAATCATCCGGCCACTTTAATTGTTTACCTAAAGAAAGACCAAAGTTGGCTGTTTTAACATAAGATGTATCGCCACATGATTTACAATACCTTCCAAAATTATCATAGGCATTCGCATACTTTGTGTTTGAATATGCAATGGTAAACGAATTTCGTTTTTTACCGCCAAGCCATGGTTCAGTAAATGAAAAGTTATAAGAGCGGAAGGCTTTACCGTTTGATTGTATTCTTGCGCTTAGCTTTTGGCCATCGCCTGATGGTAACGGATCCCAGGTTGAGCGCTTGGTGATATTTTTTATTGAGAAGTTATTGAACGAAACACCCAAAGTGCCCGTTAGTCCTATTCCTCCACCAAAGCCGGCAGACAGTTCAAGCTGATCGCCGGATTTTTCTTCAATACCCCAGTTAATATCAACAGTGCCATTCTCTGCGTTTGGTACCACCTGCGGATTAATTTTTTCAGCATCAATAAAACCAAGCTGACCAAGTTCACGCTGTGTACGTATAATATCTGAGCGACTGAATTTTTCGCCAGGTATTGTTCTTAACTCTCTGCGAATTACGTAGTCTTTCGTTTTTTTATTACCACTGATGGTGATGTTACCATATACAGCCTGCGGCCCTTCACGTACCCGCAATTCAAAATCAATCGTATCATTATAAACGGCTGTTTCAACAGGATCTACCTGAAAGAAAAGATAACCGTCATCCATATAAAGGCTTCCTATATCTGCGCCTTCTGCAGATAATTGTTTGCCCAATCTTTTATTCAACAACTCCATGTTATAAACATCACCCTTCTTAATCCCCAACAAAACATTGAGGATAGAATCGCTGTATTTTGTATTGCCACGCCAAACCATATCGCCAAAATGAAACTGGTTGCCTTCGGCTACTTTTAAAAACAGGTTTATATTATTTTTTTCATCAAGAATTGAGGTATCTTTTAAAATAACTGCATTTCTGTACCCACGGGAGTTGTAATAATTTAAAACGCTCTCCTTATCATCTATGTATTTAATTTCGTTAAACTTGGCACCACTAAAGCCTCTTATGCGAAAGTAGGGATCAATATAATCCCTTGTTTTTGTTATGGACATAAAGCCCACGTCATGTACATACTCGTTAAAACTCTGGCGTTTTGCAGTATCGCCAAAAGGATTTTTTACCACCACCGGAAACAAGGTAATCCGGTTCATTTCCTTGGTACTTTTCATACTCTTTTTTAAATTCTGTGAGGCCACATCATTGTTGCCGCTGAAATTAATTGAGTTTACTTTTACCTTACGCCCTTTTTTAATTATAAAAGTGATGTTTACGGCATTATTTAAACCTGGTGCAGGTTCTTCCTTTAACTGAATATCTACATTGCGGTAACCTTTATCAAAATAAAATTTACGAATGGCTTCCACTGCACTCAGCCGCATGTTTTCTGTTACCACCCTGTCTTTTACCAATGCTACTTTAGGTTCCAGGTCATCCCTCTCGCCTTTTTTAATACCTTGAAATTTAAAAGTAGCTAAGCGGGGGCGTTCTGTAATTTCAAACTGAACATATAAATCCCTTCCTCCTAATTTAGTGAATGAGATTTCTATATTGGATATAAGGTTTTGGCGCCAAAGCTTTGCAATGGCTTTACTAAAAGCATCGGTACCAGGTATGGTTACTTTATCGCCAACGGCAAGGCCGGATATTGAAATGATAAGATTTGCATCAAAAGCTTTTGAACCAATTACATTAATACCGGCAATGTTGTATTCTTTGGGGGTTTTAGATGTAAAAATACCTTCTAATTCAGGATTAACGGAAACGGGTTCCTGAGCCCAAACAAACTGGGTGCTGAAAATAAGTGTTGCAATAAAAAAAATTCTTGTGTAAATCCTCTCCATCAGTTGGTTTTTAACGTGCGGCAAATTAAGCCCAATAATTAAAACTATTTGTTAACCTCATCCTAAATCATCGGTTACAACGATTAAAAGCAGGTAAAATATTTGTTATACTAAATGCAGCAAGCCTTTCAGCTGTTACTGTGCTCATCTTTTATCTGCTCACCTGTTTTACCAAACCTCCGTTCTCTGCTTTGATAATCAAGAATGGCTGTGTACAGATTTTCTTTCCTGAAATCGGGCCATCGGGTGTTGGTAAAATACAATTCGGAATAGGCCAGCTGATACAATAAAAAATTACTTATCCTGTATTCGCCGCTGGTTCTTATCATCAGTTCGGGGTCAGGAAAATTTTTGGTAGTAAGATACTGCTGTATTGTATTTTGCGTTATGGCTTCGGGCAGCAGTTTTCCATTTTTTACATCGGCAGCTATCTGTTTTACTGCATGTACAATTTCCCAACGGCTGCTGTAGCTTAAAGCCATTACCAGGTTAAGGCCTGTATTAACACTTGTTTCCTGCAATGCTTCTTTTAATTCATTTTTTGCTGCCCCAGGCAACATATCAGTATCGCCAATTACATGCAGCCTGATGTTATTTTTATTAAGTGTTGGTACTTCGTTACGAATGGTGTCAACCAAAAGTTCCATCAAGCCAGACACTTCGTACTCGGGCCGGTCCCAGTTTTCGGTGCTAAACGCATAAAGTGTAAGATATTTTATGCCCAGTTCTGCAGCACCTTCCACAATATTTCGTACACTTTCAACCCCATGCAAATGCCCGTACAGGCGATCTTCGCCTTTTTCTTTTGCCCATCTACCATTACCATCCATAATGATGGCGATATGGCTTGGCAAACGCAACATGTCTATATTATCCTTGAGACTCATAATACTATAAAAGCGCAATCAGGCGCAGGGCCTGAATTTGGGGGGCAAAAGTAATAAATTTTAGTTGTAATAAGACTTTTAAGCCAAATCTTATGCTGATGGACTATTCCAGAGAGTTTTTGCACGCTGTATACTCCAAAAACCGATAGTAGCAGGCATATTACAATGTTAGATTTACCAGCAGTACCATTTGCTGATGGATAAATCAAAATCACATTAAAGCTTTACCAGTTTTGCGGAAAACTCTTTGTTATTAATTACAATTTTACACCAATAAATGCCTGCCGGTAAATTGGCAATATTAAACTGGTTTGTATTATTAAATATGGCAACCCGGTTGCCCAATGCATTTACTATAATTACCTGGCTTGCAGTAAGTTCGTTGCCGGTTTGCATTAGTTTAAATATACCGGTTGATGGATTGGGATATACCATCGGAGCTACCGTAATTTCTGCAACTGTTTTAGTAGATGAGCATATCTGTTTTGCAGATGCAAATTTTTCATCATCACCAATTCTTTTAGTTGATTCGCAATCAACGCCATTGGTTAATGCAACAACTGCATCAGGTGTAATATTCTCTGGTAATTCAACTATGCGTTGGTTTTTGTAAGTATAAGTTTGGCCCTGGTCGGTAATTTCCCAATTAAAATCTCCCGATTTTGAATTTGCCGTAACCTGTGTAACACAATTGCCATTTTTATTTATAACATCAACCCTAAAACCGGCGGCAGGGCATGGCAGAGGTTTTGGTTGTGCATACCATAAAAAATTATTTACATTAGCAAATACCAGGCTGTACTGGTAAAACTTACGGGTAATGCGGCAGAATTTACCTGCAGCATCACGTGGCACTTCAATATAAAACAAAGCAGAATCGTTGGGGGTTACAAACCGTGCTTTTAAAATATTACCATTATTATCCTGTATATTAAATGCGCTGTTGATATGCGCTGCAGATTTATAACCACTGCCACCGGCATTGCTGTTTGCTATGCTAAAATAGAGTTTATCAATACCTGCAGGAATGTAAATATATCCCGGCATGTCTGTATCTTTTTGGTAAGATTCTGTTGCTTTGCCAAAAAAAGTACCGCTCTTATAAAACGTATTTTTGTTGGTTGTTATTTTTAAATTAACCGATGATTTATATTTTGAGCATACAGATAATTTGTAATTTCCTGCTGTTGGAAGTTTGATTACTAAACTACCTGCTTTTGCATTTTTATCAATTGAAAAATCTTCAATAATATCCAATGTCCTGTCGGTAGATTCTACGGTGAAGTTGATGTACCCTTTATCCTCCATTTCGAATGTTGGGTTGTAATTAATGGTAAAAGACCCTGCAGCAGGCGCTTTTATCATAAACTCAGCCCGGTTGTAATAATCCATTCCGTTTGTGTAACCAAGCTGCACATTAATTTCTTTAGGTATCCTTAACCCAGCTGCATCAATACGGGTTGCAATTGCATCGGTGGTTTCAAATTTATATTTGTTGATGGTATTGCTGAATTTTGCTACATCGTTGCTGAAATCATTTTCAACTTCGGTATCAGTTATTAAAGGCAAATTCCCATTCAAATAAGCTGTTCCGTTTGCAACATTGTATTGCTGATAAAAATTGGTATTAGTTGCATAACTTCTGCTGATGGTTGATATTAAATAGTAGCTGTTAACCAACTGCATTTTATTTATTTTAGCAAGATAAACGCATAAAGCTGCGGCCTTGCTTGTTTTAGCACTCGTGCCCTGATCACTTGCCCAATTGTAATACAAACTCATGTAATGCAGGTAGGCTTTTAATTCACGCAATCTTGCTTTTACAATTACCGGCTCACTCGCAATTTGCTGTTCGGCCGCTTTTATCAAATCAAAATACAAAGGCATTTTGTACATGTTAGAAATTCCACCGGCAAGTTTTTTATTATCTGTCCATAATTGCAGCAGGCTGTAAATAGTTTTGCCAGCACCTGCAAACATGTTATTGCAGAATTCGGTAAGACTGCTATCTACAGAAACATTATCTTTTAAATCTTTATTGGCGGCCATTAAAAACGGCAGGCTTGCAAATTTTGCCGGCGAAGCCTCCCACATTAAACCCTGGCTGTTATTATCTTTTGCAATTTGCAAAGTAGTTTTTAATGCATCCATATCAAGCGAAGGTGTTTCGCCGCTCCAGCCACTAAGGTTTAAATAATTATACTCCGATATGTTTTTTGTACGGCTGTACCAGCGGTTACGTAAACCGTTTGTGCTTGTTAAGTTTTGATACACTTCGGGCACTAACTGAATATCTAATTTATCGTTGATGGCAAGATTTGCCGAAGGCACATCTGCATGCGTTGAATAAGCATACAACTGAAAACGAACATTGGGATATTTAGTACCAATCTTTTGCGCTGTGTGATTTGCCAGCGTAATACTCTGATCGCTTTCTTTTGCATAACCTGCATTTATACAGCCGGTATTATCTTTTGTATTTCCCCAAAGTGCGCCATCTGTAACTTCTATACCAACATTATAATTACCATAATTTAAACCACGGTATTGGTTTAAAAATGCATTGGGATTGTTTAAAACGGTGGCTCTGTATGTGGTATATTTTTGCTCAATGGTGGATGCCCATAAATCTTTAGCGGCAACACTATTTACATCCGGCACCGATTGAGAACTTACTGCACGTGAATTATTGTAAGATGCAACATAACATGGATTGTTTTGCCAGGTGCTGGTATTTGTGCCGCTGATGATATCACTACGATGACCTGAAAAGCCGTACTGGCCTGTCATTCCGTTGCGGCGCTGGTATAATGACCAGTTGTGTCCGTTTAAGCCAAAGTACGATTCCCAACCGTAGTTTGCATCATTATCCATTACCCAACGGTTGTGGCCGCCGCTTAAATACCAGCCATTATATTTAAAACTGAAATTGTAAATGCTATCGGTTTTTTTATACGCTCTTGTAAGAACCGGAGTGGTTTCCCAAATTGAACCGGGTAAATAAAAACGAAAACCAAGTTGTTGTAAATATTCATAAATGCCAAAGCACAAGCCATTATCTTCTGCTGCAGAAAATTTTATAAAATTTGCTCCATCACTTTCTACTTTACAGGCCTGGCTGCCGGTGATGGTGGAATCGTAAATAAATATAAAGCCCGATTGCGGTAATACAGTGTAAGCGCCAGTTGTAAAATGGCTGCCGGTAATTGCTTTTTGCAGCAACAGTGCAACATCTTCAGCCGTTGATTTCAACGTTTTTGAAGATTGTGCAGGATAGCTTACAGATTGTGCATTGGTGAATAACACACATATCATTGCTATTGCAATAACAAAGCATTTGCGAATGAACGCCATAGTTAACTTGTTTGTAAAGAGATAAACTATGGTTCAAGCACAGAAATAGATGGATTCAGCTTTTGTTATTCTTTGGAAGAGACAAAAATGATGGGGTAAGACATCACTTATTTGAATGGGGAAATGCTAAGGTAGAAAAAAAATTGAGAAAACAATAAAATTGTTTTTTTATTTTGGATATCTAAATGTGGTATCGCATGCGAACAGGATTAGATAATCATACCTGATTTTTTATTTGCTGTATCATAGGTTCTGTTTTATAACCTATTAATACAGGCGACGAACTGATTTTTTTGGAGCAACCACACAAGCAGGTAAAAAGTGTATTGAAAGCTGTGGCGTTTGCCTCATACGGGTTATGCTAAATACGCAAAACTAATTTGGCGATCACCGTAGCGGCACCTCGTTACGGCAACTAAAAAAAAGGGTTTGGCTTAATTTAAAAGCCAAACCCTGATATTTAAACTTACGCTTTATAGGATAGTCTTGTATTATGAACTAAACCTCATTATTATATTTCAGTTACTGCATTATTTTATCAATACCAGTTTTTGTGTAATCACTTCTTCATTTACGTACACCTGTATAATGTAAACACCACTGCTGTATCTGTCGAGGCCTGTTAACTGAATGGTGTTGGCTCCTTTAAGTACTTTTTGATCTTTAAGTAATACCAGTTTACCATT
>JANMBZ010000222.1:0-5386 GCA_031360765.1 Chitinophagaceae bacterium
GTTTTTTACTGCTTATTATTTTGATCACCTGGGTGTGCTAACCATAGCTATTACTACACTGGCAGCCTGGGCCGGCATTGCAGTAACGCCCTTAGGTATTTTTAAAAACAATGATTTTGGTAATGAAAAAATTATAGGTACCGGGTTTTTGCTGGGGCTGCTGTTGATTGCTGCAGCATTTTTTTCACAAAAGAAAAAAATAAAACCTCATTTTGAATTTACATACAGCAACTTTGGTACACATCTGTTGTTTATTTCTGTACTTGCAGCTATGTTTCATTTTGATTCAATCTACCTGCTTTTTTTTCTATTGCTTGCGGTAGCCGGTTATTTAGTATACAGAAAAGCAATCAACGAAAAATCATTTTACTTCCTGCTCATACTTAGTTTGTATGTATATGCCGGGCTCAGTTACTGCATGCTGCGTTTAATATTTGTAGCCGGCGAAATGGATATTACCGGTGTTTATATAACATGCCTGTACTTCATACTCTCAGCCACCGGCCTCATATTTTTTTTAATAAAAATGAATAAAAAGATTAAAAAACTATGATAGCATACAATAAAACATGGCTTCATAATCTTATAGCCAGGGAAGCAATTGAAGATGCATTTTATGCAAACACAATAAGCAAAGAAGAAAAGCTTAACGCTAATGGCCTTTTTGCTGTTGGGTTCTACAGTCCCAATTTTTTTATAAGAATAGGTCTCTTTATTCTTACAACAGTAATTGCCTGTTTTTCACTGGGCCTTTTATCGCTGTTGTTTATAAGTAATATTGAGCATGCCTTTGGGCGCCTCATTTTATTTTTTGGTTTACTTTCTTATGCTACGTTAGAATTTTTCATACGCACAAAACAGCATTACAGATCGGGTGTAGATGATGCCCTTTTATGGATAACCGGTATTTGTATATTCTCAGGAATAAATATTGTAGCTGATATTTTTGCAGCCGCAAATGCATTCATCATTTTTATGATAGCCACTTATTTTTTTTTACGTTTTGGAGACAGGTTTATGAGTGCCATTGCCGGAGTTGGCTTTCTTGCAGTAATTTTCTTTAATTATATTTCTTTGGGAAACATTGCTAAAGCAACTGTACCATTTTTATTAATGCTTGTTTCTTGTATTGTTTATTTCTTCATTAGAAAGGTAGCGCAAAAAAATAAATACATGCATTACAGGCAAAGCTTCACTGTTTTAGAAATAGCAATGCTCATTTGTTTTTATGCGGCTGGCAATTATTATCTGGTACGGGAAACAGGTAACAGTATGTTTGGATCGGCACTAAAAAATAACGAAAGTATTCCCTACGGCTGGCTGTTCTGGATATTTACTATATGCATACCATTGATTTATATATTTTGGGGCATACAAAAAAAGGACAGTATATTAATTCGTGTTGGTTTGTTGTTGATTGCTGCCATTGTATTTACAGTACACTATTATTATGCAGCCATACCTTTAGAAATAGCCATGTTACTTGGAGGAATAATATTGATAGTTATCTCATACGCACTTACAAAATATCTTGCTCAACCAAAAAAAAGTTTTACTTCTGCTGAAATTAATGCCAGGGTTTCGATGAATAAAATGAATATAGAAGCAATGCTAATTGCTGAAACTTTTACCGGAGCAGCTACTGATAGCAACCCGCAATTTGGTGGCGGAAGCTTTGGCGGCGGTGGAGCCAGCGGAGAATTTTAAACAATACCAACTATTAAAAAATTAATGTTGAAATGGAATGCGGCATCGCAGATGCTTCAGCAGCTTTCCCATTTATCCACAAAAAATAATTTATCGGTGCATCAGTTTTATTCATCACAATAACCGCTACTGATCCATCCGGATTTTTAAATGCAGTTGTTATTAAACTGCTACGGCTTGCACTGCTTATAATTCTTTTTGCACCGGGCTTTACAAATTTTGAAAACTGGCCAATATAATAATATTCATTGGTATAAATTAATTCCCCGGTTTTTGTATTGGCATGAACTGGAGCAAAACAAAAATTACCAACATGATTCGGGCCACCGGTCTCATCCAGTAAAACATTCCAATCGGTAAAGCCAACCGCCCCATTGTTAAAATCATTTATCATGTTGGCTCCGTATTTTTCTCCCAGTTTCCAATCGTTTATTCTATCCATATTAAAAGCTTCGCTGCAACCTTCTGTAAATAATAAATTCACGCCAGGGTAAGCTTCGTTCACCAGCTTTAAATTATTATACATCGGGTCGCCACCGCTCCAGGGCTCGTACCAATGAAAGCCAATGCCCCAAAGGTATTTGGCCGCATCTTTATCATTTAACAAAGTGCTGGCCCGTTGGTAAAGCAAATCCCGGTTATGATCCCAGCCGATTATTTTTTTATTACCCAAACCCGCTTTTTGCATGGTTGGGCCTAAATTAAATTTTAAAAAATCCCTTTCCTCTTCACCGGTAAAAATGCACGACTCCCATTTTTGTGTAGCCATCGGTTCGTTTTGGATACTAATGCCCCACACAGGAATGCCGGCAGATTCATAAGCTTTAATAAATTTTGTATAATAGTTTGCCCAGGGCTGATAAAACTCTTTCTTTAATTTACCACCATGCAAAATGTCATTATTGGTTTTCATAAAAGCTGGTGGGCTCCATGGGCTGGCAAATAAAGTAAGTTTACCGCCAGCAGCAGTCATCACTCTTTTAATAAAAGGTATTTTGTAGGTTTGATCGTGTTGTATGCTGAAGGTTTTTAAAGCAGCATCTCCCTCCGAAATATAAGTATAGCTTCCGCTGCTAAAATCACAACTGTGTATATTGGTACGGGCCAGGTTGTAACCGATACCTTTTTCTTTATCAAAATATGCATCTAAAAATTCCTGCTGCTTTGTTGCCGGTAGTTTTGCAAATGTTTCTGCTGCAGCATCAGTTAAAGCCCCGCCAAATCCCAAAATTGTCTGAAAGGTTTTATCTGGATCTACAAAAACAATCACTTCGCCTTCTGAAGGTTGTGCTTTGGATTTAAAGCTTTCGCTGGATTGGGTTTTAGATAATTTGTAATTGCTGTTTTCCGCTGTGGTATAAGTTATTACTTTTTTACCTTCGGTTGAAAAAGTTGATTTCTTAGTTTGAGCAGATAGATGCTGACATACAAAAACTAAAAATAAAATGCTGCCGGTAATATGGGAGATTTTCTTTATCATGTTATTTTAAATTTCTTTTTTTTATTACTTTCTTATTAAACTGGAAGCATTTAGTAAATGTAAAGATTTGCTCTTTAAAATCTAAACATACTTTAACTTAAGTACTTAGTTCAGCAAAGTAGTATTCTTTATTTTTTTATTGCCGCATAAAACTTATCAAACTTTTTTGCCAATTTTATATATTCATCCGCCCAGCCGTTCATAAGCGAATGTTCCTGAAAAGTGGCAGTAGGCAGAAAGTGCATATTTAAACTTTCAAGGCAATTTGTTTTCTCATTTTTTAAAGCATTAATGTTGGCTTCCAATTCTGCTCTTAATTCTGCCGGTGTTTCATAGCATGTCCACAACATGTCAGTTTCGTCAGTTATTTTTTCCTTAACTTTTTCAACCAGGCTTATAAGATCCTGTATCATTTTGTAGCGTTCATTGCTTATATAAATTGGTTAAGATACTATTGTTCTGAAAGTAAGATTCACCCTGGGTTTTAAAGTTTTTGTAGTAGGCGGAAGCCTGTGTAGCCAATGAGTTTGCGTGGTGCCTTTCATTACCAGTAGGCTGCCATGTTCCAGCATTACTGAAACGGTTTCTTTTGTTGTTTTGTGTTTAAAAGAAAATTTCCTTTCGGCACCCAAACTTACCGAGCCGATGGCTCCATCTTTTTTTAAATCTTTTTCACCGTCACTGTGCCAGGCCATTCCTTCTTCGCCGGTGTGGTATAAATTTAGCAGGCAGGAGTTAAAACTTTCTCCTGTTTCTTCTTCAATTTTTGTTTTAAGCTCCAGCAATTCTTTAGTCCAGGGTAAAGCTTTTTTTGTTCTGTTTGAATACGTGTATTCAAATTCAATATCGCCATACCAGGCTACTTTTCTTTTTGTAATAATGAGTTTGCCGAAAATGACTGCCTCATCATTTTTCCATTCAATACTACTGAGTAAATTGTTTAAGTAATGATTGGATTCTGATAAAGAAAAAATCTTTCCATAATAATTTACAATGCCATCTCTTGGCAGAATGTTTTGTGAGTTATCAATACTATTGCTGAATAAATTCATGCTGTTCTTATTGCTTAATATAATTACAATACCAGTTGTGTATAAAGCCTGGTGAGGGTTTCGGCAGGGTTATTACAAAAACCGGGATGCACTTTTGAAGTTTGTATAATAGTGCTGCGTGTGGCAGTAAGCCAGCGAAAGCGACCGGCTATATCCAGGCTGCCAATTGGACCTGCATTTTCAGTTCCATTGCAAATACGTTCCAAAGATTTTAAATTCTGCAATAGTTCCTGCTTATCAATCTGTGTACAAAAAATTTGCAACCGTTCTTCATTCAAATTATACATTACCTGCAAAAAATTGAGTTCTCTGCAATACAAAATTACACCAACGTTCAGAAATTCTTCCCGCTCTACCTTTGGTACCACACGTACAACGGCATATTCAAATAAGTGCGTTTGCTGCATGTTGGGCTTCTTTTACAAAAATGGTTGAGTTTGCTAAACGGGTTTCCAAAAACTGAACATACATCTGTCGGTGTTCATCCGGTGATTGGAAATTGGTATCACCAATGAGCCAATCATCAGGAATTAAATGTACAATCGCCTTTATCTTTTCGTTGTTTAATATTGAATGAGATACTTTATCTACGTTTTCCAATGCTGTCGCCTGCTTCAAAAGTACATGATCTTTTATCAAAGAAAATGGCCGTAATGCCTGCTGCTGCCAGTGTTGTGGATTGTGGTGAAAGTATAAACATGCTCCATGATCTATTAACCAAAGTTCTTTATGCCACCATAACATGTTTGTGTTACGCACGGTGCGGTCCATATTCGTTAACAAACAATCGAGCCACACAATTTGCGAAGCCAGCGTTGCATCAATTGTTGTAACAGCAGGATCAAAACTGATAGAGCCCGAAAGATAATGCAGCGCCAAATTTAAACCCGTACTTGCTTTTAACAGATCCTGTATTTCTTCATCAGGTTCTGTACGGCCAAAGGCTTCATCAATATTTGCAAAAACAATCTCAGGCACACGCAGCCCAAGTGCTCTTGCAATTTCTCCGCCAATCAATTCTGCAATTAATGCTTTAACGCCTTGCCCTGCGCCTCTGAATTTAAGCACATACATAAAGCCATCATCAGCCTCTACAATAGCCGGTAACGATCCGCCCTCACGCAGCGGCGTAATATAGCGGGTAATA
>JANMBZ010000098.1:0-8439 GCA_031360765.1 Chitinophagaceae bacterium
TTTATCGGTATGCTGATCTACCAACATTCTATAGTTAAGCCTTATGATCTAACGAAAGTAAACATCGCATTTATGACCGCCAATGGAATAGCTTCCGTAGTATTTGCGGTATTTGTATTACTTGATATTTTTTTACACTAAAACAATCTTCCCCCTTTAGGGGATAGGGGTATGGCCAGAATATTAGCAATTGACTACGGTGGAAAAAGAACAGGACTGGCGGTGACCGATCCCCTGCAGATCATTGCAACCGGCCTGGCTACTATTGATTCAAAAGAATTGATCGTTTACCTGAAACGATATTTCGCTGCCGAACAGGTAGAACTGGTTATTATCGGGCTTCCCGTAAACTGGGATGAAAGTGATACCCATGGAACACCATTGGTAAAAGCGGCGATCAAAAAACTGGAAAAGGAATTTCCTCAAATGCCCCTGAAGACAGTGGACGAACGCTACAGCTCCAAAATGGCGAAGGACGCCATGCTTCAAATGGGAATGAAGAAAAAGGATCGACAGGTTAAGGGAAATGTAGATATAATTGCTGCCACGATCATTTTACAGGAGTATCTTCAAAGCAATCAGTAGGAAATTTGTAAATTTGCCCGGTCTTGCAATTAAAACCAGCAAAGAATTTCCTAATTTCAGCCGGTGCTTCACCCTAAGTTAAAAGAAACAGGAATAAAAGTTTTCCAACAAGAATTATGATTTTACCAATTGTAGCCTACGGGTCACCCGTTTTAAGAAAAGTATGTAAGGATATCAACCCCGATTATGCGGGATTGGATAAGCTAATTGCCGATATGTGGGAAACCATGTACAACAGCAATGGCGTTGGCTTGGCAGCACCACAAATAAATGTGCCCGTTCGCCTTTTTGTAATGGATAGCCAACAGATTTTTGATAACCAGGAGGAAGATGAGAAAGAGGATTATCCGGATGCGCCGGGTTACAAGGGCGTATTTATTAATGCACACATTGTAGCACTTAACGGTAAGGAGTGGGCTTACAACGAAGGTTGCCTGAGTATTCCCAAAATAAGAGAAGATATTATGCGTAACGAAGAAGTAACATTGGAATTTGAGGACGAAAATTTTAATACCCATACCAAAACCTTTAATGGCATCACTGCCAGGGTGATATTACATGAGTACGATCATATTGAAGGAAAACTTTTTATTGACTACCTTAAACCCCTAAAGCGTAAACTGATGAAACGCAAGCTGGATGATATTTCCAAAGGCAGGATTAAGGTAGATTACAGGATGGTTTTTCCCAAATAATAATTCAATTTCACAATACTTCAAATCAAATTTTTTACTCAGAGGATACTTATGTCAACCAGTAGCCTAATGGCCTGATAGTAACTTACTTATCCACAAATAATATTTTTTTAATAAATACCCACTTTTAAGTATTGCACAATCCAAATATATCCCCTAATTTAGTACCATAAATCAAAATTAACCAGCTTTTTCACCATTAAACATCGCTTATGAGAAAAGTACGACTATTATTCTTTTCAGTTGGTGTCTTTTTCTCTCTCGGTTCGTTTGCACAAAGTATTAGTCCGGCAACATTAAACGCAACTGGTGGTACGTATATTTTTAACTACTACCGTGTTGAGTGGAGTTTCGGCGAGTCAATGGCTATCACAACCATGACTGACGCCAATTCCAACGTTTTTGTTACCAATGGTATTTTGCAACCGAACACACACAATCCGGCCACGGTAAATGATAACACGGCCTGGGACAGAGATGAGATAAGGATACTACCAAATCCCACACAAAATGTAATTGAAATTGATTTCTTTACCAAACAGAAAGGCAAAGTGATCATGAATCTTTTTGACGAATCAGGAAGATACGTTGGCACCAGGCAGTTTGATTATTTTGGCAACGGAAGCATCCAGAAATGGGATCTGAGCCAATTCCCATCAGGCATGTACCTGCTGAACATTCAATTACAACCAACAGGAACATCAGTTGCTAAAAAAGGATCTTTTAAAGTTCTAAAAATAAAATAACCCTTTTTTACTAACGGATACTACTAAAACTAAAAACTAAAAAAATAAAACATGAAAAAGATTTTATTAACGATAACAGCTTTTCTGGTTACGTTATTGGCTGTTGCACAGGCACCCAACCTGTTAAATTACCAGGGTGTTGCCCGTAATTCAGTAGGTAATGTGTTACCAAGCCAGCCTATTGGTTTACGCTTAAGTATTTTAGACGGAGGGCCAGCAGGGTCACCGGTTTACATTGAAACCAGAAACGTTACAACCAATGCATTTGGTTTATTTAATGTGCAGGTAGGTAGCCCCGGAGCTATTACCAGCACAGGTACCATAGCAGGTATCAACTGGACTGCCTTTGGCGTAGGAAGTGGAAGTAAATTTTTAAAGGTAGAAATTGATCCTGTGGGCGGAACAAACTATTTTAATGTAGGCTCCACACAATTAGTTAGTGTGCCTTATGCATTATATGCTGCCGGTGCTGCGCCTGTAGGGCCTGCCGGTGGAGATTTAACAGGCACATATCCTAACCCTCAGATTTTATTTCCTTTAATAAAAACATTCAGCTTTAATGCTTCTCCGCTTATTGGCATGACGAATTCATCTGCTACAGGTACAACTGGTGCTATACAAGGTACCAGTGCCAGCACAGATGCTAATGCAGTTGCCGTACAGGGAACTATGTCTTCTACAGCACCAGGCGGTTTTTCTGCAGGTGTAAGAGGTGTTAATAATGGTACAGCCGGTTTAGGTATTGGTGTTTATGGTAGCCAGGCAGGCAGTGGCTGGGGTGTATATGGTACTGCACCAAATGGCATTGGTGTTAATGGTGTAAGTACAACAGGTACTGGTGTTTCTGGCTCAAGCACAAGTGGTGTAGGTGTAAGTGGTACTTCCACAAGTAATAGCGCAGGTACATTTATAAATTCAACTGCTGCAAATACGTCTCCTACATTGGTAACTAATACAAATAGCCCTGCTGATGCGTTACAGGCTATTAACACAGGCACAGGTAAAGCAGGTACATTTACTATCAACAATGCAGCCAATGCTAATTTTGCAGTTGATGCAAATTCTAACGGAACGGGTGCCACAATTAATTCTACCAATACGGGTACAGGTGCTGCAGCTACAGCAGGTACTTTTACTGTAAATAATACAGCCAGTACTGCTGATGCCTTACGTGTAGTTACAAATGGTATTGGTGCAAGCTGGGCTATCAGAGCTACCAGTACCGGTACAAATGGTGCAGGTTTATTTATCTCTAACAATCCTACAGCTACAAATAATAACTTGCAATCAAATACAAATGGTTTAGGCCGTGCAGGTTTATTCAATTCCACCAATGCAGCAAGTACTGCAAACGGAGTTGATATAAATGTTGCAGGTACAGGTGTTGCTTTAAGAGCTGCCAGCAGCAACGCTACACCTAAAGCTTTATTAACTGCAGGTGGTGTTCAATTAACAGGCATTGGCGAGGCAAATAATTTAATTTTAAAATCTGATGCAGTTGGTAATGCCAACTGGGCTACCCCGGCAGCTGTTGGTATAGTAACAGGTACAGGCACATTAAACTTTGTACCAAAATGGACTCCAAACGGAACCAACCTGGGCAACTCACAAATTTTTGATAATGGCACTCAGGTTGGTGTTGGTAACATTACACCACAACATATATTAAGTGTGGGTACAGCTACTGCAGATGCACAGACAGTAATAGTAAGAGGTTTCGGTGGCGGACCAGCAAGCTGGAAAGGCGGTGCTGCTTTTGGTAACACACTTTCAACCGTAATAATGGGAGAATCTGCAGGTGTAGCACAAATTGGTGGTCATAATAGCAATCTTACTGCATGGGCAGATTTAGCAATAAATTCAGGTGGTGGTAATGTTGGTGTAGGTGGCACGCTTGCTCCTCAACATAAATTATCAGTGGGTCCAACAACTGCCGATGTACAGGGTGTGATGGTTCGTGGTTTTGGTGGCAGTCCTGGAAGTTGGAAAGGTGGTGCTGCCTTTGGTAATACCACTTCAACAGTAATAATGGGTGAATTAGGCGGCGTTGCTTCAATTGGCGGCCATAACAGTAATCTTTCTGCATGGGCTCCATTGTCAATAAATACAGCTCCAGGTAATAATGTAGGTATCGGTACTGCTGCTCCTGCTTATGCTTTAGATGTTAATCATAATGGTGCAACTGGTTTGCATGTAAGGTCACTTGCTGCTTTCTCAGTTGTTGATCTGGATGCTGCAAACGGCGATGCTGCTTTACGCTATCAAAGTGCAGGTACTACACGTTGGAATGTGCGTAATGCACCTGGTACCAACGATTACCAGATTGTAAGAAATAACAGTTTACCAGCTAATGTTACTATCAATAATGGTACAGGTTATGTTGGTATTACACAAGCAACCCCTGCTTATCAGATGGATGTTTTACATACAGGTGCAAATGGTATCCGCAGCCAGTCAAGCGCAAGCTTCTCTGTTGTAGATATTGATGCTGCAAATGGTGATGCTGCTTTACGTTTTCAAAAAGCCGGTGCTGGTCAGTGGAACATGCGCAACCGCCCTGCTGATGATTATTTAGAGATATTTGAATTAGGTGGTGGCGGAAGCCGTTTTGTAATTCAGGATGCAACTGGTTTTGTAGGTATTGGTGGCCCTGGTGCTACTGCTTCTCCTGCTTACCAGTTAGATGTAGAGCATGGTGGTGCAACAGGTATCCGCAGTAAATCAAGCAGCTCTTTCTCTGTAGTAGATATTGATGCTGCAAGCGGCGATGCTGCTTTGCGCTTTCAAAAAGCAGGTGTTGGTCAGTGGAACACACGTAACCGCCCTGCTGATGATTACTATGAAATATTTGAGTTAGGTGGTGGCGGAAGCCGCGTAGTTATTCAGGATGGTACCGGTAATGTTGGTATTGGCGAAACTGTTAACCCATCTTATAAATTAGATGTATTACATGGTGGTGGACTTGGTGCCCGTGTACGTTCAAGTGGCAGTTTCTCTGCTCTAGATATTGACGCTGCAAGTGGTGATGCTGCTTTGCGTTTCCAGAATGCTGGTGTTAACCAATGGAACATCCGTAACCGCCCTGCTGATAATTATTTAGAAATATTTGAACTAGGTGGTGGCGGAAGCCGCATGGTTATACAGGATGCTACAGGTAATGTAGGTATTGGTCAAACAATCAATCCAACTTACAAATTAGATGTATTGCACGGTGGTGCAACCGGTTTACGTGTACAATCAAGCTCAACTTTCTCTGTTATTGATATTGACGGACAGAATGGTGATGCTGCCCTTCGTTTTGTAAGAGCGGGTGTTAATCAGTGGAATACACGTAACAATCCTGGTACTGATGACTACCAGATATTTGAACTTGGTGGCGGTGGCGAAAGAATGAGAATTGAGAATGGAACAGGTAAAGTAGTTGTTAGCGGAGATTTTACAGCGTTGGGTGTTAAAGCCTTTACAATGGATTATCCACTTGACCCTACAAACAAAACCTTAATGCACGCTGCTGTAGAAAGTAACGAAGTATTAAACTCTTACAGCGGTAATATAGTAACTGATGCTTCTGGTAAAGCTACCATCAGCTTACCTGAGTATTTTGAAGCTATCAATAAAGATTTCCGTTACCAGTTAACAGTTGTTGGTGGCACTTTTGCCCAGGCAATGGTTAGCAAAGAAATAAGCAGCAACAAATTTGAAATTGCTACCAACCAGCCAAATGTTAAAGTTAGCTGGGAAGTAAAAGGTGTGCGTAACGATGCAAGAATGAAGATGAATCCGTTTACTGCCGTGCAGGACAAACCAGCAGCAGAAAAAGGAAAATATCTTGATCCTAAATCTCACAACCAACCTGCAAGCAAAGGTGTTAGTTTTGATGCAAACTTAAGTTCTTCAACTACAGACATTAAGCCTTCTGCTGATAAAAAAGCTGCTCCTGCAACAACAGGTGGTAGTTTGGATCAGGCTCCGGTATCTAAACCAAACACAGCTAAAGCTGATAACAGTGGCAGTGTAAGTGATGCAGCTCCTACAAAACCAGCAGCAGCTAAAAAACTTACTACTGATGGAAGCGTTGCTCCTGATACTAAAAAAGAAGAAGTAAAACCAGTTGCAAAACCAACCGGTGCACAAAGTATAAATGGCTAAAATCGTTTAGTACTTTCTTAATAACTTGCAGGCATGAAATATTTCATGCCTGCTTTTTTTTGTTTACTATTTTATTTCCACACAGCTGCACAGCAGAAAAATGATAGTGTTGTTGCGGTGGGCAAAAAAGCCATTACACTCAGCGAAGTGGTGGTAAATAACAAACTGAACGTACCTGCATTCATCAACCGCATTAAAAGCGATACCAGTTTTTATAAAGCCTTCCGCAACCTGCATGTACTGGGCTTTACAGCCATTAACGATATAAGGATGAATGATGCTGATGGTAAAATAAAAGCCGGCCTGCAAAGTACCACCAAACAAATACGCAGCAACAACTGCCGAAGCATGCAAACCATAGAAGAAAGAGTTACGGGAGATATCTACGATGCATACCACGAGTTTAATTATTACACTGCAAAAATGTATGCCTCGCTTTTTTTTACAAAAGACAGTATTTGCGGAGAAGATAATATTGTTACCGGCCATGAGTTTAGCACAGCAGGTAAAAGCGGACTTGAGAAAAATAAAGAACAGCTGAAAATGCTTTTCTTCAACCCCGGAAAAAAGATAAACGGCCTACCCTTCATCAGCAATAAAACTGCCATTTACGATGATGAACTGGCTGATAAATACGATATGAGTATCGACATCAACCTTTTTAAAAACCAAAGTTGCTACATCTTTACACAAAAAGTAAAACCCGAAAATAAAAGCGATGTGGTGGTTGATGAAATGACCACCTGGTTTAACGACGAGACTTTTGAAGTAGTTGCCCGTAATTACACTTTAAGTTACAGTGCCGGTGTGTACGATTTTAAAGTGCAGATGGAAGTGGAACTTACCAAGTTTGGCCAATACCTGGTACCATCGCTGATACGCTATGTTGGTAACTGGAAGGCCATTTTTAAACCACGTGAAAGAGGGATTTTTACAGCAACGCTTTTTGATTTTAAATAATTGCTGTTTATAAAATATCTCCCACGGAGCCACAAAACACACAAAGAATCTTCAATTTAACATAACAGCTCTTTGTGTTCTTGGTGTCTTAATGGAAAATTCAAAAAATACAATTCACGGCCAAAAACCCTTTGCCATTTTATTAACTTTTTGATACGTAATTTTAACCCCATGAATAATCTGTATAAAAAATTACTACCCGCCCTTTTTTTACTTGTAACATTTAATTTATCTGCCCAAACAAATGGCCGCGATTTTACAAAGATTGATGCTTACGTAAAAAGCCTGGGACCACTGGAGGATATGAGCATGGGCACCATCAACAATGTGGTAAGCAACAAGTTTACCGATAAAATGGATAAAGCAAGGGCCATTTATTACTGGGTTGCCCACAATATAGTGTACGATACAAAACTGATGCGTAGCAACAGCACCACAAAAAATACACCTGCCGAAGTTTTACAAACACGCAAGGCGGTTGGTATTGGCTTTGCCAGCCTTTTTCAGGATATGTGCAGCAGTACCGATATACGCTGCCTTACCGTAGATGGTTTTGTAAAATACAATGCCGGGCAAATTGGCGAAAAAGACCAGGAAATTAACCATAGCTGGGCCGTGGTGCAGTTAGGGCAAAGCCCCGAAGACTGGTACTATGTTGACCCTGCTTTTGGCAGCGGCTTCCTGAATGCCGATATGAAAGAGTTTACCAAAGACTACACCGATGCTTATTTTTTTACCGAAAAAGCAACTTTTAACCTGCAGCATTTCCCCGATAACAGCGCCTGGAAGTTGGGGAGTGCCCCCAAAAGTAAAGCCGATTTTTTTGATTTGCCGGTTGTAAAAACCGCCGCCATAGAAATGGAAATAAAAAAATGCAGCCCCAACGATGGTAAAATAAAGGCTAAGGTTGATAAGCCCGTAAAATTCAGCTTTACCATAAAAGCTACCGATAATATTACCAAGATGGTACTGGGCATTGGCGAAAAGAAAAAGTATAAGCTGGAAGAAATTCAATACTCAAACTCGGGAACTACCTTAAGTTTTACTTACAATTTAAAGGATGCAAACAGTTACCCGGAAATAATTTTTGTAAATGGAAAAGAATTTGCACAGTATTATGTGGAGGTGCAGTGATGCTTATAAACATTATCAAAATTAAATTCATAAAAAAAGCTCCAATTTTCATTGAAGCTTTTTTTATTTTTTTTATGCTCTTTGCTTTGCAGCCGGAACAACTTTTTTCTTTACTTTTTTCAGAGCCGTTTGAATCTGTTTACTGAGGTTTTAGTTAGTTGGTTTGGCTG
>JANMBZ010000227.1:0-10548 GCA_031360765.1 Chitinophagaceae bacterium
GCTTTGTCTTCCATTTGGTGGCTTTCATTTGCAAAATGCATAATACCTGTTGCAAAAAAACGAAAATTAGATGATGCTCTTGGAATATCAACTTCTTTGCTCAGCCATAAAGGTTTGCCATTGTCATTGGTTTCAGCCAAAGCCAGGGCTTCAAGATTTTCTTCAATGAGGTCTGCAATTTTATTTAGGATGCGGAATTTTTTTTCGGCAGGTAAAACGCTCCAGGCTGGGAAAGCTTTTTTTGCAGCTTGCACTGCTACCGCAATATCTTTTTCATTGCTGTTGGGTATTTGTCCGCAAACGGCACCGGTTGCAGGGTTTACGTTATTAATAAAATTGCCGCTGAGCGGACCAATAAAATTACCGCCAATAAAATTTTCCAGGTGATATGGAACAGTCAGATTCATGCTTAAAGGTAAAGAATTAGTTATGAATTATGGATGATGAGTTATGAGTGTGAACTGACTGAATTGAATGCTGAATAAAATTACTAATGTACAAGAGTGCGACGCCAATGAAGCTGATTAAAGAGTAGCGGCTTGGTACAAAAAAATAATTAACTTACAAGTCTAAAATTGCGAATCATGCCAATAGCAGCACCTTTTAATTTAAAAAAATGGATTGATGATAACCGGGATAAGCTGAAGCCTCCTGTAGGCAATCAATGCATTTATAAAGATGCAGAGAATTTTATTGTAATGGTGGTTGGTGGCCCAAACAGCCGTAAAGATTATCATTTTAACGAAAGCGAAGAATTGTATTATCAGGTAGAAGGGGATATTGTTTTAAAAATTATTGATGGGGGTGTACCGAGAGATATACCCATTAATGAGGGTGATATATTTTTACTGCCGCCTAAAACACCACACTCGCCACAACGTGGCCCTAATACAGTGGGCCTTGTGATTGAAAAAATAAGAGAAACAGAAGAGGACGGATTTTTATGGTACTGCGAAAACTGCGGCAATAAATTGTATGAAGAATATAAAGTGATCACCGATATTGTAACACAGTTGCCACCGGTGATGGAAGGATTTTATGCAGATGAACAGAAAAGAACCTGCAGTAAATGTGGATCGGTGATGGCACCTCCAATAAAAAAGGGTTAATGCCTCAACATGTACTAATGCCGAAAAGTAAAAAACAAATGTTTAACAAAAAACAAATGCCTGGCCTCCCTCTCTTTTGGAGAGGGAACGAGGGTGAGGCCGTATGAAGATCGATATTCACACCCACATCATGCCCGACAAAATGCCCAACTGGGTACAAAAATTTGGCTATGGCGAATTTATACATCTGGAGCACCGCAATTGCAAAGCATGCATGATGAAGGGGGATAAACTTTTTCGTGAGGTTGAGAATAATTGTTTTGATGCCGGCATTCGGTTAAAGGAAATGGATGAAACAGAGGTTACCATTCAGGTGCTTTCTACCATTCCCGTTTTATTTAATTATTGGGCAAAGGCAAATGATGGTTACGAAACCTCCCGTTTTTTTAATGATCATATTGCTGATACAGTTGCAAAAAATCCACAACGTTTTATTGGTATAGGAACGGTTCCATTGCAGGATATTGACCTTGCTATAAAAGAAATGGAACGTTGTGTTACTGAATTAAAAATGCCCGGACTAGAAATTGGCAGCAATATCAACGGACTAAATTTGAGTGATTCAACATTTTTTCCTTTTTACGAATCGGCTGAAAAGCTGGGCTGCGCCTTGTTTGTACATCCCTGGGAAATGATGGGAGAGCAACAGATGCAAAAATACTGGTTGCCCTGGTTAGTAGGCATGCCCGCAGAAACCAGCCGTGCGATTTGCTCGATGATATTTGGTGGCGTGTTTGAAAAATTCCCAAAACTAAGAGTTGCCTTCGCACATGGCGGCGGAAGTTTCCCTTTAACGATTGGAAGAATTGAACATGGTTTTAATGTGCGGCCCGATCTTGTGGCAATAGATAATCCAAATAATCCCAGAGAATATATTGGCAAATTCTGGATTGATTCTTTGGTGCATGATGATAAAGCGATGCGTTATATTATTGATGTGATGGGAGCAGATAAAATTTGTTTGGGGAGTGATTATCCGTTTCCATTGGGTGAACATCATCCGGGAAAATTGATTGCCGATATGAATTTTGATAGAGTACTGACCGAAAAACTATTATTTAAAAATGCAAATGATTGGTTGAATTTATAAACTACTCATTAAAAAAATTTGGATAATCAGTTATAATGCCATCAACACCCATCTTTTTAAACTCCTCTATTTTACTTTTATCATTCACTGTCCATGGAATGATTTTTATGTTGAGATCGTGGCAATCTTTTATAAGCGCCGGTATTACCATAATAGCTTCCGGGCTGTAAATGGTTGGCGTAAAACCAATGTCTTTTATCTGCTTGCGAAAACTACTTTTGCTCACAGCTTCAACCAACATAGCCGTTTTAATATTTGGGTAATGCTGATGTAAATATTGCAGTGTTCTAAAATCGAAAGATTGTATGATCACATAATCTTCCATGCCATTATCTTTAATCTCTTTCATCAATAATTCTACAAAATCCGCAGGGGCAGGATGGTATTTGTTATCAGTTTCGGGCAGGCTTTTGGTTTCAATATTATAAAACGGCATGGGGCGCCGCCTGGTCATCATATCTTCTTTTACTGCTTTAAATACATCGCTTAAAAGTGGTTTAACTGCTTTTATTTTTTGCTGATCAGGAAAACGTGGATGCGGCTTCATACCAACATCGTACTTAATAATATCAGCATAATTTATCTGATACATGTTGAAAGTTTTTTCATCTTTCTCCTCAATAAATTTGCCATCAGGTTTGGTAGTAATTTCGTGATTGAAAAATGGTTCATGCGATAGAAATACTTTTTTGTCTTTACTGATGCATATATCCATTTCCAATGTAGTTGCGCCAAGGCCAATTGCGTTTAACATAGCGGGGATCGTGTTTTCGGGCATTAACCCACGACCGCCACGGTGAGCTTGTTTATCCAAACCGGCTTTGCTATCAAGCGGCGCATTTTTTGATTCATCATTATTCACAGCAGCATTATTTTTAGTTGAATTGCACGACAGAAATATAAAACCAGTTAATAATAGTACTACAAGTTTATTGCCGGTAAATTGAAAAATTTGATTCATCATTTTTGAAAGTTAATATCTTTTAAAATAAAATTTACAAAATGCTGTATAAAACAAAAGGCATGAAATAATCATGCCTAAGTTAAAATAATTATCAGTTTAAGTTAGCTTTCAGTTTTTTTCTCAGTAGTAGTAGCCTCGTTTGTTTCCTCAGTTATCGGCTCAGCTTCGTTACCTGCAAGTACAGCTTCTGTATTGGCTTCTATTGCATCTTCGTTGGCAATTATTTCTGCTTCCACACCTTCCTCAACTGCTATTTCGGGTTCAATTGTTGTTTTTTCTTCAGCAGCATTTTCTGCTTCCATATTTTCTTCTGCCTCTTTTACATTGGTTGATTGTACCAGTTCTTCCATCAGCACTTCAGATATTTTTGGCAAATCATCAGAACTGTTAATGCCAAAATAATCCATAAATGATTTTGATGTAGCATAAATAAGCGGCTTGCCCACTGCATCTTCATTTCTTCCGGAAATAATTACAAGATCTTTCTCCAATAATTTCTGCACGGCATAATCACAGTTAACGCCACGGATAGATTCTATCTCACTTTTTGTGATAGGCTGCTTATAAGCAATAATGGCAAGGGTTTCAAGGGCAGCTACGGAAAGGCGTTTTAAAAATTTATCGCCATTAAGTTGTGCAACTGTTTTGTGGTATTCTTTTTTGGTAAGAAATTGCCAGCCACCGCCAATCTGCTTCAGCTCAAATGCATAAAACTCAGCACCGTATTTTTCACCAATGCCTTCAATGGAAGCATCAACCTGTTGTTGTGTGGCACGGTCTTCAATAAAAGCCAGGGCTCCATTAACCAGCTCCAGAATTTCTTCATTGGTCAATGGTTTATCGCTGGCAAAAATTAAAGCCTCTATATGCGGAATGATTTCTGAAAGTTCCATGGTCAATTTGGTGATTTGATTATTTGATGATTTGATAATTTGAATAAGAAACGATGAGTTTTAATTTCATCATCAAATCTTCAAATCAACCCACCATCAAATCAATTATCCTTGAAGAGCCGCCGCACCACTCACAATCTCCGTTAACTCGGTTGTAATGGCAGCCTGCCTTGCACGGTTGTAGCTGATCTTTAATGATTTTAATAATTCGTTGGCGTTATCGCTTGCCTTGTCCATCGCCGTCATACGGGCACCATGCTCACTGGCATTGGCATCAAGCGTAGCTTTAAACAACTGGGTGTTTAAAATTTTCGGCATCAGCTCAGCAATCAACACATTTTTATCGGGTTCAAAAATAAAGTCGGCATTTTTTTGTCCTTCTACTTTACCAACTTTTTGAACAGGCAAAAATTGCTCGGCAACAAAACGTTGTGTAGCAGCATTTTTAAATTCGCTGTAAATCAATTCAACCGCATCTACTTCTTTATTGGCAAATGCATCCATGGCGTGCTTTGCAGCAGTTTGCACCTTGTCAAAACTTAAGCCGGTAAAAATATCCCAGTACTGGTTAACTACTTTAATACCGCTCTTTGTAAAATTCTCGTATCCCTTTTTTCCAATTGGTAAAATCTGCACTTTACCTTTTGCAGCCTGTGCCGAATATTTTTCTTCAATAACCTGCTTGGCAAGTTTTATCAGGTTACTGTTGTAACCGCCGCATAATCCACGGTCGCTGGTAACTACAATTATCATCACATTTTCAACCGGTCTTTCAGCAGCCAATGCCATGTTTACATCACCATCGCTGTTGCTTACAATATTGCTCAGCATTTCCTGCAACTTTTGTGCGTAAGGACGCATTTGTGTAATGGCATCCTGTGCACGGCGCAGTTTGGCCGCACTCACCATTTTCATGGCTTTGGTAATTTGCTGTGTACTTTGTACGCTCTTTATCCGGTTACGAACCTCTTTTAATGCACCACTCATAGTAATATTCTGGTTAAATTTAAAATATCCGCCCTTTAGTCAGGCGTTGTTTTAGGGTGGCAAAGGTAATAAAAAAGGGCTTCAAAAAAGCCCATAAAATGATTTTGTTACCAGCACTGGTTTTTCATGGCGGCAACATTGGCGACGCTCCGTTCAAATGTGGTTTTTCAATTGGGCTTTTATTATGTTTTGTTCCGAAAAATCCATGTCATTAAAATCCAGGTCCACCGGGTGGTGGTGGCCCCATCTTTCTAAAATCAACCCCAGGCCCACGGCTTTGTATATTCTGACCGGCAAATCTTTGTAAACGATAAGTAAAAGTGGCTATAAAATAACGAGTAAGCCGGTTGCTTCGGGTATCAAAAATGGAGTTTCCATTTACCTGGCGGCTAATATTGCTGTTTTGGTTAAACAGATCAAAAGCTGCCAGCCTGATGATGCCATTCTTCTTTTTAAATAATTGCTTCTCAAGCGAAGCGTTCATAATAGCCGTGTTGCGGCTTACACTGGCTGCCAAACCGCTGTTAATGGTATAATCAAAATCGTATTTTAAAACCAGGGTTTTGGTAATGTTCAGGTTAAGGTTGCTGCTTAATGTCCATGCATTGCTGGTTGTGTTTTGAAAACCGCTTAATGTTTTACTTTTATCAGCATTTTTGTATTTGTTGTCATTTAAACTATAGCTTACACCGGTACCTAGTTCCAGAATTTCTTTATAATTATACTCAAAATTTAAGCCCTGTGTAACAATCCAGTTGTTGCCATTTATTTTATTGCGGTTTAAATTTTGCACTAAAGAATTACCGGTAAATCTTACACTATCTGTTAAGCTGATATTGCGGTTATAATTTAAACTACCTGTAAGCGTAATAACATATTTCCTGTTTTTGTATGGCTTGGAGTATGCATAAAAACCCAGGGCATTGTAATAGCCATTTATATTTTCGGGGATAGAAATGGTGGAGCCGATACTGTCACGTCGGGCAGTTTTATTTACAATCTGATTTCTGATTGTACTTAAAGTTAAATTGGTAAAAATAACTTTACCAGTTATAAAATTAAAGTTGTTGTAACTCAGGTTTAAATTGTGGTTTATGGATGGTTTAAGATCAGGATTACCGATGGATGTACTTTGCGGATTGGTAAAATCCTGCACGGGTTGCAACTGGCTAAAGCCGGGCTGGCTGGCGTTTCCGTTGTAGCTGGCATTAAATGTTTTGGTACGGCTGAAATTATACACAAGCCTTGCAATAGGAAATACACTTGCTCTTTTAATGGCTTTATATGAGCTGTCTCTGGTGAGAGATTTACCTTGCAAATTTACCGGCTGCACACTAACACCCACGGTATAATTGTATTTCTTTTTGGTGGTACGGAGCGACGCACCGATGCGGTTATTGTAAAAATTATTTTCATAATCGTTGCTTAAAAAATTATTGATGCTTTTCACTTTTGTTGCAGAATCTACATTGTAAGTCTGCCGGTTGTTGCGGCCATAATTTAAATTGTGTGAGTAGCTAAAATCTAAACTACGGTATTTATTTATTGGTTCAGAATAAGTAAATCTTACTCCGTAATTATAATTGTTGTTTTCCTGATCGGTAAACTGAAACGTGTTTCTTGTAAATTGAAAAGGCTGATATTGGGTGCTTAAATTGGTTACATCCTGTTCCGAATTATTTTGATTGGTGCCTAGCGTTATGCTGGTTGAAAAATTACGGCCACGCTTTCTGAATTTATGATTGTATAAAATAGTGGCAGCAAGGTTTGGTGCCTGGGAGTTGTTCAGGTTTTTATTGGAACCATCCAGCGTTTTACTGCCATCGCTCTGCTTTTTATAATCAAAAAAAGTTTTACTATCCGCATCGCTGCCGCTGTAATTTATACTGGGACTAACTTTCAGATAATTAAAAGAATCTACCTGGTATTCTAAATTAAATGTAAAACGGTGGCTGTTGCCGATAGTAAGAGAATTAAGATCCTGATTATTATTTATCAGCGTGGTATTATTTGTTTCGAAACTGTTTTGTAACTGGCTGGTATTTTTATGGTTGTAAGAGTAGCTGCCATACACGGTTACTCTTTTGCTCCACTGATCACGATAATTAAAACCAAAAGCATTGGTGCTCGAAATACCGCCACTGCTGCCACCTGTAAAAGCAGGCGAACCGCCACCATTGCCGCCTTGCTGCATCATATTGTTCATGGCGCCCATGCCGCCCATATCGTTCATGGCACTCATGCCGCTACGCATCATACTGGTAGCGCCACGGTTACCGCCGCCGCCAAAATTAAAAAGCGATGTATTGGTATTGTTGCTGTTTGCAATTACCGAAATTTGGGTGTTGTTATTAAAGTAATTCCCGTTAAGTGAGCCCTGGTAACGGTCATCGGTGCCGTAACCACCGGTAACCCTTCCAAAAAAACCTTTGTTCTTGTCTTTTTTTATCTGGATGTTCATCACTTTATCCGGGTCGCCATCTTTAATGCCACTCACAGTTGCCTGGTCGCCATAATCATCAATTATCTGAATTTTATCAACAATATTGGCAGGTAATTCTTTAGTAGCCGTTTTTACATCCCCGCCAAAAAAATCTTTACCATTAACTTTTACACGGGTTACGGCTTTGCCTTGTGCGGTTACATTGCCATCTTTATCAACCTGTATGCCGGGCATTTTTTTAATAAGATCCTCAACCACAGCACCTTCCTTTACTTTAAATGAAGAGGCATTGTACTCAATCGTATCTTCTTTAACCACAATGGCAGGGGCTTCTACCACTACTTCGCTTAATAATTTTGGATCCTGCGCCAAAACAAAACTGCCCACATCAATTGTTTTTTCAATCCTGGTTACATTAACATATCTGGCCTTTGGCCAATAACCTAAATGGCGTATTACAATGGAGAAAGGAGAGGATGGAACTACCGAAAACTTAAACTGGCCCTTATCATCGGTAAATGTATAACTCGTATCTGTTGGGTTCAATTTTACAACCAATGCAACCACAGCATTTTCCATGGGCTTTTTGCTGGCAGAGTCTATAAGCGTTCCTTTAACCTGCGCATTTGATGCCAGGCTTAAAAAAATTACAAAAAGAATGAGTACAATTTTTCTCATAACACGGGTTTGATATACGAATTTATTCGTGTAAAAATAGTCTTCAAACTTTGTATGTAACAATTTAATTTGATAAGTGGCAAATGTTTGTGGTTTTGTTAACACTTACAAAGGGGCTCATTAAAAATTATAAGTCAGCGAAACAGCACCTGGCCCTGCATTCAGCGTAACTTTATCTGTGAGACCTTTTAATTGTTTGCCATGCTTGCGGTGTATACCATACATTAATGCATCGTACAGTAGTAAAAAACCGCCCTGCACCATAATAGAGTTGCCGTAACCTTTAAACTTTGCAGGATTTTTTTGATTGTCGCTCGTTTTGTTCATCAACAGGCCGCTGCCAACATAAACTACATCCAGGCCCAAATTTATAAGGTAAGTTTTTTCTATCCTGTTTTGATGTTTCAATACATCGGCTAATATCGGGTTGTTAATTTTTTCACGGCTGGCACCATAATAAGCTAATCCTGAAATGGCAAGATTGATACCGCCCCACATTACATTCATCTGATGGAAAGCCCTAACTTCAGCGTTATGGGTTTTTGTAGCAAAGCCGCTGCCAACAATATTTACAACCGACCAGCCGGCAAGAACTGCCATGGCGTTTTTGGTATATCGAACACGTTCTTTTTCAAATTTTATAAGGTCGTTTTTTTGCGAAAAAGATTGAAATGACGCTGCAATAAAGCAAATGAATACAAAGATTTTTTGCATATATAGTTTTTTACAAGATAAGCAACAAATATTTGGATAGATTGTTTTAAAGGTGCAATTTTTTCCTTTTTTGTCAGCAAATCAAAACCCAAACAATGCTTACCTTTGTTGCCCTCAATTAAATGGGGGTGCTTCTGTCATTTTGGCTATTAATTTTTTTCAGCATCAAATTTGACAACAGTATAATCTTTTATAGTATTTAAATAACAGCATACCCAACAATACTGAATTTTATGGCAGGAATAATTTCGAAACTTTTCGGCGGCAGTAAAAGCGAAAAAGACGTAAAAAAAATAAGGCCCACAGTTGATAAGATCAACCAGTTTTTTAACCAGTACCAATCGCTGAGCAATGATGAACTGCGTAATAAAACCGCAGAATTTAAGCAACGTATTGCAGCCCATCTCAACAAAATAAATACTGAAATTGCAGATAAGCAAAAAGCTGCGGAGGATTTGCCTGTTGAAGACATTAACGGCAAGGATATTTTTTACAAAGAGATTGACGAGTTAAAAAAGGATAAAGACAAAGAACTGGAAGAGGTACTGCAGGAAATTTTACCCGAAGCTTTTGCTGTGGTAAAAGAAACCAGCAGGCGATTTAAAGAAAACGAAACGCTGGAAACAACAGCTACTGAATTAGATAAATTGCTGGCAACAAAAAAGGACAGTCTTACCATTGAAGGCGATAAAGCAATTTATAAAAATAGCTGGACAGCCGGCGGAACCAAAGTAACCTGGAACATGGTTCACTATGATGTACAGCTGATTGGTGGTATGGTTTTGCACAGCGGCAAAATTGCCGAGATGGCAACCGGCGAAGGTAAAACCCTGGTAAGTACATTGCCTGCATACTTAAATGCATTAAGCGGCGAAGGGGTACACATTGTAACCGTGAATGATTATTTGGCAAGAAGAGATGGTGAATGGAACGGGCCGATCTTTGAATTTTTAGGCCTGCGTGTTGATTGTATTGACAAGCACGAACCCAACAGCGATGCCCGCCGCAACGCCTATAACGCCGATATTATTTATGGTACAAATAATGAATTTGGTTTTGATTACCTGCGTGATAATATGGTGCATACACCCAACGAAATGGTGCAACGCAAACATCATTTTGCAATGGTAGATGAGGTGGATAGTGTGTTGATTGATGATGCCCGTACGCCGTTAATTATTAGTGGACCGGTTGGACATAATAATGATACGCAACAATTCTTCGACCTGAAACCAAGAATTGAAAAATTAGTAGAAGCGCAAAAGAAAGCAGTTAATACTTTTTTAATTGAAGCCAAGAAAAAAATTGCCGAAGGCAATGATGATCCTAAAGATGGCGGCCTTGCGCTAATGCGTGCCCACCGTGGTTTACCAAAGAACAGTGCTTTAATTAAATTTTTGAGTGAGCCCGGTAACCGTGTTAAGTTACAGAAGAGTGAAAACTATTACCTGGCAGATCAGCAAAAAGAAATGCCCAAGGTAGATGCTGAATTATTCTTCAACATTGATGAAAAAAACAACCAGGTTGACTTGACCGATCAGGGTATTCAACTGATAACAAGAAGCGGCGAAGATCCTGATTTCTTTATCATACCTGATATTGCAACCAAGCTATCCGATATAGAAAAAAGTACATTGAGTGTAGAAGAAAAACTGCACAATAAAGAAGCA
>JANMBZ010000156.1:0-4830 GCA_031360765.1 Chitinophagaceae bacterium
GCTTCTGTGCCTCAGTGGCAACTCACTATGTTGCGAAGCAACATCAAAATTCTTTTCTGTGCTTCCGTGCTTCTGTGGCAATCACCCATGTTGCGAAGCTACATCCCCTAATTCCTAGCCAAAAAAACAGCATTGGCAATCAGCAGCTTTCCATTCTCCCAAAAATTTCTAAAGATTGGATCATCCGCAAAAAACACCACAGAGCCACTACCCACCGGCATTACACCAATCACAGTGCCATCTTTAATCTTTTCCCTGGTAACACTCCCTACAAAACCGGCAGTTTGATTTTCTTTTTTAATAACACCTACATTCCATCCCTCTTTCATAAATTCAAAAATATCGCCGTTTAGTTTTAGTGAATAATAATTATCATCATAACCAAATGCCAGCGGGTGCGAATTATCCATCTCTACTTTATAAATAGCACCTGGCATATTGTTTACAATGCCGTCACGTTCACGGTTTTCGTAACGTTTTAAAATATTGTACAGTTCCTTACCAGCTTTTTTATCATCTTTTTTATCATCATCCTCAGCTGCCTTTTTTATTTTAAGGCCCCAATCGGCTTTTGCAATTTGCGAAGCTGCATTTTCCAATGCAATAATTTTTCCACCCTGCTGCACCCACATTTTAATTTCGGCGGCAGCATCTTTGTCTTTTAAAAACGGGAAAGATCCGTCTGGCAAAATAAGCACATCAATATTTTTCAAAGCACTGCCATCTATTTCATCTGCATTCATTAAACTTATCGGGTAATTCAGTTGCTGCTCAAACAAATTCCATACTTCGCCGGCGGCATTGGGGTTAACGCCTTTACCGGTTGCCAGGGCAACTGTTGGCATTTTAAGCAGGTGAACTTTGTCGCTGCCAAAATCAAAGCCTGTATCCATAAAGCCGCCACCAACAGCAGTTACAGCGGCATTAAATGTTTGTGCCATATCGGTAAACTGCTGTAATTTATCTTCATTGGCTTTCCTTAAAACAATCATGGTTCCCTTGGCAAATGATTTACCGGCGTAGGTAAATGCTCTTTCGGCAAAGCGCACCTTAATTTTTGCATTCAGCAAGGCAGCTAAAAATTTTGCATCGGCAAAGGAGTTATAATTTACCAGGTAGCCATAAGCATTGGCTGTAATTGCTGCATTTTTATTTTGTGCAACGTAATTACCTGCAACTAATTTTTCCTTTACGGCATAAGTTTGTGTGCCATAAACAAATGGCAAGCTCCAGGCAGTAATATCATAAGTAACCGAATCGTTCAGTTTGGATTTTGGCTCAAACAAAACTTTTATTAAAGAAGATTTTGGTTGATAGGCCGAAACAGACAAGGCGCTTGCTGCATTAAAAACTTCTTCTTTACCGGTAAAGTAATTATACCCTTTTACTGCGTTGGCACTTACAGCATTGTATTTAATTCCGTTAACATCAAAAAAGTTACGCAATGCCTCACGCTTGCCTGTATTGGTTTCGGTAATTACATAAGTTTTGTAATCGCCAATTCCGTTTGTATTGGCATCATCAAAATATTTTTTAAACTCGGTAATTAATTTGTCTGTGTTTTGCGATGCAACTTCAATGGTGCTCATGCTGGTGGTAAAATGATGAGCTATTCTATCTTTCAGCGTAAGTGTATCGCCATCGTTTGTAACAACAGCCAATCCACCCTGGCTATGGCCTGCCTGCTCATACGTCATACCAATAGCGCCGTTGTAAGTTGGGTAGGTATCGCCATAGGCAGGATAAAATAAATCAAAAACTTCTTTGGTAAAATACAACCATCCGTTTGCATCAAAATATTTTGCATGATTTTTTCCGATTGCATATTGAAAATCTCTTTGCCATTTTGTAATCACTTCATGAAAAGGCTCGGCAGCCGGTGCAAAAAAATAAGGGTTGTTATAATACTGCTCATGAAAATCGCAATGTATCTGGGGCATCCATTCATTGTATTTTTTTAAACGAGCCTGCGTTTCAACCTGTGTTTGCCAGGCCCAGTCGCGGTTTAAATCAAAATTATAATGGTTCAATCTGCCGCCCGGCCATGGCTCACTGTGCTCACGGGTATTCACATTAGCATTAAAATTTTTACCCACCATCTGGTTGTACCAGTTTACATACCGGTCACGGCCATCAGGATTTAAACAGGGGTCAATAATAACAACCGTATTCTTTAACCATACTTTAGTTTGAGTGTTTGATGGGCTTAATAATTCGTACAAAGCCTTCATCGAAACTTCGGATGAACTGGCTTCGTTACCATGCACGTTATAACTCAGCCACACAATTGCAGGTGTATTTGAATCGGCAGGTTTATCTTTTAATAACCCGGTGAGCCTTAAATTATTTTTACGAATTTCATCAATCCTAACCATGTTTTCAGGCGATGCAACAATGGCCAGCAATAATTCTCTGCCTTCATTTGTTTCGCCATATTTTTCCAGCTTCATCATTTGCGGCATGGCGGTAGCAGCCTGGTTAAAATAATTTACAATTTTGTAGTGTGTTGTAAATTTACTGCCGAGTTGGTAACCTAAAAATTCATCGGGCGATTTTAGCTGGGCAAATAAAACATGGCTTACAAATAGTAAGGCAATTGAAAATAGTCTTCGAATCATGGTTTGATTTTATTTCTTAATTAATCTTACCGGGCATAAAATATACCTGCATCTGCCCGAATATTTTGTGAAAATAAAGAAAGCTGCTGACTTAATCTTTCCACTTATCCAGAATATAAAAAGTGTAGATTTTTATTTAAACCAGCTGGAAGAATAGAAATTAAAGTTTAACGCTTAGATAATCTATAATTCTTCTATGTTTTGCTGTCTTCTTTGTGGTTCATTCCGGTAAACTATCGAAAAAACTTTACTCCACATCTCCACTTAATAAAGTAAATTCGGTAAAAAATAAATATGCGCTTTTGTAAGATTATTAATACATCGGTTATAATGATGTTCTTGCTGTTTACAACAACTGCCGGTGCACAAACAATCAACCCTAAAAATTACAGCAGCCAAAAAAAAATAAACTGCAGCAAAGGCGCTGTGGTTTCGGCTCATCCCCTTGCCAGCATGGTTGGCTTAAGCATTTTAAAAAAAGGCGGCAATGCTGTTGACGCTGCCATTGCCACGCAACTGGCGCTGGCAGTGGTTTACCCAGGTGCAGGCAATATTGGTGGTGGTGGCTTTATGGTTGCCCATTTAAAAAACGGAAAGAACATTACGTTAGATTATCGTGAAAAAGCACCTGCAAAAGCCAGTCGGGATATGTACCTGGATGAGAAAGGCGAACCCCAAATGCAGCTATCGCAGGATGGGCATTTGGCAGCAGGTGTACCTGGTACTGTTGCCGGATTATTTGCCAGCATGAAATATGCCAGGCTGCCTTTTAAAAAATTGATACAACCCGCTATTGAACTGGCAGAAAAAGGATTTGCCATCACGGCATCACAAGCCGCTTCGTTTAACAATACAAAAAAAGAGTTCCTGGCATTGAATAATTCGCCTGTTGCTTTTGTTAAAGAAACCGTTTGGAAAGCCGGTGATATTTTAATACAGAAAGATCTTGCCAATACATTAAAGCGCATACGTGATAACGGGCAAAAAGGATTTTATGAAGGTGAAACAGCCCGGCTGATTGTTGCAGAAATGCAAAAAGGAAAAGGCCTGCCTACCGGACAGGCAGGCATTATTTCTTTAGATGACTTGAAAGCTTACCAGGCAAAAGAAAGAACCGCACTCGATTTTAACTATAAAGGTTATCAGATCATCACCATGCCATTACCCAGCAGCGGCGGTATTATTTTACAGCAGATGATGAAGATGATTGAAGATAAAAATATTGCTACCATGCAGTTTCAAATAGCCGCATCGGTGCAACTGATGACCGAAGTGGAACGCAGGGCCTTTGCAGACAGGGCTCAATTTTTGGGCGATCCGGATTTTGTAAAAGTGCCGGTTAAAACAATGGTTAGTGCCCGTTATTTACAAGAGCGGATGAAGGATTACGAGCCCGGCAAAGCTGGCAACAGTAAAACAACATTGGCCGGCATGATAAAAGAAAGTGAAGAAACCACCCATGTAAGTGTGGTGGATAATAGCGGCAATGCAGTATCGGTTACTACTACTTTAAATGGTGGCTATGGCAGCCGCACAGTTGTAAGCGGCGCCGGTTTTTTATTAAACAACGAGATGGATGATTTTAGCGTAAAGCCCGGTGTGCCTAACATGTACGGCGCAATTGGTAACGAAAAAAACGCCATTGCACCCGGTAAAAGAATGTTAAGCAGTATGACGCCGACCATTGTTTTAAAAAACGGCCAGCCTTACCTGGTAGTGGGCACACCCGGCGGCACCACCATACCCACCAGTGTTTTTCAAACATTGGTTAATATGCTGGAATTTAATATGGATGCAGATGATGCAGTTAACAAACCAAAATTTCATCACCAGTGGCTGCCGGATATTATTTCAGTTGAAAAAGATTTTCCGGAAACAGTAAGGGATCAACTCAAAGCAATCGGGTACGATGTAAAGGAAAGGGGTGCAATTGGAAGAACAGAAGTAATTCAGACCCTTCGACTTCGCTCAGGACAGCTCAGTAAAATTATTGCAGTGGGCGATAACAGAGGCGATGATGATGCAAGAGGCTGGTAAGAACACGCCTTTCGGCGTGTTCCGGATTCGCCAGAGGCGAATTATATTGAACACGCCAAAAGGCGTGTTCCTACAAAAAAAATCAAAATCAATAAACATGTCAATAGAAAAATCATTTTTGGAATCTGCCATTAAAAGACTGAGTTACTATAAGCAACTTGGAGATAACACATTT
>JANMBZ010000229.1:0-34389 GCA_031360765.1 Chitinophagaceae bacterium
GTGCCATCATCATTTAGATCTGTAGTTACAATAAACTCTTTTATTTTGCCTGTCCAATCTAAAAAAAATTTACTTGTACGTCGGTATATCCAGCCATTTTCCAAATGTACATTATACCAAACCTCGTCACCTTTTTTATCATCAGTAGCCATTACATCTACAACTTTTAAAGAATAAAATTCAACCAATTTATTTGGCGTTTCCTCCTCATCCTCTCCACGCAATTGATAGTATCCTCTTTTTTGATTAAAATGTAGCAGCAGCCAGGCCAATTCATCTTTCTCTATTCTTTCTGTAAGAGCCTTTTTACGTAAATAGTATATGGTCCAGTCATAAGGTATCTTTTTCTCATTTTCTAAAAGTTGTGGTTGATGAATTGAAAAGTCTTTAACCATTTCATTAAATGAGGTTTTAAAAAGAAATTCTGACAGATTGTTTTCTTTTTGAAAAATGTAAGGAAGCTTTGGTTCGGTCTCAGGGATAAATTGTCCTAACCTTTTTTCAAAATCAATTTGTGCTGCGTAATGTTCAGGTAAAAAATTAAGAATATTTAATACTCTATGAAGTCTTTCTCTTCTAAGCAAATGTCTTTCTCTTAATCTCCTAATACCTCTAAAATTTGTTCTTTCCGCAGTCTGGGAAATGGAAACGCCGCTATCAAATTTCCCTAAAATATCCTGGCTCATAGGAAGTATGCGACTTCCGGCAGCAATGATTTTTCCATCGGACTTATCATCTTCTTTTTCCACCAAAGCCCAACCAATACTATTCGTTCCTAAATCCAGTCCTAAAATTTTTTTAGTCATAATATAATTTTTAATTTATCTTTAAATCTTGAAAGCAAATCACAATAAGGATTATTCCGTTGTGAAAACATTTACAGCGGCGCAAGTCGCTTTTTTTATTCCCCAAAATTTTTGTGATGATTTATAAAAGGTGTTGAATTCACAAATTCCCCCCTCACAATATAACAATTTATCATAATTCTCCACCAATTTTATTAATAAAATAATTTATACCCTCAATTGGTAAACAAAATTTTAACAGCCTGGGTATTGTTTTTTTAAAACATCTGTTATATATTGCAATTGTGTTTACAAAAAGCCCTGTATATAGTTAGCAAAACAGCGGTAATAAACAATATAAAGCAACCCCTGCCAATAATCCATAAAAAGCCATCCGTTCAGGCATTAGAAAAATTTATGTAAAAATGTAACTAATTTTTAAACCATAAATTTTATCAAAATGGCAAGTAATTCAGAAACAGGCCACACCAAAAACGTGGCAAACATCAAAACCCTCAATGGTTATCTGGGCTCGCTGGGTGCCCAGTACAATCCATCTAAAAAGGCAATTCAATTGCCACAGTTGCAACTGGTGCATACAAATGCCGAAGCCTCACTGGCCGCCATTCAGGATGCATTCCCGGCTTACTATTCAGCGGTAGATGTACAGGAAGCAGCCTTTGCACCGCTCGATAAGCTGGTAACACGTTTGGTAAGGGCTTATAAAGCTGCAATTGATAATCCTGCAGAAGCCGATACTGTTATTAGTTTACAAAAATTAATAAGTGGCCGAAACAAAAAAAAGCCTGATCCCGAAGCAGAACCTAAAGATGGGAAAGACCCAATTTCCGAGTCAAAACGTTCTTACGATAACCGCCATGCCAATTTTCAGTCACTAATAAAAACCATGGCCGCCAATCCCAACTACCAACCAAACGAGGTAGAGTTGCAGATAGTCACCATACAGGCATATGCCGATGAACTAAAAACAAAAACCGAAGCCGTAGATGCAGTTTCCACGCCCATTATCAATGGCCGCATTGCCCGCAATAAAATCATGTATGCAGATAAAACAGGCTTTATACCAGATACAATCAACGCAATAAAAAATTACATTATCTCCGTATTTGGTGCCAACAGCCCTCAAATTAAATACATCAATACGTTAAAATTTAAGCGTATGATTTAGTAGCTAAAAGTCAGGCAGCATTGCGTTTCCATAAAGAATACTCCCGGCAATAACATTCCCCTCTCCCTTTGGAGAGGGGGCAGGGGGTAAGGTCAAACTGCCAACTCCATAAAAGCCCCTGCCAACCACGCAAAGCACCCTGCTAACTCCGCAAAAACTATTGCCAATTACACAATAGTTAATATTAACTCCGCAATAGCTCCTGCAAATTCTGCAAAAGCAACTGCCAACGCTGCAAAAGCAACTGCTAACACTGCAAAAGCACCTGCTAACGCTGCAAAAGCAACTGCCAACACTGCAAAAGCAACTGCCAGCTCCGCAAGAGGTATCGCTTTTTCAAAAGGCGAAAACTCTTGCACCAATATTCAATCAAAAAAAGTTAAGTTTGGCTCCAATTAATAAAGATGACCAAACCCGAAATTAAATTCCTCGAAGGTCCGCAAAGCCGCTGGAAAGAATTTAAATTTACTGTTAGTGTGCTGGTTGAATTTATAAAAGGATTACGGGCCCTCCATTTTGTAGGGCCATGCGTTACTGTATTTGGCTCTGCAAGATTTAAAGAAGGGCATCCCGATTATGAAACAACCCGTACACTTTCAGGAAAAATTGCTCAGCTTGGATTCACAATCATGACTGGCGGAGGACCAGGTATTATGGAAGCAGCAAACCGTGGTGCCAGGGAAGCAGGCGGCAGGAGTGTAGGCTGTAATATTGAACTGCCTCATGAACAATACGCAAATCCTTACATGGATAAATGGGTTACCATTAAATATTTTTTTGTACGTAAAAATTTACTTTCAAAATATTCTTATGCATTTGTAGTTATGCCTGGCGGCTTTGGTACACTGGATGAATTTTTTGAAGCCATTACTTTAATGCAAACAAAAAAGATAAGTGATTTTCCGGTGGTTATAATGGATAAAGAATTTTACAAAAATATTATTGCACATATTGAAATGATGCGGATAGGAGGAACCATTTCTGCCGAGGATACAAAACTCTTTTTCTTTACGGATGATATAGATGAAGCGGTAACCTATATCCAAAATAACACTATAAAAAAATACAACCTTCGTCCTGCGGAGGAAAAAGTTAAGCCTTTTAAATGGCTGTTTGAAAAATAATGGTCAATCCAATACAAATACGCTACTTCATTAAAGAATTGTAGGTAAACAAAACGATAAAGAAATTTAATGCTCTTTATACTGGGCAGAAAACTAATTCAGACCGCAATCCACTACAAACACCGGGAAAATTTAAAAAAATTAACGCATTCTGTTAATTTGGAAATTCATGTATTGTTCTTACTTACCAGTCACTCCATGACGAAACTCATATTTTACTTTGATGCCCATCACTGAATGCTACCGGTAGTTTTCCAACTTTTGTGTATTAAAAATAACCATTATGAAATGCAATGTTGGAAATACAGATAAGATTGTAAGATATACCCTGGCAATTATTATTGGAGCCTTGGGCTTTTATTTTAAAAGCTGGTGGGGCTTGCTGGCATTTGTTCCATTAATAACCGGGCTTATTTCATTTTGTCCGCTTTATAAAATTTTAGGATTGAGCACCTGTTCCAATAAAAGTGTTCAGTAGTTTCTGTTTAATTAACCCCGCTGCTCTATCCAGTGCGGCGGCTTTTTTATTTAATAAAGATTAACGTATCAATATTTCAAAATCTATATCAGTTAACTGTTTTCACTGCGGCGATGTATGTGAAGATGAATCCATTTCTTTACAAGGAAACCGCTTTTGCTGCTACGGATGTAAACAGGTTTATCTTTTATTGAACGAAAACAACCTGTGTAATTATTATGATCTGGATAAAACACCGGGCATAAAAGCTAAAGGTAAATTTTTATCCGGGCGTTTTGTTTACCTCGATGATGGTGCTACGATTCAAAAACTGATTCAGTTTCAGAATAGTGATCAGGTGAATATAACTTTCTCTATTCCCCAGATGCATTGCTCTTCCTGTATATACCTTTTAGAAAATTTACATCGCATTCAGCCTGGTGTAAAAAAATCACAGGTTAATTTTCAAAAGAAAGAAGTTTTTATCATGTACAATCCGCAGGAAACAACGCTGCGTAAAGTAGTAGAGTTACTGGCTTTTATCGGTTACGAACCGCATATCAGTTTAAAAGACAGTACAGAAAAAAGGGTATCCTCATTCAGCCGCAGGCAGATATATAAAATAGGCGTTGCAGGTTTTTGTTTTTCAAATATTATGATGCTGAGTTTTCCGGAATATTTTTCGGGCGGAAATATTGAAGATGCAGGATTGAAGCAAATATTTACCTGGCTTATTTTTACACTATCCATTCCGGTTCTGTTTTTTAGCGCTTCAGATATTTTTATATCGGCCTGGAAGGGCCTACGGCAAAAATACCTCAACATTGATGCACCCATTGCACTGGCCATAATCGTAACTTTTACAAGAAGTTATTACGAGATCATCAGCGGTACTGGAACCGGCTATTTAGACTCGGGCACCGGTATTGTTTTTTTTATGCTGATAGGCCGTTGGTTTCAAAATAAAACCTACGATTCTTTTTCTTTCGACCGTGATTACCGTTCTTATTTTCCACTGGGAGTTACCATTATTAAAGATGGTGTTGAAAAAAATATTCCCGTTACGCAATTACAAAAATTCAGCCGCATCATCATCCGTAACGAAGAAATGATACCGGCAGATGCAGTACTGATGAAGGGTACAGCCAATATTGATTATAGTTTCGTAAGTGGCGAAAATGCTGCGGTTGAAAAGAAAAAAGGCGATTTGATATATGCCGGCGGTAAACAGATTGGCAGTGCTATAGAACTTGAAATTATTAAAGAAGCATCGCAGAGTTATATTACACAGCTTTGGAACAACGATATTTTCAACTCCAAAAAGAATGAAGAAAAATCTTTTATTCACCCATGGAGCAGGTACTTTACTTATGTTTTATTATCTATTGCAGTGGCCACATTAATTTACTGGTCGTTAATTGATACATCTAAAATTTTACCTGCTGTAACAGCAGTTTTAATTGTAGCCTGTCCGTGTTCATTATTGCTATCTGCTACATTTACCTACGGTAATATGCTGCGTATTTTTGGCCGCAATAAACTCTACCTTAAAAATACCGGTGTTATTGAGGCGCTTGCAAAAATAAATACCATTGTGTTTGATAAAACAGGTACAATTACACAAAATAATATGGCAGCGGTTAAATATGATGGAATTGAACTTTCAGAAAATGATCTGGCCATTATTAAAACTGTAACAAAACAGTCTTCTCATCCTTTAAGTAAAATAATTGCAGCATCAATACAAGATGATAATGATAAACTTTTAATCGTAAACAGCTTTAAAGAATACACTGGTAAAGGACTGAATGCTTTGGTAGAAAATGTACATGTAAAAATGGGCTCAGCCAATTTTATTGATGCTGATGCTTTGATTGCACAAGATACCGGTACATCAGTGCATGTATTGATAGATAAAGTTCATGTTGGTAAATTCAGTGTGCAAAATCAATACCGGCAGGGCATTGTAGAAATGATACAGGATGTAAAGAAGCAGGGTTATAGTATGTATGTTTTATCAGGAGATAACGATTCCGAAAATGACAATCTAAAAAAAATATTCGGATCAGATACTGTATTGCACTTTAATCAATCCCCGCAGCAAAAACTTGATTTTATTAAAAATCTGCAATCAGAAAATAAAAATGTTTTAATGATAGGGGATGGCCTGAACGATGCCGGTGCTTTAATGCAAAGCCAGGTTGGGTTTGCGGTATCAGATAACTCGGCACAGTTTTCTCCGGCAAGTGATGCGATATTGGATGGAACAAAAGTATCGCAACTTGATCAGTTTATCAGCTTTGCTAATGCAGGTAAAAATATTGTGCTGGCCAGTTTTATCCTTTCCATTTTATACAATATTGTTGGACTGTCCTTTGCTGTGCAGGGCATTCTGTCGCCCATGGTAGCAGCCATACTTATGCCTGCAAGCAGTATCAGTATTGTATTGTTTGTAAGTTTGTGTTCTTCCTTTATTGCCCGTAAAAAAGGTCTTTAATTTTTGTGTGTATCTTAATTCAACTGCTTGCGCTTAAATAAATATTGTATAGCACCGGTTGACCATAAAGCCCATACTATAAGCACCGGTTGAAAAAATAATCGAATCAAGCGGGCATTATCTGTATCAAGGCCAAAGGCATCTACCTTGTTAATATACTGGGCAATATTGCCCGGAAAAATCAACACATAAAAAATTGCCAGCACAATTCCCACTTTTACTTTTTCTTTTTTCCAGAAAATCATGCAAAGCCCTAAACCAAGTTCCACAATGCCCGAAAGGATAACTACCAGGTCTTTCCCCAATGGTATCCAATCGGGAACCTGCGCCTGAAACTCCGCCCTTTGAAAGCTAAGATGGCCGATAGCAGCTAATACCATAAATGATCCCAACACCATCCTCAGGATGTTTTGTGCTTTGCTTGTTTGTACCATTGTTGCCATATAGTTGAATTTTATTTTTATTACACAATAAGAAAACCAGATATTTTAAGATTACAAAATAGCTATTTAAACCGCCAATCAAACCAATATTTTTTAGAACTCATACACAACCGCAGGGCTTCAAATTAAGGGGCCTTCAATTTTATAACTGACCAGAATCATATTTTGCTTTGATGCTCATCAGCCTCAATAATTAAAGCTACCGGTAATTTTGACAATCATCTTAAATCATTTCTTTTGAGCGCATTATTTGTTTTAATCGGTATCAGCATTTTGGTTGCAGGCGGTTTTCTGGCGGCTTTTTTATGGAGCGTTAATAAAGGCCAGTTTGATGATGATTACACACCATCCATTCGCATTTTGTTTGATGATGAAATAAAAAAAACATCCTCAACCCCAACAATTAACAAAACCAAATAAAACATGCAGGTAGAAAAATTTTATTACGATAACCGGACAGTTAAAAACTTTGCTTTTGCAACCATACTATGGGGTGCGGTAGGTATGCTGGTAGGCTTATGGGCTGCATTGCAACTGGTGTTTCCTCAATTAAATATTACACAGTATGGTTCATTCGGCAGGTTACGCCCCTTACATACAAACGCTGTAATTTTTGCCTTTGTGGGTAATGGTATTTTTATGGGGGTTTACTATTCATTACAACGTTTGTGTAAAGCACGTATGTTCAGCGATAAACTGAGCAATATACATTTTTGGGGATGGCAATTTATAATTGTTGCTGCTGCCATAACATTGCCGCTTGGTTTAACACAGGGCGCAGAGTATGCAGAACTTATCTGGCCCATTGATGTTGCCATAACCGTTATTTGGGTAGTGTTTGGATGGAATATGTTTGGCACCATCATTAAAAGAAGAGAAAAGCATCTGTATGTTGCTATCTGGTTTTACATTGCCACTTTTGTAACAGTTGCGGTGTTGCACATTGTGCGTTCGGGCCAGCTTCCTTATTCTTTTTTACATAGCTATAGCTGGTACTCAGGTGTGCAGGATGCGTTGGTTCAATGGTGGTATGGCCACAATGCTGTTGCCTTCTTTTTAACTACGCCGTATCTCGGCTTGATGTATTATTTTTTACCAAAAGCGGCCAACCGCCCTGTTTATTCATACCGGCTTTCTATCATTCACTTCTGGTCGCTTATATTTTTATACATCTGGGCAGGGCCTCACCATTTGCTTTACACTGCATTGCCAAACTGGGCACAATCGCTTGGTGTTGTTTTTTCGGTGATGTTGATTTTTCCGAGTTGGGGCGGCATGATTAACGGCCTGCTTACTTTACGTGGCGCCTGGGACAGGGTACGAGATGATGTGATTTTGAAATTTATGGTAGTGGCTGTTACCGCTTATGGTATGGCAACTTTTGAAGGGCCAATGCTCTCCTTAAAAAGTGTTAGTGCCATTTCGCATTATACTGATTGGATTATTGCACACGTGCACGTAGGTGCTTTGGGATGGAACGGTATGCTCACCTTCGGTGTTTTATATTGGCTGATTCCACGAATTTTTAAAACACAACTCTATTCAAAAAAGTTAGCCAGTAATCATTTCTGGCTGGCAACATTGGGCATTTTGTTTTACGCAATACCTATGTACTGGGCCGGCATACAGCAAAGCCTGATGTGGAAACAGTTTACAGAAGCAGGCCAGTTAAAATATACTTTTTTAGAAACGGTTACTTACATGAAACCCTTTTACGCTATGCGTTCTATAGGCGGCACCATGTATTTGATTGGCGTTTTTATCATGTTTTACAATATTTATAAAACAGTTAAAAGTGGTAAACTGGTTGCCAACGAAGAAGCCGAAGCAGCCCCGTTAGCTAAGGAATATGTGAAGCACAATGGAGAACATTGGCATAGAGTTATTGAAAGAAAACCGATTCAGTTTATGATACTGAGCTTGGTTGTTATTTTGATTGGCGGCGCTATTGAAATGGTTCCAACCTTTATGATAAAATCTAATGTGCCAACCATCAGCAGCGTTAAACCCTATACCCCGCTTGAGTTACAGGGCAGGGATATTTATGTTCGGGAAGGCTGTCATGTATGTCACTCACAAATGATACGCCCGTTCCGCAGCGAAACAGAACGCTATGGCGAGTACTCAAAAGCCGGTGAATTTATTTACGATAAACCTTTTCAGTGGGGCAGTAAAAGAACCGGGCCTGATCTGGCCAGGGAAGGAACCGGTAATTTAAAAAAATCAGATGGCTGGCATTTTCGCCATTTCAGAGAACCTTCTTCTTTGAGTGAGGGATCCATCATGCCAACTTATCCTTTTTTAATTGATCAAACTATAGATACACCATCTACAAATGCAAAAATAAATGCCATGCGTTTGCTGGGTGTGCCTTATTATAAGGGTTACGAAAAATTTGCCAACCAGGATCTGATGACCCAGGCCAACAGCATCCGTATCAATTTGAAAATTGAAGGGATTGAAGTGCCTGCAAACCGGGAGGTGATTGCTTTGATAGCGTATATACAGCGTTTGGGAAAAGATATCAGTAATAATAAAACCGCCACAACAAATAAATAAGCCATGTTCAAATTCATAAAACAATACGCCGAAACAATTGATAATGTAGATATATATCCGATGATATCCCTCTTCATATTTTTTATCTTTTTTATAGTACTGCTGGTAATGGTTAAAAAAATGAAGAAAGAAAGGGTGGAAATCTTATCCAATCTTCCTTTGGAAAATGAAGCATTAACTGACTCAACTTTATAAAACTTGTAGTATGTCTTTTTTAAAATCTATTAAATATAAAATGGCTTTAACGCTGCCGGCTTTTTTTGCTGCTGCTGCTGTTATAGCACAAACTAAATCTGCTGCAGTGGCACAACCGGTACAATCTGCCAATAATCAACTGGCTACACTTTTGGTTATAATGATTGTTGTACTTGCCTTTGTAATATGGGGTATGGGATACGTGTTAACCGCCTTGGGCAGGCAAATGGTAGATAAAAGTAAAGTGGCTAAAAATGTGTTGACCGTTGTTTTGCTTACAGCGTTTTCTTTGCTGTCGCAAACTTCTTTTGCACAGGATGCTGCCATTACAACTGCAAAAGAAATACCCAATTACGGCGGACTCAATGCTTCTGCATATTATATGTTACTTACTGTGATAGGGATGGAACTGGTAGTAATTTTATTTCTTGTTTTTTCTATCCGCAGAATGTATGTTGAATTATTGCCTCAAAAAATAAAACCGGTTAAAGAAGAATTAAAATTGTTAACCTGGTGGAGAAATCTGAATAATAAAATACTTACCAGGTCAATATCTGTTGAGCAGGAAGCTGATATTTTACTGGATCACGACTATGATGGAATAAAAGAACTGGATAATGCTTTGCCGCCCTGGTGGAAGTACGGATTTTACATAACCATTGCTGTTGCATTTGTTTACCTGCTTAATTTTCATGTACTTGGTATTGGCTTAAATCCGGGGCAGGAGTATGATGCTGAAATGGTAAAAGCCAGTATTCAAAAAGAAATGTATGAGGCAAATAATAAAGACAGGATTGATGAAGAGCATGTGCCTTTTGCAGATGCAGATGGTATTAAGGCCGGAAAAATATTGTTTGAAATAAACTGTGTTGCCTGTCATTTAAAAGATGCTGGTGGAAACGTGGGGCCTAATTTAACCGATGATTACTGGTTGCATAAGGGCTCACTGAATGATATTTTTCATACCATAAAAATTGGTTACCCCGATAAAGGAATGCAAGCGTGGAGTAGCAATTTTACACCAAAGGAAATAAGCTTTCTGGCCAGTTATATTAAAACACTTAGGGGCACAAAACCCGCTGTTCCAAAAGCCCAGCAGGGCGATTTTTATGTGGATGAAGCAGCGGCTGTGGTTGATTCAAATGTAGTCTCAAAGCCAGTATCAGTAAAGAAAGTAGCCGCCGGTCAGGTAGCGGTTAACAAATAACCATGACAGAAACTACAGATATTTATAAACAGGAAACCTTCCGGGATTCGGTAGCCACCATTACCAGTGATGGTCATAGAAATTTTATCAATCCTAAAAAGCCAAAAGGTAAATTATACAATTTACGAACCTGGTTCAGCATTGCTTATCTGGTAGTTTTTTTTACTTTGCCGTTTATTAAAGTAAACGATTCTCCGTTGTTTCTGTTTAATGTGCTGGAGCGTAAATTTATATTTTTTGGTATCACTTTCTGGCCGCAGGATTTTTTTATTTTCGCAATCGGGTTTCTAACGTTCATGGTTTTTATAATTCTCTTTACGGTAGTATTTGGCCGTGTATTTTGCGGGTGGGCATGCCCCCAAACCATTTTTATGGAAATGATTTTTCGTAAAATCGAATATTGGATTGATGGCGATTCAACCAAACAAAAACAGTTGAGTGCAATGCTCTGGAATGGAGAGAAGTTAAGAAAACGAACAATCAAGTTCATTGCATTTTTCAGTATTTCATTTCTCATCGCTAATTTTTTTCTGGCTTATGTAATTGGTATGGATGAGTTGATTGCAGATATAAAAAATTCAGGTGCTCATACAGGCACACTTATTTCTCTTTTAATTTTTACCACCGTTTTCTTTTTTGTTTACTGGTGGTTCAGGGAGCAGGTTTGCATAGTAGTTTGCCCATACGGAAGGTTACAGGGCGTGTTGCTCGATAAAAATTCAATTGTTGTTGCTTACGATCATAAACGTGGAGAGCCAAGAGGTAAGCTGAAAAAAGCAGATGACCATGATTACAAATGCACCGATTGTAAAGAAGATGGTGCTTGTAAAAGTATTGCTGCAAAATTTGAAGCTTATACCAAACAGGGCGATTGTATTGATTGTTTTGCATGCGTAAGAGTTTGTCCTACCGGTATTGATATCCGTAACGGCACTCAACTGGAATGTATTAATTGTACAGCCTGCATTGATGCCTGTGATGATATTATGGAGAAAGTGCATAAACCAAAAGGACTTATCCGTTATGCATCTGAAAATAGTATTGTAAACGGCGTAAAACTAAAATTAAACCGCAGAATAAAAGCATATTCAGGTGTATTGATTATTTTACTTTCGCTACTTGTATTTTTATTGGCTAGCAGAACCGCATTGGATGTAACCTTAATGCGAACTTCCGGAATGACCTACAGTACTTTGCCTGATGGGCGTTTAAGTAATCTCTACAATTTAAAACTTGCCAATAAAACCCATAGGGATATTGATTTTAGTCTAGAACTTGAAAACTTGCCCGGCGAAATTGAATTGGTTGGAAGCGGTGTACTTAAAGTTAAAAAAGGAGATTATACCCATCTGCAGTTTTTTGTAAAACTTAAAAAAGCGGATATAAAAAACTGGAAGACCGAAGTAAAGATCGGTATCTACCAGAAAGACAAACAAGGGGCGGCGTCTAAAAAAATTAAAACAATTCAGGCTAAGTTTATCGGGCCGGAAGTGTACAATTAAAATAACGAAACATGAACTGGGGAAAAAAGATATTGATTGTGTATGTGGTTTTTGTTTTGGGTATTGGCTTTATGGTTTATAAAGCATCAACCCAAAATACCGACCTGGTAACAACAGACTATTATACCAAAGAATTAAAATACCAGGAAAAAATTGAGGAAAATAATAGAACAGCCGCTTTATCGGCTCCGGTGCAATACAGCATCAGGGAGAATAAATTGATCATAATTTTTCCAAAAGATTTTGCCGGAAAACAACTTACCGGAGATGCAGTTTTGTATTGTCCATCAGACGAAAAAAAAGATTTGAAAATGAGTTTTAAGTTAACGGATGAGCCTTTGCAAATGCAGATTCCGGCAGCTGGTAAGGGGTTATATGAGTTGCATTTAAACTGGCAGGATGGGGGAGTGACTTATTATTTTGAAAAGAAAATAATTTTATAAATGTTACAGTTATTTTTTGTTGCTTTTATTATTGGTATGGTTGGTAGCTTTCATTGTGTAGGCATGTGTGGGCCGCTGGCACTGGCATTGCCATTAAGTAGCAATAGTTTTGCAGCAAAGTTTTTTGGAGCATTTATTTACAATGCAGGCCGTATTGTAACCTATAGTATGTTTGGGTTGATGTTTGGTTTAATAGGCCAAACGGCAGCGCTATTTAATTTTCAGCAATGGTTGTCCATTATTACCGGTGCATTGATTCTTTTGTTTATCATCATCCCCAAAAAATATAAAATGCAAACTGTGGCATCAAATCGCACTACTGCTTTTTTTACCGGCATCAGATTAAAGCTGGGGCATTTGTTCACACAAAAAAATAAAACTTCGCTTTTTGTAATTGGGTTACTTAACGGTTTATTGCCATGCGGACTGGTGTATATGGCAGTTGCAGGTGCTATAGCCTCAGGCAGTATTGGTAATAGTATTTTGTTTATGGCAGCTTTTGGTTTGGGTACATTGCCCATTATGTGGAGTATCGCTTTTTTGGGAAATTATATCGGCATTTCTTTCAGGCAAAAAATACGCAGGGCATATCCATACATGATGACTGTGATGGCCTGCCTGCTTATACTGCGGGGAATGGGCCTGGGCATACCTTATGTTAGCCCTAAAATGAATGCGGCAAAAACCGAAGTGCAGCGTTGCTGCGCTAAACCTGATGAGCCTCAGGTTTTAAAATGATAATAGTTCTGATATAGAATTAATAAACAAGATAAATTTGATAAAGAAAAAAATCAGCTTAAGTAAAATAATATGTCCCCGGTAAAAATATCAACATCAGATCAGTTTCACCATGAAAATAAAACATGGAGCCGCTTATTGGATTTTTTTAAGCAGGAAAATTCTTTTTTAAAAAACCGACTGTCCGAAGTGCTGGATCACAGTGCGGATAAAAATTTTCTGGCACTTGCCGAGCAGTTTCAGAATAAATTTATTTTAAAAGATGAATTTATTGATGAGTTGCGGCACGATATAAATAATCAGGATGAGGATTTAAATGGCAGTGCAGAAAAAGCGGTTAACAGTAAGCTAGCCAAACGCCAGGAAAAACTCCGGAACGAAATGGAATATTTTGAAAACGATTTTAATAAACTAAAAAACGATTTTAATAAATACCTCTCAACGGTTCTGTAACTCAATTCAACATTTTTTCCAGTTTTTTTTCATTAATGATAATGATGTTACCGTCTTTAATTTCAATCAGGTTTTCGCTTTTAAAATCGCTGAGTGTGCGTATGAGCGATTCTGTAGCAGTACCTGCAATATTGGCCAGGTCTTCGCGGCTGATATGGATGGAAAATTTATCCTGCAATTCTGTTTTGTATTTGGCCTGTAGTGTAAGCAGGGCATCTGCAACTCTTTTTCGCAACGAGTTGTAGGCAAGCCCTAAAAGCTGGTTTTCTTTTTCTGTAACATTTTTGGCCAGCAGTTTAATAAATTTTTGTGTAACCTCACGACTGTTGTGCAGCAGGTTTTCAAAATCTTCTTTAGGTATAATGGCTATATCACAGTCTTCAATAGCTTCGGCTGTTTCTTTATAAACCGTTTCTTCCAGCAATGCATTGTATCCAAAAAAATCACCTTCGTTAAAAAGACCCACAGTTAATTCCTTGCCGGCATCGTTGGTTTTACAGGTTTTTACTTTTCCCTTTTGCACATAATATAATCTGTTGGGATGATTACCTTCGGTATAAATAGGTTGTTTCTTTTTGTAGTGGTTAATATTTCTATCGGCTGCCAGTTCTTTCAACACATCTTTTCCTTTAAACTCATTCAGCATCTGTTGCATGCCATCAGCATCGGTATTAAAATTTTTAGTGAGCAACTCAGTTTTTTTCAGCCGGCTTTCTACGGCATTCAGTAATTCAATATCGTTAAATGGTTTGGTAATATAATCATCGGCACCCATTTCCATCCCTTTTCTAAAATCATTTCTTTCTGCCTTGGCAGTTAAAAAAATAAATGGAATGCCTGTAAGTTCAGGATTTTTATTCAGCAGGTGCAATACGCCGTAACCATCAAGCACAGGCATCATAATATCGCAGATGATGAGATCAGGTTTTTGCTGTAATGCAAGCTCCACGCCAATTTTACCGTTTTCTGCAGTGTGTACTTTATAACCTGCAAGCTCTAAAATTTCGGCTGTATTTTCTCTTATTTCAATGTTATCTTCAATCAGCAGCAAATGTTTCATATGCAGTAAAGTAGCAGTTTTTAAGTTACTATCCTCTTTTTAAATTAATAATAAATTCAGTTCCTTTTTCAAGTTCACTCTTAAATTCAATTTCACCATCTAACAGTTCAATGTATTTACCAACAATATGCAGGCCCAGGCCGGTGCCTTGTATATTGGTAACATTGGTACCACGAAAAAAGCGTTCAAACAAATGCTCCTGATCTTCGGCTGAAATGCCCATGCCATTGTCTTTTACGGTAAGTATAATACTGTCGTTTAAAACCTTGCTGTTAATTTCAATCACACTTGCTTCAGGCGAAAATTTTATGGCATTTGATAAAAGGTTGGTAATAACATTGCGCAATAAAGCAGGATCCGAAAAAATTATTTCTTCTCCTGTGTGTACATACCTGAACTGTTGTTTGCTTTTTGCAATACCTTCCATTTCGCTGCAAAGTGCTGTAATAAGTTCTTTAACACTAAAATTAATATTGTGGGCAATTACTTTACCATCTTCTATTTTGCCGATTGATAAAAATTCGTTCAGTAAATTGGTAAGATTATTTACAGAAGACTTAATGCGGTTAATATGCTTGGTCCTGTTTTCCTGTTCTGTTGTATCAACATATTTTGCCACCAGCGATGCGGAGGAAAGTATGGTACTGAGTGGCGTGCGGAATTCATGCGAAGCCATCGATACAAACCTGCTTTTTAAATCGCTGAGTTCTTTTTCCTTGCTTAATGCTTTTGTGAGTTCATCTTTCGATAACTCAAGCTGCTGCAGCGTTTCCTGTAATTGCAGTGTTCTTAATGCTACTTTGCCTTCCAGTTCGTTATTCAGTTCTTCTATCTTTTTATTGGTTGTTGCCAGTTGCTCCTGTTGATTGCTTATGGCGTTTTCAAATTCTTTTCTCTTGGTAATATCGCTTACAAATGCAATGGTAAATATTTCTTCGCCCATTGTGTAGCTGCTTAAACTTACTTCAACCGGAAACTCAGTACTGTCTTTTCTAACTGCAAATAAATCTCTGCCCAATCCCATCGGCCGGGGATGCGGATCTTCAATATAGTGATTACGCAAATGAACATGCTTTGAATGATAACGCATCGGAATAAGGTGCTCAATCGGTTTTCCAACTACTTCATCTGGCTTATCATATCCAAACTGACTCAATAAAAAATTATTCACCAACAGTATTTCGGCTTTTGCATTGGCAACTGCAATACCCATAGAAGCAAATTGAAAAAGTGCTTCAAATTTATCTTTCTCCTCTTGTAATTTGTGTACAGGCATAATTTATACAGAAAACTTTTATTATCAGTAAATTTACAACAATGATACTGGATGCAGATACAGCGTGAGATATATTTAAAATTGCGTTTACTATTTTTATAGTAACTGCCTTTTTAACTTTATTCAATAATTTTTTAAGTTTGAAAGGCTGAATGAAATACAATTGGTAATAAGTGTTGATACCGGATTTAAATCTGTTATCTGTTTTGAGGATGTAAAGTTTGTTAAATGTAGCGGAGTTTATTAGTAGCATTGCATTGTCAATGCGAATGTTTCAAATTTTTATACCTGTATGTTATGCTGCTATACCATAAAAAATACCTGAATAATGTGGACAGAAAACTTATGCCATTTGCTCTGCAATTTCATCCATCTGTATGCCGCTATGACTTTCTTCATAAACACATTCAGTGTTTTTAATTAAAAGTATTTGTGGAGATTGGTGGGTTACAGCAAAATCTGTTGCAATCTGGTCAGATATGGAGCGATATTTCAATAAATCGAGAAAGTAAAAATCACCAGAGTCTGGCTGCTCGTTTCTTTCCAAACGGCTTTTAGCCATGGTGCTGATAGAGCAACGGGTGCTGTGTTTAAAAATAACCTGGGGCCGCGTTTTCGATAGTTCCTTAATATCAGCAAGTTGCTGCATATTGTTTAAATCAATCCAGTTCATCAAATAAAAAAGTGTGGATTAATGGATTATACCTTCGGCCATTGGACAGGTACCTTTACGGCTTGATGTGCAACTGCTAACAAGTGCAGTAACAGCAAAAATTACGATGGCTACTAATAATAATTTTTTCATTGTGTTCATTTGGGTTAAAACTTATGTTCTAAAATATCTTTGCAAAGATAATTTACCAAAGTTAAACGGAGAAATAGTATTTATATTACATTGCAGCGCCAATAAAATTAAAAAATGGCAAAATTCAGCTTAAAAATATTCACTTAACCTCACAATTAACAAAACTGAAATGTTAAATTTATCCCGTCCCATTGCCTTTATTGATCTTGAAACTACAGGTGTAAGCCTCTCAACCGATCGCATTGTGGAAATTGCCATCATTAAAATTTTGCCTGATGGAAGCCGCCAGGTAAAACGTAAGCTCTTAAACCCGGAGATGCCTATACCTCAGGAAACAAGCGATATACATGGTATTACTGATGATATGGTAAAAGATGCACCCACTTTTAAACAGGCGGGCAACGAAATAAAAATGTTTATTGACAATTGCGACCTGGGTGGTTACAACAGCAACCGTTTTGACATTCCTATTTTAATGGAAGAATTTTTACGTGCCGGAATGGATGTGGATTTAAGTACCCGTAAAATGGTAGATGTGCAGCACATTTTTTATACTATGGAGCCACGTACATTAACTGCAGCTTATAAATTCTTTTGCCAGAAAGAACTGGTAAATGCACACAGTGCCGAAGCTGATGTAGATGCAACCATTGAAGTATTGATGGCACAGTTAGACCGGTATAAAAACCTGGGCGATTCGGTAGAATCTATTTTAAATGTTATTGGCGAAGATAAAGTGGTTGATTATGCCCGCCGCTTTGCATTTAACGATAAAGGAGTTGAAATATTTAATTTTGGAAAACACAAGGGACGGCCGGTTAGAGATGTTTTAAAAGCAGAGCCACAATATTATGATTGGATGATGAGAGGCGATTTTCCGCTGCACACCAAGCAAAAACTTACCGAAATATTAAACAGTACGCTGTTAAAAAACAAATAATTAACTGCTGTAGAAAATATGTTGATAAGCCATTACCACAATTAATGTAAATTTGGTTTAGTCATCACTCAAGTATATTGGAAAAATTAGTCATAATACCAACCTTTAACGAAAAGGAAAACATCGAAAAAATAATTGCTGCAGTAATTGGTTTGCAACAAAATTACCATGTACTTATTATTGATGATAACTCTCCTGATGGTACTGCAGAAATCATAAAATCTTTATTGCCTAAATATGCCGGTGCTTTGTTTTTAGAACAACGTACCGGTAAATTAGGTTTGGGCACTGCCTACATTTATGGATTTAAATGGGCCATACAAAAAGGCTATCGTTTTATTTTTGAAATGGATGCCGATTTTTCGCACAACCCAAACGACCTGGAAAGATTATACTTAGCCTGTAAAAACGGAGCTGGTGTAGCAGTAGGTTCCCGCTATGTAAAAGGAGGTGCGGTTGCTAACTGGCCGGCAGACCGTATTATACTTTCTAAAGGAGCATCTTTTTATACACGGATCATAACCTGGATGCCGGTAAAAGACCCCACCGCCGGTTTTGTATGTTACCGCAAAGAAGTGCTGGAAGCTATAAACCTGGATGGTATTGAGTTTGTGGGTTATGCTTTTCAGATTGAAATGAAATTTGCAGCCTGGAAACTTGGTTTTAAAATTACAGAAGTACCCATTACTTTTATTGACCGTGAACTGGGTGCCAGTAAAATGAACAAAGGCATTATTAAAGAAGGTGTGCTGGGTGTTCTTAAATTACGCTGGCATAGCCTTTTTAAAAATTACCGCAAACGTGTTGCCAATAGCGATTATAACAGCCCTCAGGATGCAGCGAACAAAGTGAATTTTCATAAACCCGATGTACTGCTGGAAGGCAAATAGTATTTCTTCAAAAATTTATATCTCCCAAAAAAAAATATTTTCAGGCATTTATGTAATGATTTTTAAAACTGCATCAGTATAATTAAATTACTGATTATGCAGAAACTGCAACTCTCTATTCCCGAACCATGCCACGAGAACTGGCAACAAATGACCCCAACAGAACAAGGCCGCTTTTGCAATGCATGTGCAAAAGAAGTAATTGATTTTAGTACCATGACGGATATACAGGTGCTGAACTATTTTACAAACTTAACGCATGAAAAAGTTTGCGGCCGTGCATTACCCGAGCAACTGGATAAAATTATCAGTCGCCCTGTACAACCAAAGAAAAAATTGTTTTGGTACTGGAATTATTTTGTGATGTTTGTTATGTTTTTTAGTAAAGGAAACAGTGCGAAGGCGCAGGGAAATACGCAGGTTGTAACAGTTGCTGACATGAATAAAATAAAAGCAACAAATATTAATAATACTCTGACAGGGAAAGTTGGCGAAGTATCGATGAGTAAGAATAGAGTTGTTACTGGAAAAGTGACTGATAACAATGGCAATCCTGTTTCTTTTGCATCAATCAGAGTAAAAGGCACAAATACTGGAATTTCAGCAGATGCAAATGGAGCTTATTCAACTAAAGTAAATTCAAATACTATACTTATAATTTCTGCAGCTGGGTTTAAAGAAATGGAAGTACCAGTTGGTCTGCAATTATCTTTAACTACTATTCTGGAAAAGCAAGCTACTCTTGGATTAACAGAAATAATGGTTGGCGGAATAAGTTTTGGAAATTCTGATGACTACACTGCAACGGAAAGTAAAGGAGTAGCCGTTATAAACGTAAAAGAAGCAGAAACTAATCGGTTTATTCCCAATGCTTTTGTGATCATAAATTCCTTATCAACTATTGACACTGTAATTACCAATAAAAAAGGCGTACATAAAATAAAAGGCATAAAGGATTATAAAAAATATTTTATCAAAGTAATTGCTGATGGATACGAACCAAATGAATTTACAATTGACGGTAGTGATTTTAAAGACCGAAAAAAAGAGTGGGAGGTTTTGTTGAAAAAGAAAGAAATTATAGATGTTGCTATAAGGGGAACAGTTATTGACAGGGCTTTGGCAGGAGAAGTTACAGGGGCAGTTGTAAGATCAAATGCAGAAGCAAAGCCGGGAATACAAACAATAATTAGGATGGGAGGAATAAATGCAATTAGTATAGAGAAGGGGCCAATTTATATTGTAGATGGCACAATAGTTACCAATAGAGATACTATAAATCCTGATGATATTGAAAACATAACTGTATTACAAGGCCCGGCAGCCGCAGCATTATTTGGCCCCGATGGCTCAAATGGAGCAATTATAATTACCACAAAAAAATTAAAAATTAAAAATTTAGATACAGTTACTGTAACAACAGATAGCAGAGTGGTAGGAAGATTAATTACTACCACAACGTGCACTACAACTGTAATGGGTGCTTCTGTTGCAGGAATTTCTGTAAAAAATAATATTGCAGACAGTTTAAAAATGCTTGCAACAAAATTAACGGGTACTATCAAAATCTTCCCAAATCCTTTGCAGCGTGGGCAACAATTAAGCATTGCTTTAAAATTAAAACAGGCGGGGTTTTATCAAATGCAAATAACCGATGCAGCCGGTAATATCATTTTAAAAAAACAAATCAATGCAAATGCAAAAGAAGTTACAGAGAAATTATTACCAGATACCAGATGGGCAAGTGGTTTGTATTACCTGAGCTTATTTGATAACGAAAATAATTTATCAGGAAAGACGAGTTTCATTTTTGAATAGTGATGGTTGTTTATTTTACCGGCCAAGTTTGCTTCCTAAAATTTTTATACAATTGAAAGGAGCAACTGGCCGGTTTTCAGGTGTCTGACCACTAAAAACAGTATTTAGTTTTAAACATTGTTAGCATTACCAATAATCTTAAAAGCTACAACTCGGCTAAGTGGCCTGACACCTACTTAAACGCCGGATGAAACTGGTGCAATGTATCTCTTAAATACTCCCTGTCTAAGTGCGTGTAAATTTCGGTGGTGGTAATGCTTTCGTGGCCCAGCATTTCCTGTACCGCTCTTAAATCGGCACCACCTTCTACCAGGTGTGTAGCAAACGAATGGCGAAAAGTATGTGGCGAAATACTTTTTACAATGCCTGCTTTTTTTGCCAGTGCCTTCAGCATAATAAAAATCATAACACGGGTAAGTTTGCTACCACGGCGGTTTAAAAAAAGATAATCTTCCTGACCGGGTTTAATGTTTATGTGTACCCGTATTTCATTTTTATAAATGTTGATGTATTTAATGGCATCGCTGCCGATTGGTACCAGTCTTTCTTTATCACCTTTGCCAATTACCCGTACAAAACCAATATCAAGGTGCAGACAACTTATACGCAGGTTAACCAGCTCACTCACCCGTAAGCCGCAACTGTACAGCGTTTCCACTATGGCTTTGTTGCGGCCACCTTCGGGTTTGCTTAAATCTATCTGTGCAATAATGCTTTCAATTTCTTCAAAACTAAGCGTATCTGGTAAGGCTCTTTTTTGTTTGGGAGTTTCTAAAAGCGCCGTTGGGTTTACTGTAATAATCTGCTCCATGTAGCAGTATGCGTAAAAACTTCTTAAGCCTGATATGATTCTCGATTGGGATGTAACCGTCATGCCCAGTTCATTAATCCATTGCACAAATTTTTCAAGGTCCTTTAGTTCCAGTTCCTGCGGCGTAACTAATTTTTTTGTAGCCTGCAGATAATCGGTAAGTTTATCAATATCCCGCAGGTAAGCCTCCACCGAGTTTTCGGCCAGCGATTTTTCTAATTGAAGCCAGGCTTTAAATCCTTTTTTATAGGGTTCCCACATATTTATAAAAGTGTTTTTAGTAAGAGTGCTTAATAAAGTTAATTATATGCTATTTTAGCAACTTAAATTTCTTTAATAGTTTTCAATATACAATATGCTGCCAGTTAATCTTCGTTCGTTTAAACAAAAAGTAAGGTATAATAAAAAAAGCATGAAGCGCTTTTTAACCAAACTGGAAAAACACACACCCCGTGGTTTAGATAAACTTACAGCAGCACTGGAGCCCGAAGTATGGAAAGAAATTGATTGCCTTACCTGTGCCAATTGCTGCAAAAAAATGACACCTACTTATACAAAGGCTGATATAAAAAGAATCTCGGGGCATTTTGGACAAACGCCACAACAGTTCAGCGATCAGTGGTTAATTTATGAGAAGAAAGATAAAGACTGGCAAAACAAAAAGCAGCCCTGCCAGTTTTTAAATTTAAAAGATAATAAATGTTCCATCTACGAAATTAGGCCTTTAGATTGCTCGGGTTTTCCTCATTTACCCAAAAAGAAAATGGTTGATTACATGCATGTTCACAAACAGAATATTGATTATTGCCCGGCAACTTATAAGCTGGTGGAAAAGATGCAGGAAGCGTTGAAGGTTTAATAGTTTAATGGTTGGTTGCATCCAGTATCCAGTCTACTTCATAAATACACATCTTCAATCAAAAAGTATTCTACCGGTTCATCATTTAAAATAGTGATGGAAAGAATATCAAACTGTATTCTTTTCCATTGGGGTTGCTGATATAAATATGCTTCTGAGGCGTTGATAAGGTTTTGAATTTTCTTTTTACCAACACTTTCTTCGGGGTGGCCAAACTTTTTAGTTCGGCGTGTTTTTACTTCTATAAAATGCAGAATGCTATCTTTTTCTGCAATAATATCTACCTCCCAATGGCTGTATCGCCAGTTTTGGTGCAGGATATAATAGCCATTCACTTGCAGATATGTTGCTGCCAAAGCCTCGCCGGTAATACCTGTAACATTGTGCTGTGCCATTTTTCAAAGATAGGTAATCGGGTAATTAACAGCATGAGGACAACTGCTATTATAAAATGGCTGTTAAAAAACTATAATTGCCTATTTTTGCACAAAGCATATTTAAAATGAACAAACAAAATACATCTACATTAATTATTGCGGTTTTATTGGTTGTGATAGCAGCATTAAGCAGGGTGATTTTATATCCACATAATTTTAGTCCTATAATTGGTATGGCCATTTTTGCCGGTGCAGTTATTAAAGATAAAAGACTGGCTTTTGCATTGCCGGTTTTAGCCATGTTCCTGTCTGATGTTATTTTTGAAGTTTCTGGTATTGCTGATGGATTTTGGGGCTGGGGACAATTGGTTGGTTATGGCATATTAGCTTTAATAACCGTTATTGCTTTCAGCATGAAGAAGATAAATGTACTATCAGTAGCCGGTTATTCAATTGGTTCATCTTTGTTGTTTTTCTTTTTATCTAATTCCGCATTCTTTGTTTTCGACAACCCTGTTTATCATACATACTCACAAAATTTTAGTGGATACCTTGCCACTTTAGCTGGCGGCCTGCCATTCTTAAAAACAGGCATCGTTGCCGATTTAGTTTACAGTACTGTTTTATTTGGAGCTTATTTTCTGGTACAACGTTTTGCTTTTAATAATAAAGAAGTAGCTGCATAATTTGTTAAGATATTTTTTGAGAAACACCTGCAGCTGGCGGGTGTTTTTTATGCAGCTTTAATTTTAACGCTGAGTGGGCAGGGGAGTTGAGGCGGCTGACTTCTCTCTATCATCTCTGCTACACGGTGGCCTCTTTTTATAACGAAGCCTGTGCATCTTCATAACCTTCGTCTGCCACCAGATCTTTGCCATCGGCGGCACTGGTTGCCAGCTCATCGCAGCGGTTATTAAACGGATTATCGGCATGGCCTTTTACCCATTTTAATTTTACATTCATTTTTTGAGCAAGTTGAAAATAACGGGTCCAGAGATCTTTGTTTTTTTTACCGCCTTTAAAGTTGGTACGCATCCAGGTTTTTAACCAGCCTTCTTCAATAGCTTTTACTACATACTGGCTATCGGAATAAACAATAACCGGTAATTCTTTTTTGGTGATGGCTTCCAGACCGGTAATAACTGCTAATAATTCCATACGGTTATTGGTGGTATGCTTGAAACCTTGCGACATTTCCTTGCGGTGATTGCCGTACATCAGTATTACGCCAAAACCGCCAGGGCCGGGGTTGCCACGGGATGAGCCATCGGTGTAAATGTGTATTGTGCTCAAAATAGTTGTTTTTAAAGGGCTAAGTTAAGCGTAGCGGGATTGAAGAAAAAATAAGTTGTTTATTCTACCTGATGTATGACCGTTATTTATTTTGGGTGTGGCTACTGTGTTGGAATACCCAAACTGTATTTATGCTGTTTTTTTAACAGAAAATAATTTGGATATATGCTTTATATTCCTACTTTTACTGACGATTGCTTAAGAGTAATTAACCGTTGCTTTAATGTAATTGATTATTGTATTAGTCTCAATTACGATTGCAATGGTTTATATAACGATTGATTTGGAGTAATTGACGGTTGCTTTATTGTACATAACCTTTGCATTATTTGACGTGACTAATGATTGTGCGTTAATAACGATTGCTTAAGATTTTTGCTGCATTGTAGAACTTATAAACCTGCTTGTTGACTTATTAATAACTTTAAAATGAATGTTTTATGCTTAAACAGAACATTGCCAGCCTGCTGCGGACCCGTGGAGTAGAGGATGCCAGCCGCTACCTAGTGCAGCAGGGGATGAAGTACCACACCGTAAACAGGATACTTACGGGAAAAGTGGATACAATTACTTATGCTACTATTGAGCAGTTTTGCCTGCACTGTAACTGCACGCCTGATGACCTGTTTGTATGGGAGCCCGGCGATTTGATTAACGTTGCCGATAACCACCCGCTTAATAAACTAAAGCCTAAACCGGTGGTACCGAGCCCGGTTGACAGGATAAAGAAATTGCCGGTTAGTAAACTGGAGAAATTGCAGGAATTTATGGATGAGCTGGAGAAGGAGTGATGTTGTTGGCGAGACGCCAACAATGGCGAAAAGTTGGAGAAGGGGTGATGTTGTTGGCGAGACGCCAACAACGGCGAAGTATTGTCAGCATACTTCCTTCGACTCCGCTCAGGACTTCTATTCCTACACCTGAAACACCCCCGTCTTAAACTCTGCAATATCCGGGTTATGATCTGCCGCAGCAATCCCTTCTGATATCATTTTTCTTGTTTCTGCCGGATCAATAATCGCATCCACCCAAAGCCTGGCACCGGCATAAAACGGTGTGGTTTGGGCATCGTAGCGTGCAATCAGTTTGCTTAACAATTCCTGTTCTACTTCGGGTGTTATAACTTCGCCTTTATTTTTTAAAGTGGCAACTTGAATTTGCAACATCGTTTTTGCAGCCTGCTCGCCGCCCATTACTGCAATTTTTGCAGTGGGCCATGCATAAATAAAACGGGGATCGTAAGCTTTGCCGCACATAGCGTAATTGCCTGCGCCATAGCTGTTGCCTACAATGATGGTAATTTTTGGCACCACAGAATTTGCCACTGCATTCACCAGTTTTGCTCCGTCTTTTATAATGCCACTGTGCTCACTACGACTGCCAACCATAAAGCCCGTAACATCCTGCAAAAAAACAAGGGGTATTCTTTTTTGATTGCAGTTCATTATAAAACGTGCGGCTTTATCGGCACTGTCGTTATAAATTACACCGCCCAATTGCATTTCGCCTTTTTTACTTTTTACAATCAGGCGCTGGTTTGCAACAAAGCCAACGGCCCAGCCATCAACACGGGCATAGCCACACACAATGGTTTTGCCGTAATCTTCTTTAAACTGATCGAAACTATCCTTATCGGCGATGCAGTTTATAAGGTCAACCATATCATAGGGCTTGGTATTGCCTGCACTCATGATGCCATACACTTCGCCATTATTTTTTAAAGGAGGTTTTGCTGCAACTCTATCGAAACCTGCTTTTTTATGATGGCCGAGTTTGTTCATGATCTTCTTCACCTGGTCAAGACATGCTTCTTCGGTTTTAAATTTATAATCGGCAATGCCGCTGATTGAATTATGTGTATCGGCACCACCCAAAGTTTCGCTGTCGATATCTTCGCCAATTGCGGCTTTAACCAAATAGGGGCCGGCTAAATAAATTGAGCCATTGCCTTCTACCATCAATGTTTCATCGCTCATGATGGGAAGGTAAGCACCACCTGCAACGCAGGCGCCCATTACTGCTGCGATCTGCGTAATGCCCATGGCACTCATTTTTGCATTGTTGCGAAAGATGCGGCCAAAATGTTCTTTATCCGGAAAAATTTCATCCTGCATGGGCAGAAAAACACCGGCACTATCCACCAGGTAAATAACCGGTAAATTGTTTTCCATGGCGATTTCCTGCATGCGCAAATTCTTTTTGCCGGTAATAGGAAACCAGGCACCTGCTTTTACGGTTTGATCGTTTGCAACAATTACACATTGCCTGCCGCTTACATAACCAATACCGCTAACAGTGCCACCTGCAGGGCATCCGCCTTCTTCGGGGTACATATCAAAACCGGCGAAGGCACCAATTTCCACAAAGGGTTTATCAGTATCGCATAAATAAGCAATGCGCTCACGGGCAGTTAATTTGTTGCGTTCTTTTTGTTTGGCTGCCGATTTTTTTCCGCCGCCTTCGTATATTTTTTCAAGATGACGCTTTACCTGGCTCCAGGCCATTTTCATCGAATCTTCATTTTTGTTAAATTCTAAATCCATATTGTAAGTTAATCGTTATCGGTTAAAAGTTATTAGTTACAGGTTAATGGTTAGATGTGTAAATTTGTGAAGGCTCTTCAATTAACTATTAACCATCAACCATTAACTGCTCCACAAAAATATGGCTAATGAAATTAACCGCATATTAAAACTGTTTGCCGATCTGCAGCACGGCCATTGCTGGATAGGAAATAATTTTAAAGAAACCCTGCATGGTATTGATGATTTGATGGCTTTAAAAACTGTTTCGGAAGATACTAACAGCATCTGGCGATTGGTTGCACATATTACCTATTGGCGTACCAGGGTTGTAAACCGGCTTACAGGTACCGATAACCCACCACCGTTTCAGGATTTTTTGTTACCGGATGATCCCAATAACGAAAACTGGAAACAGGCATTGCTGGATTTTGAAGCTGCCTATCATTTGCTACGCAATGCAATCCTTCATTTTAATGCAGAAAACCTGGATAAACCTTCTGCCAAAAAAGAACAAACTTATTACGAATTAATGATGGGTTGCCTGCAGCATGATGCCTATCATTTGGGTCAGATGATGATTTTAAAAAAAGCTGTTTAAATACTATCAAACAAAATTCTTAATTCACATCCATTTCCGGGCGACGAAATGATGAATAATTCACCATTAAATAATGAAGCCCGGGTTTTTATATTCAGCAGACCTACACCTTTTGCTTTTTGTGAAGTATCAAAGCCTGCACCATCATCTTTTATGCTTAACAGGGTTTTTTCATTATCCTTCGATAGTTGTACCACCACATTCTGAGCAGCGGCATGTTTAAGAATATTGTTGAGTTGCTCCTGTACAATACGGTAAATAGTTAGTTTTAATTTATCGGAAATACTGTTTTCATCAAATTGGCCTGCATAAAGACATATGTTGATACCACTGGTTTTTTGAGTAACTTCTATAATGTTTTTCAATGCATCCAAAAATTCAGATTCGTGCATAGAAGGCGCAATCAGAGAGTGAGAGAGGTTTCTGATTTCTTCAATTGCTGTATTAATGAGTATTTCTGTTTCATTCAAATATGGATGTGCAATTTTTAGTTCTTTTTTTGCAAGCCCCATGTATAATAGAGAACCTGCCAGAATCTGATTTACATTATCGTGTAGTTCGCCTCCCAGTTCCTGCCGCTCAGATTCCTGGGCTGATATAACTGCCTTGGTAATTTCCTGCTGTTTTAGCAGTCTTTCTTTTTCGAGATCATTTTGTAGTTTTAATTTTTCGGTAATATCGGTAGCCAGGGCCAACATGGCAGGTTTGCCATTAAAATGGATTTTATGAGAACTGATATTTAAACATATTTCCTCACCAGATTTTTTTATGTGCATCCAGTTTTTTACAGATATAAAATCATTTTCAATAAGTGCTTTTGCAGCAAACTCTTTTATGTTTTGGTAATACTTTTCCTCCCGCAGTTCTAAAATGTTTTTATTAATAAATTCTTTTCTGCTGTATTCATAAAGTGCAACGGCGGCTTCATTTACTTCAAGCACCTGCAGGGTTTCAAGGTCCCAGATTATGATACTTACCGGGTTGTTATTAAAAAGATACCGGTATCTTTCTTCTGATGCTTTTAAAATTTCTTCTGCTTCTTTTTCTTTTGTTATATCTGTTTCAATAGCGAAGAAATATTTTAGATTCCCGCTTTCATCAAACTGGGGCTGACATTGTATGCGAAGCCAATATTTTCTGCCAGATTTTGAATAGTTGATAATATCGCATTGAAAGGGTACTGCTTGTTTAAGCTTTTTGCGCATGTATTTAACAACAGCCAGGCTGGTTTCCTCGCCTTGTAAAAAATCGCCGGGCTTTCTACCCATCGCTTCTTCCAATTCAAATTCGGTGATTTTTGTAAAGCCTTCATTTACCCAAACAATTTCCCCTTCCGGATTGGTAATGATAACTGCGTTACCGGTTTCACGGGCAATAAAAGAAAGTTTTTCTATTTCTGCTTCTGCAATTTTTCTTTCAGTAATATCTCTACAGTTAAAAACATATCCTGCTACCTCGGGGTTATCGCACATGTTGGTAACTTTGCTTTCAATCCATTTCCATTCGCCACGGTTATTTTTAAAACGAAGCAACGGCATTTCCCGATTCATGTCCGGTTTCGGTTGCGATAAATAATCTTTTAAAGGGTTCACATCATCGGGATGCAGAAAGGCAAATGCATTTTTTTCAATAATCTCTTCAGGTTCAAATCCCAAAACTTTTCTAATTGCAGGACTGCTGTATAAAAAATAGCCCCGGTCGTTAAAAATACAGATGATGTCTGAGCTGTTTTGTACAAGCGACCTGAATCGTAATTCGCTTTTGGCAACCTGAAGTTCTGCCTGTTTTCTTGCAGTAATATCCTGGGTTGCACCCATAAGGCGGTATGCTACGCCTTGTTCATTGCGCATAATATAACCCCTGTCGTGTATGTAGGCATAGGTGCCATCATCCCTTAATACACGGCATTCTACCTCAAAAAAATCTTTATCAGAATGTGGTATTTCTCTTTCGATTTTTTTAACCGCTTCAAAATCGTCGGGATGAATTCTGTTATCCCAATCCTGTATTGTTTCACTTTCTATTTCTTTATCACCGGTTCTAAATATTTTTTTCCACCCTTCTTTGTTACGATATACATTACCGGTAAGCAGGTCCCAATCCCAAACCATATCATTGGTAGCCAGGCTTATTAAGTTATAGCGTTCATTGATTTCTTTTAATCTGAGCTCAGCCTGTTTCTTTTCTGTAATGTCAATCATAATTCCATCAAAAAAGATTTCACCGGTTATTTCGTTTTTCCGCACCGAAATATTTTCAATAAAATGTAAAGGGCTTCCATCTTTGCATTTTAAAACGCTTTCATAGTTATTCAGGTTTTTATTATTTATTGCATTATCGGCAAAAGCATTTCTTTCTTCAGGTGAAAAATAAAGCGCTGATGCATTTATTTCAAGCAACTCAGCTGGCGAATCATATTTAAGCATCTTTGCAAATGCATTATTACAATTTAATATTACCCCGTTAGCAGTGGTTTGATATACACCAGCCATATTTTGTTCAAACAAAGTGCGGTATTTGGCTTCACTTTCTATTATTAGCTGCGCTGCTTTTTTACTTTCAGACACGTCATGGCCAAACATGATCATCCTCCCATCTTCCAGGAGTCTTGTACTTACTTCCATATCTACCGCTGTACCATCTTTTCTTTTAAGCCTCCGTTCATTCCTGGTTGTTTCTCCCAATTTTAATTCACTCACTTTTAGAGGATTGTCTGCAAGATCTTCCGAAAATAATATATCAGATAAAGAAAGTTGCAGTACTTCTTCCTCCGTATATCCAAAAATTTCGCAACCGTATGGATTAATATTAATGAACCTCATGGAAGCATCGGTAATGCATATAGCATCGGTTGCCTGCTCATTAAGTGTGCGGTAGCGTAACTCACTTTCTTTAACCCGGTCTTCCGCTATTTTGCGTTCTGTAATATCCCTCACAATCATGGAGGTTCTCTCCTGGCCATACGAATCGGTAAACACCGCCGAGGTAAGTTCCGCTTCAAATTTACTGCCGTCTTTACGTATTAAGGTAATCTCTCCCTTTACCTTGCCTGTACGTTTGCGTTCGTCTAAAAGAGTGTAAACTCTGGGGTCTGTAAGATCCACAATACCCATACGGCCTGCAGTACAAATTTCCTGCTCTGTCATTTTAAATATTTCGCAGGCTGCCGGGTTAGCGGATAGTATAGCTCCATCGGTAACAGTAATCAGTATGCCATCCATACTGCTCTCAAAAAAAGAACGATATTTTGCTTCACTTTCCCTTAGCAGCCTTTCCGATTCTTTACGTGCAGAAATATCACGGCCAAATATGATGATGCTTCCATCCTCCAGCATTTTACTGCTTAGTTCCACCAATATAGCTGATCCGTCTTTTCTTTTAATTCTCCTTTCATTACTGATCGCTTCTCCTGCTTTTAAATCATCAATTCTGATGGGGTTTGTATTGAGGTCTTCTTCAAACAACAGTTCGGCCATATGCATTTGTAAAACTTCTTCTTTTGAATATCCAAACATCTGGCAGCCGCTGTTATTCACATCAATAAACCGGAAATTAGAATCCAGCATACAAATGGTATCTGTTGCCTGTTCATTAAGCGACCGGTAGCGTAATTCACTTTCCCTGAGTTTATTTTCCGCTTTTTTACGTTCTGCAATATCATGCCCAAATACGATAAATCTTCCATCCTCCAGTATCCTTCCGCTCATTTCCACTTCAATTAACGAACCGTCTTTCTTTTTAAATCTCCTTTCGTTCCTGATAACATTACCCGATTTTAATGCTGTTATTTTAAAAGGGTTTACTATAAGGTCTTCCGGTAAAAAAAGATCTGCTACCGAAAGCAATAAAAATTCATCTTTGGTATATCCCAGCATCTGGCAGCAGTAAGGATTTACATCTAAAATTTTCATAGATGCATCAGCAATGCAGATAGCATCGGTTGCCTGATCAATAATTGATTTATAGCGTAACTCGCTTTCTTTTATTTTTTCTTCCGCAGCTTTATTTTCAGTTACATCTTTAAAGTAAACCGATAAACCGTTAACGGAGGCAAATGCACTTACTGCAAACCATTTATTGGTTCGTGTAGAATATTCCTCAAAATGGATGGTAGTGTTTTCTTTAATGGCTTTTTGATAGTGATTATAAAACGCCATTGAAGATTGATTTTTAAACAATTCATGCAAATTTTTGCCAATTACATCTTCACGTTTTGCCTCCAGCAGAATTTCGGCTCTTGTATTCCAGAAGGTAATTACGGAGTTTTCATCTGTTGCAAAAAAACCATCATCGATACGCTCTAATATGATATTTTTCTCTTCATAAGCTTTTTTAAGGGCTGCTTCTGATTTTTTGCGTTCTGTAATATCCCTAATAAAAGCACAGAAAAACTCTTCAGTTTGCTGCCTTATAGGCATAATGGTTAACTCAATTGGAAATTCTTGACCGCTTCGTTTTACAGCCGATAGCTCCATTAGTTTATTTAATGCAGGCCCTTCACCGGTTTTTAAATAATGTGCCATACCCTCAATATGTCTTTTGCGATATTGTTGAGGTATGATGAGCTCAGCTAGCTGATAACCCAAGGCCTCTTTTTCAGTCCATCCAAATATTGCCGCAGCCTGCGGGTTCCAAAAAATAATTTCTCCTGATGTGTTTATGCAGATGATTGCATCCATGGCAGCATTCATTACCAGTTTTAACTTTTCTTCATCGTTACCAACCGGCATATTTTCATTTTTTTTGAAATCCTTTGTATTATATGGAAAATGAAAGAAGCTGGATTCAGATTTGGGGATATCGCCTTCAATAGAAGTTGCGTAATTTTTAATTTTTATATCTGGCACATTACAGGGTTTTTCAAAATTGCCATTGTTTTTATTGTAGCGCATGTTTGTTTGGATAAGGGATTAAAAAAAGCAATCGTTATCATCAGGAACATTGCCCGATCACGCTAACAAGTACAGCATTTAAAACGTACAAAATTATTTATTATGATTTTAAAAAAGATAGTACCAAATACTTAGTTATTGTAGATGTTGTTCTACATCTGACTAGCATTAACGATGCCACAATTTTTTTTTAGGAGAGAAATATGCATTCAAAGGCAAAAAAAAGCCTCGCAATAGCGAAGCTTTTGTGGTGCCCACGAAAGGAATAATTATGGTATGTTTATTTATTCCATAATATTCTTAGCAAGCCTCTGAAAAGCAATGCAGATAATCCCTTTAGCATAATTGAATAAACTTTGATATATTTGGGAATAATAAAAAACTGTCAGTTAAACTGTAAGCAGGTATTACTCAATTTTATTTAATGGGAGCAAAACTGAATCTTAATTTAGATAAAACTAAAGAAGTTCGTGTAAGTAAAATTAATGCGGATCAACGAGAAAAAGCGGAAATAAAACGCCCGGTCACAATATTTCATTCGGTTCACTACAAGGGTTATAGGTTCCGAATTAGCTCAGGCCAGGCCGTAGAGCCAAAACATTGGGATAAAGCCAAAAATAGGCAGCAGGTGAAGCGTACAAGAGAAAATTATAGCCTTATCAATTCCATTCTTACAAAGCAACAAAATGATATTGAAGCTGCAATTCTAAAATTGGAACTTTCTGGCCGGCCGGTTTCAAAAGAAAATGTTGTTGTAAAACTCCCCTGGACAACCGCAGTCGAAATTACCGACTTTCAACCCGTTCCATTGTTTCAGAAATTTATCATAGTCCATGGATCCGACAGAGCTGCCCGGACTGTAAAAGGGTACAATACAACTTTGAGCTATTTAACGAAGTTTGAAAAATCCAATACCACACCGCTCACCTTCAACGATTTCAACGATAATTTTTATAAGCAGTTCAGGCAATTTTTAGGAATGTATGATAATTCATTTGGATTTTATATAAAGAACATAAAGACATTTTTAAGTTGGGCAAATGATAAAGGATATAATGAGTTTATTTTTTTTAAAAAATGGAAAATTCCAAATGAAGACGGCAAGGATCATTTTTTTTTAAAGCATCCGGAAATACAGCAGTTGGCTAAAGTTGAAGTAGAAGCCAGGCTTGATAAAGTAAGAGATCTTTTTTTGATCGGTTGTTATTGTGGATTGAGGTATAGCGACCTATCAACATTGAAGCCTGTACACGTACAAAATGGATTGATAACAAAAATAGCGGTTAAGACAAATGAGTTTGTTAAAATTCCTGTGATACCTGAACTGCAGGAAATTTTTGATAAGTACTGGAAAAATGGAGGCCATCTACCAATAATCAGCAATCAAAAAGGTAATGAATATTTAAAGGAACTGGCGCAAAAGGCGGAACTGTTTCGGCAATTTAATTACGTGCAAAAAAGAAATAAAACTTCTACAGAAAAAACTTATGAAGCCTGGGAGATGATGAGTTGGCACGTTGCAAGGCACAGCTTCATTACAAACTGCATTCAGTTTGGAGTACCGCAGGAAGTTGTGAGGCGTGTGGTAGGTCATAGCAGCTTTCAGACTCTTAAAAAGTACATTCAGAATGATGATGATTTTAATAAAAAAGAGATAATGAAAATCAGTAAATCAAATAGACAAATTCCAAATTAATAATTTATGAATTTTGAAATTTCTTACAAGCAACTAAATAATTTTGTAGATAAAGAATTTGTGCCGTTATATGATCATTTTGAGGGCAATGAATTAAAGCAAAAGTTAGAGAATTCTGATGATCAATTAAACTACATGTATAATACTTTGCAAGAAGTAGAAACTGTAAAAGCCAAGTCAGATTTTTTGCATAGTTATAATTTTTTCTTAGAGGTTGAATGCGAATATGACTTTGCAGATATTTCAAGTGAATTAACCGACATGATAAGGATTTTGAGAGCGGATATTGATATTTTGGAAAATAAGGAAGGAATTAAATATTGGAAGGAAAATGGATTAGGAAAAAAAACAAAGATAAAAATCAGTACTCCAAACCAGACTAAGGAGGAAATACATAACAAACAGATATTAGAAGTTGTTTTAAAAACTGGAGAAAGACATTTGTTTCAAACAAACGATACTGCTGTAGCAACTGCGGTACATCATTTAACCGGCCGTAAATTTAGCGAAACACAAATTAGGAAAGATATAATTGAGAAGAAAAATGTTGGATTTAAAATATCCATATATCAAGATGCAATTAAAAAATTAAGTGATATTATTAGTGAATTGAATAGAGAAAAAGAAAAGTTGTTCCCTAACAATTAAAATATTTTGTCCCCGGACAAGCTAAAAATTTGTCCCCCTTTTGGTATAGTTCCATTGATATTTAAATAGGATTTTTGAATCCTAAAAATTATTGTCAAATGGATCAACATATCTTATTATCAATTCCACTCCCCGATTTCATATCTACAATTGAAGGTATTATTAGAAAAGTGCTAAGCGAAGACAAAACTTCCCACGACAAATTACTCACAGGAGATGAAGTAATGGAGATGCTGTGTATTAGTACAGCAACATTGCAAAATTGGCGAGATAAAAATAAATTACCCTTTACCAGAATGGGTAAAAAAA
>JANMBZ010000174.1:0-20047 GCA_031360765.1 Chitinophagaceae bacterium
GTGGTTTCTTCATTGGCGCCCTCGGGAACATTGGCGGCATTTACAAATTTTGTTACGGCTTTTCTTTCCTTATCCGAAATGCTGGTGAGGTTACGGTGAATGTTTCTCGCCATCTCATTCCAGGTGTTTAATTTAACCGGATTATTAGAGCTAAGGTTATAACTTAATTTATAATCAATGCGCTGCATATACGGTTTGGGGAGGCCATATTTTTCATCTTCCAGTTGCGGTATGTTATCAGAAAAGGCAGCAATAACACGGGTTTCATCAATAATACTATCGGTTAATACGGTAAAGCCGTTAAAGCCCATCGCTTCAAATTTAAGATGCTTTGGTACCACCAGCGAAACATTTACCCTTGCATAAGGAGTAGATGCACTCTGGAAAGTTTCCGACCCAAAATAAGTAGGATTTCTTTTGGTTACATACGTATATTCAATTTCCGAACCTTTATCGAGCCCTTCCATAGCAAAAAAACGAAACCTGTTGCCTTCGTACATTTCATCTTTAATTTTTTCGGAGGGTACATTTATTACCTGGCCATTTGAATTGATAACCCTTGCTTTTAAATTACTTACTTCAGATGTTCCGTAAACAGGCACATAAATTTTATTGAAACTTTCAATGCCCTTATCATCGGCTACTTTAATAAGCTTATACACGTAGTTATATTGCACCATCTTTTTATCCTCAAACTTATACTCATAAATGCGGTCATCACGCAGGTATATGGCACTGGCATCTTTAAATTTTTCGGGCATTTTATGCAATGCAGGTTTTTCGTTCCAAGAAAATGAACTGCTGTATAAGCCTGATAATTGGGCCTCAGAAGTAAGTGCGGTTGCAATAAGTAATGCAGCCAGGTAAACAGGTTTTAGATTCATCGCTTTATTTTTTTTCTTCTTATTGTTTTTTCTTTAGTACAATTTCTTCTTTATAAGCAGGTGCTGCTTTTGCCAGTGCAGCATTCCAATTATTAAAATCTGCAGGTTCTGTAAACAGTTTTTTTATAACGAACAACTGTGTTGCATACACCTGGTCTTTTACCTGTTTGTATTGAATAGAGAAATCAACCACGTTGTTTGAAACAGAAGTGTTTGGCGGTAAATGTTCCATCACATAACCATCTGGTATCTTTAAAACATGCACCTGCCTTATATCTGAGAGGTAATCGTTATCAATGGCTATTTTTCTTTTTGCGGTATCAACCGGCGTGTAATTAAAAAGTTTTTCCAGGTTGAGGTTTATATAAATTTCATCATCAATTGATTTTGCATAATCGGGTATTTCAAAATTAGATGAGATGTTGGCTGTTTTATTTAAAGTATCCGGAAAAGTAATCTTGTAATCTTTCATGATGAATTTATTGCTGCCTTTGGCCATCCGCCGCCGGGCATATACACGTTCATCATCACCTTTGTTAAACATAAGGCTGCTGTAAACATTGCTGCCATAATATCCAAGATAATCTACCGATGCGAAACCTTTTAATAGCTTTTTATCTATCGTTAAAAAAGTACTGTCAATAATGGCATTTTTTGCAGGCTCAACAACGGGTACAGTAACCAGTTCAAATTTTTCGGCCCCCATACCAATAAGTGCCTGCTTATTTTGTATGCCACTTGTTGGGAAACCAAAAATACAATTAGGGTCGGTGGCATCTAAAAAAATCCATTTGCCATCAATTTTTACAGCGCTTATCATGTGGTTATCAGTAATAGGCAACGGCACTTCGGTGTAAGTGTAAGGTATGCTGCGGGTGCCTATCCAGGTAAAGTAAGCATTTAAGCCGCTGGTTTTTAAAAGTGCCGTTAACAGGCTCGCCATATCTTTACAATCGCCGTATCTTTTGCTGCAAACATCCGCAGCCTGGCGTGGCACAAAGCCTTCAAGCCCTTCTTCAAAAGCAACATATTTAATGTGATTTTGTACCCAACGGTAAATGGCTCCCGCTTTTTCCCAGTCTGTGGTTTTGCCACGGCAGATACTGTCCGAAACTTTTTTAAGTAGCTCACTCGGTGTTGTATTTATGTCCTTTAAAAAACCTGCATTCCAATTGTACAATTCGTTTACAGTATTGTACACAGGCACAATGGCGTTATCATCATTTTTGTATTGCGCTACATATACAATTACATGTTGTGCATAGTAAGAGGGAGATACCGCATCAGGAAAATATTCATACTCCTTAATGGAAGTTGCATTGAACTCAATTTTTTTTCTTCTTCCTTTTTTAGTTTCTGTAACAGTGATATTTTTTTTGTCGTCGTTTTTAATAATGTACCGCACATCCATATCTTCCGGAAAAGTAAGACTGAATGTAGCATTTACTACCGGCAAATAACTGCTGAAATAAAATGGAGAAATAAAGTGAATATCTTTATTAAAGTGCTCAGTTTCCACATGTGTAACACTGCCTTTAAATACTCTCGGATAGTCAAAACTTGTTTCTTTAGAATCATCATAAAAAATATCCCTGCTGGATGATGATTGTGTTTTAAACTCACTCACCTTTAATTTTTTTGTGCCATTGCCATCCGGAGCAGTAGTGTATGCCTCTACACTTTTTAGCTCGTTAAAGCTGCTGTGGTACACCTTATCCTTGTTATAAATGCCATTGGCCTTATCATCAAGAATAAACATTTCTGATATTTCGGTTGCCTTTGCAACCGGCACACCTTTGCTGTATGATATGTCAACCGTTCGGTTAACGTTTGAAAATACGGCTGTTTTACCGGGATACAACTTCTGCATTTCTTCCAGTGTTTGCGCTGTTGAAAAAAATGATACGGATAATAATGTGGCTGTAAGCAACAGGGTAGTACGGAATAATTTTATAGTCATTGATCAGTTTATTTTTTAGACTCCAGCATATCATAATAATACACCAGTGTTTCGGTTAATTTACCAGCTTCGTAATATTTACAAACCCCGTGCAAATCGTTGTTATAATAATTAAGATCAGAAATAAGGCTGCCGTTTTCGGCGTAATACCTGTTTGGGCCATGTAAATTACCATTGATGTAAGTTTCTTCTTTCATTATTTTACCACTTGGGTAGTACACTTTTTTTACACCGTCATCGCCGCCGTTTACGCAGTTTGTATTTACGTATTCTTTGCCATTGCTGTAATACAATATTCTTTTACCTTCCATCAAACTTTCATTGTATGCCAGCTCTACGCTTTTGCTTCCGTTTTTGTAATAAGCTGTTATTTTACCTGTGCCATATTTAATAGGAATTACCGGAACCAGGTTACCCGTTTTATCTTCATAACTGTAACCGGTCAATTCATCTTTTGTAAAATATAATACGGCCGCCAGTTGTTTATTATCGCCATAATATTTAACGGCCCCATCTACCAGTCCGTTTTTAAAATCATACTCTCTCATAATCATCCCTGCTTCGTTGTATTGTATATCCTTACCGTTCAGTTTACCGTCTTCATATATTTCTGTTTCTGATACCACGCCGGTTCTGTAATAATATGTCCAGGTGCCGGATGCATCTGTATTTACATATTTTGCATCAAGGCGCAGTTTGCCGTTGCTGTGCCACGATTTAAAAGTACTGTCAAGCTCGCTGTTTTTATAAAAAGAGATTGTTGCAACAGAACCATCTCCGTTAAAGGTTTTGTATTGGCCGTTTAGTTTATAATGGTTGTAATTACTTTCAAAATAAGGTTTGCCATTGTAATGTTTAAACAAAACCTTTCCCTCTCCTTTAACCAGTTCAGATGTGGAAAGTAAATTGTTGAGTGTATCCATCTGCTCAACTTTTTTAAACCAGTCATTATCATAATACTCAGTGTGGCTTAGCTTTCCATCGGGTGTGTAATATTCAGCAACTCCATGCACATCGTTATTCAGGTAATAAAGTTTGCTGGTTAAATTACCTAACTGATCATAAAATAAAAAAGTGCCTTGCTTCTGTCCATTTACATGCCAGCCTTCTTCCTCAACAGCACCATTAACAAAGTATGTTACAAAATATCCATCGGGCTCATCTTTACTAAAAGTACCTTCTTCTTTTATTTTGCCATTGGGGTAGTAAATTGTTTTTTTGCCTTCCTGCATACCATCTTTATACATTACCTCCGATTGTATTTTGCCGTTTTTAAAATAATAAACGGCTTTACCATCCTGTAAACCCTCTTTTGTAAAATAGCCTTCCCTGGTTTTACTGCCATCAGGGTTGTAAAAAGTAATATTGGCATTCCCTTTCCGGCTGCTGGTATTGCTGATGATATTTCCTTTTTTATCCAGGAATTTTATATCACGAAAACGGCCCTTTTCAAAAATAGTTTCGCATGATAGAATTCCATCCTCATCATACTCTTCCCGTTTTCCATCAATTTCTCCTTTTTTATAAAAGGTTCTGCTTTCTACCTTGCCGTTTTTGTAATAAGAAATATATTCATCAACCAGTTCTCCCTTTACATAAGTGCCTGTGTATTCTGCCTGGCCCGTTTTGTAAAACCATTTCCATGGTCCTGTACTTTTTCCGTCTTCAAAATCGCCGGTTTTAAGCACTTTGCCATTCTCATGGTATTCGGTATAGGTGCCGCTTGCTTCGCCATTGATGTATTTCAGTTTCGAAAAAAGTTTGCCGCTCTCGTAGTAAGTTATCTCTTCACCTTCTTTTATATCGTTTATATAAGCACAGGTGTTATTTAATGTGCCATTAACGGTATAGTATTTTGCAGGGCCATCTTTTTTTCCTTTTTTGTATGTGATGATTGATTCAAGATTACCGTTGTAATAATATTGGTATTCCACACCGTCCAGTATATCATCTTTATAATCCGATAATGAATATCTTACGCCGTTTTCGAACCACACTTCACTTTTACCATTGGCTTTATCCAATACATACAGGCTGCGTTCTTTTATGCCGCCATCTTCGTAATAATAGCTCCACTCGCTGTTACGTAACCCTGCCTTATCAAATGAACCTTTCGATTTTAGTTTGCCATTTTTGTGGTAAAACTCCCAGGGGCCAACCAGTATTTCTTCATCCTTTTCATTTTTTGCAAATGCACCTTTGCCAATTACCAGGTAATCTTTTATGTAGTATTTAATGGGGGTGGCATCTCTTTTTGATGCATCCAGTTGCTGTGTTTTGCGGATATTATTGAAATAGGCATACACCGGTTCTGTCATTTTCTCCATCTCTTTTTTCTCTTTTTTAATATAGCTTTTTACCTTGTCTATATTAAGTTCACTGAAAATGTAAAAGATAAAAGGTTCAAAATCTTTATTATCCCAGATGGATTTGTAGGCAGGCACATAATACTGCATCCAAAAACTTTTGTCGTTTGGGGAGAATTCAATTTTTTCGAACAAAACCTGCAACTGTCTGGTGATCTGGTCTTCCAGGTCAACCTTAAGTTTATAGTTTTTATCCAACGCAATTTTACTTACAATAATATCCTGTACCGATTCAAAATTATTGGCGCCCGATGGTTTATAATTTTTAAGATACTCATCAATTGTTGTATTTACTTTTGCTATGGAAGATAAATAGCCAATTGATTTTTCGTAGTACCTGTTACCGGGGTTTGAAAAAAGGTTTGCCGTAAAACTCATCATGGCTTCCGTTAAATTTCCCTTGAGCAATGCAATTTGGCCCAAAAAATAATGTGCCGATGAATAATACGGATTCAGCATCAATGTTTTTTGAAAATTCAATGCCGCTTCATCATTTTTCTCCTGCCTGTACAAACAAATGCCTTTGTTAAAATAAGTGAGGTAATCATACTGGTTCATGGCGAGTATAGAATCATAAATAACAATGGCCTCATCAATGCGTTTTGTGTCGTCATAAATATCTGCAAGCACCCGCATTAAGGAAACTTTTTTTCCCGGGAAAAGACCAAGCCCTTTTTTTGCCAGTTTTTCTGCAGCCACATAATTACTGTCGTTGTAGTAGCTTAATGTCATTTCATACAAAACATCTGCATAGGCAGTATCGCTTACAGGTACTTTTTGATATTCGGCAATGGCCTCTTTGTATTTTTTATCATCGTGCAGTTTTACCCCTTTGGCAATTACTTCCTTGCTGTTTATTAAAGGGTTTTTTAACTCTCTTTGAGCAGTTAAGTAAAATGACGGTGTTAAAAATAATGCAGTAATTAGTAACGATTTTATCATGTTTATCAGGGTTGTATTATACGGTTTGATTCTAAAATATAAATGTATCGAAAATATGAATAGCCGGGCAGGGTTATAATGTGTTTTTTAAAGAAAAAATTACCTTGTATCATTATTGCCTTGTTTTTGAAGATTTGCAGCTGTTCCTGGCCGTATCTTTGTGCAATAAAAGAGGTTTATTTGAGTCACTTAATTTCATCTGGCTAATTATAACCTGTATTGTTTTGTTATGAAATATCAACCCGGCGATAAAATATTGGTTTTGCTAACAGATGAGGAAGGATCTGTGGTAGAAATTATGAATGAAAAAATGGTTTTGGTAGAAGTGAAGGGTGTGAAATTTCCTATTTATACCGACCAGATTGATTTTCCTTATTTTAAAATGTTCTCTCAAAAATTTAAGGCCGAAAAGAAAAAGACTTTTATTGATAATGTACAAAAGGAGAAAGCCATGCCAAAAAAAAAAGAAGGCAATGGCATTAAACTGGCTTTTTTTCCTGTTTTTGATAAGGATATTTTTGATGATGATATTGTAGAGAAATTTAAACTCTACCTGGTTAACCAAAACGAAACGGCTTACACTTTTACATACAACTTGATGATTGGCGGTGCAAGTGATTTTCAGCTTAAAAATACAATTGAAGCTTTAAGTGATTTTTACCTGCACGATGTAAAGTTTGAAGACCTGAGCGATAGTCCTCGTTTTGAATTTGAGTTTGCATTAAAAGTACCTGATAAAAAGAAAGCCCCGTATTTTGAAACTTCTTTAAAAATAAAAGCAAAGCAATTATTTAAAAAGATAGAAGAGATACAATTGAAAAACGAGCCCGGCTTTTCTTATATGTTGCTGGAAGATTATCCTGATTTTGTAAAAGAAGAGCAGGTAGATTTAAGCAGGCTGGGCAACGCAGGCTTTCGGCTGTATGATGCCCATAAAATAAAACAAAACCTGGAACCTGCCAGAACAGTGGTTGATCTGCATATTGAAAAGCTAACGGATAGCTGGAAGCACCTGAGCAATTTTGAAATACTCAGCCTGCAATTAAAGGCTTTTGAAAAATATTACGAACTGGCAATTCTTCACCGCCAGCCGGTTTTTACAATTATTCATGGTGTAGGTGCCGGTAAACTGCGAGATGAAATACACGATATTTTACGGTTGAAGAAAGAAGTAAAATCTTTTGTAAATCAATATAGCCATTTGTATGGCTATGGTGCTACCGAAATTTATTTTGAATACAAATAAACATGCCTTTTAGCGAACTGCTCAGTTTTATTTTATTGGTGGTTGGTTTTGCCCTTACACCGGGCCCCAACATGATGCTGTATCTTACCTACACATTTGAGTATGGCCGTAAAGCAGGCTGGGCAACGGCTGCGGGTATTGCAAGTTCGTTTGTGGTGCATATTACAGCCATCGTATTTGGGTTAACAGCTATCCTCGTAAGCATGCCTTTTGCGCTGGATGTACTGCGTTATAGCGGCATTGCCTATTTAATTTACCTGGCCATTGCCAACCTTAAAACCGTAAAATGGAAAACGGAAAATGTACCGGTTGAAAACAGCAGTGTCGGCAATTTTTATATAAAAGGATTTATCAATAACCTGCTTAATCCCGGTTCTTTATTCTTATACTTTTCTGTATTGCCCCAGTTTATACATCCGGAGCGTGGGCAACTGTTATTACAAAATGTAAAGCTTGGCTGCATACAAATGTTTTGCAGTTTTGTAACCAACTGCAGCATTGTATATATTGCAGGTTTTGCCACCGATACTTTTTTTAAAAATGAAAACTATCAAAAGCGGATGCGGATTGTAATGAGTGTGTTTATTCTGCTATTTGCAATTAAATTGTTGTTTTTAAAATGAACATTATCTGAATCTGCCTGATACGGTATAGCAAACCTTATTGTTTATTCTTTTAAAAATTTCTCCGTTAATTTTCCGCAGGTCTTTTAATTTTCTTTTTTGTAACAGGCGGCCCTGTTCATCAAAATATTGTGGTTGCGGAAAATAAGTAAGCACATAAAATTTGCTGTACGCAAAAGGTCTTTTTAAAGCCACCGGTTTTATCGACATGAAGATGAGCGAATGCTTTTTTTCATCAACAAAGTAACTGGTTTCATTTATCCAGGCGCAGCGTATGGCCTGCATCTGGTGTACAATATCTAAAAATGCGCCGGCATTTATTTTGTATTTCTGCAGGGTATCCACAATCCTGGTCTCACTCAGGTCGAACTCATAAATATAGCTGATGGTATCGGTAAGTATTTCGAGGGAAATTGTGCTGAAGTCTCTATCAGAAAAGCCAACATTGAAAGGCATTTCTTTATTTAATTTTTTATAAGACTGTTCAATATTATCAAGTGCTTTTTCATTTTGATAATAATATTTTGTAGAAATATTTTTTGGAGAACAGGAAAATAAAAATGCTGTTGATAGTAAAACAAGCAGTATGATATTTTTATTATTTAGCATCGCTTTCAAATTTTGTAAATGAAGTAATACCAAATACAATACGCTTTAAAAATGCCTCCGATAACTGCATGAGTGTTCTATGCCCATAATCCCAGTAAACCAGCGTTACTACACCGTTTTGCCTGCTGATTTTTTCCAATACTATAAAATGAGTGGGTACGCCCAGTTTAATGGTGATATGATCTTTTTTATGAACAATTCTGTTGTTTATAAAAAGCACCACTGTGCTCTTATTTATTTGCTCACTTATATAATCATACAAATTCCCAACCCTTGGCCGCACTATATCGGCACCCTTCGCCAATGATTTGTAATGCAGCAGTGTTCTGGCCATGCGGTTAAACTTGGCATAATTAACCGAGGCCCAAAAAAGGTTTTCATCACCCGGATCGTAATTGCGGTTAAATATGTTCAGGTATCCTTTGTAATGATCGGCCAAGGTTAGATACCACATTTGTTCTGCGGGGTTTATATCCAGCACACCTTTGTATTTAAGCCGGCCGGCTTCCAGCCTTATGGCATCCGACGGATTAAAAAAACCTGCTCCAAAATTTGCTTTTCCATCCTGGTATAATTGTATCAATAGTTTTGCGTAACCCAACGGGTCATCCTGCAAAAAAAGATAAGTTAATGCACCATAGCCACAAAAGTTGGTACCGCTGCCGGCATAAGGGCTTAAAGGATCATTAATATTGTTTTTTAAATTTTTAAGGAAAAGCTCTGTTTTAATATTGGGCCAGTAACTGCTTTTTGGCAATGTCTTTATTGTTTGGAGGTAGGCAATTGCCTGTTGCTGCGTGGATGTAACAGTTCCCTTTATAGAATCCTGTTGTGTTTTAAAGGCGCTTGCATGCAAATTGCTTAAAAAAAACAGACTGCACAGTAAAATAATTGATTTACTAATATTGGAATGGTAGGGGTGAATTTTAAAATGCATCATTAACTGCGAAATTAGGATGTAAGATTTACAAATGGAACATTAATAATTTAAAACTTAGTATTGCTTTACGGACTAATAAGGGTTAACAAAATATCTGCCAATAGTAAACCCTGATAAATAATTGTGGTTTTATCTTTGTAAAAAATTAACAAATTTCATTAAAATTCAGGAGTAAAACTTCTGATTCAATGTTTAAACACCATATATTTGTTCTTTATTGACTTATAATAAACAGCTAATTCTGTAATGCTAACAACAAAAATAAAAAGCCGGTATAAAAAATGGTTGATAGCATTGTTGCTTCTTTTGGTAGCCGCAGGGTTTACGGTGTGGTATCTTTTTACTTTAAAATACGATGATACGGCTACGGTAAAAGCCGATTTTACGGTAAATGCCATGGATTTTATTAAGGAGTTTAAACAGGATATGGCTGCAGCCAATAAAAAATATTCTGAAAAGATTATTGTGGTTAACGGAACTGTATCGGCCATTGAAACTGCAGATACCACCGCTAATATTAAAATGGTTGATACAACCAATGGTGCATATATTATTTTTGCTTTTCAGCAGCAACACCTTGCCGAGGCTAAGGCTATGAAAGAAGGGGAGGCTGTATCTATAAAAGGAAGCTGCAGCAATGGAGCTTTCAGCAGCATACTGGAGGCAGAGTACATTACGTTTAAACGCTGTGCAGTTAATAAAAAATAATTTTAAATCAATAATCAAAAAATAAAACAAATGAAAAAAACAATCCTTTCTGTAGCTTTAATAATGGCAACCGGTTTGCTGTTTGCACAAAAGAAAACCACCACATCGGCAACTGTTGCCTTTGATGCAACTACTGAAAAAGACGCCTTACCTAAGGCTGAAAATAAGACTGTTATAGCTTCGCTGGATACTAAAACCGGTGCTATAGCTTTTGAAGCTGCTATAAAAAGCTTTACTTTTTCGAACCCGATGATTCAGGACCATTTTAACGGTAAAGGCTGGATGGATAGTGATCAGTTTGCAACTGCAACTTTTAAGGGTACTATTGTAAGTTTGAAAGATGTAAAATTTGACAAAGATGGTACTTACAAAGTTACTGTTACCGGCAATCTTACCATACACGGAGAAACAAAACCAGTTGAAGCAAAGGGATCTATAACAGTTGCTGGCAAAGCTGTAACTGCAACTTCCAATTTTGATATTAAGCTGGAAGATTACAAAGTAAGCGGTGGAGCCATTGCAGCAGGTAAAGTAAGTAAAGAACCAAAAATTACAGTTGTTGCTGTGTTTTAAGTAAAGCAGCATTACCATAAAAAAGGCTTTTGTTCGTTACGAACAAAAGCTTTTTTGCTTTTAAAAACTAACATCATTTTATACCGATTTAAATTCTTCTTCAATTATTTCATGAAAAGCAGTTTCGCTTTCCATTACCCAGGCGGGTAAACCAGCGGTAGTAATTTTCCAGCTGTTATCTTTCATCTCCATGTTAAAGATGATGCGGTTGGCTTTGGCATCTATTACATCAACCGTAAACGGGCCTTCCTGTTTACCATTGGGTTTTCTAAAGTTAAATTCCTTTAGTTGTCCGTCGCATTTTATTAATCTGGTAAACTGTATATTTTTTACAAACTTTAATTCCATTAGGGGTGGGTTTGTAGCAAACTTAACACATTGCAGGCAATTGAAACAATTAACTAAGTTAATAAGCTGTAAAATATTTACAAATGCCTGCAGCTACTGGTTATTTTAACGCTAATATTTCATTTCCCTTACTTAACTCTTTCAATCCTGTTTAAGTACTCCTCATTAAACATAGCTTTCAATATAAACCTTCATTTACATGCTGATTACCACCATCATTCTTTGTTGTAAACGGGTTGATTGAGACAGGCCGCGGAGAAAAAGGCATAGATTAAAAGTGGCCCCCTGAGAGGCCACTTTTTATTATTTACGCCATTTTTTTAACCATTGTAACAAAACGGTTATGCTATGGGATACCAAAAAACTTACTGCTGCACCAGTGGCTGCCATTATAATGGTTTTTAAGATTTCTGCATTTGTTATTTGCATTAGTAAAGCCAGGGCAGTGCCGGTAAGTGTGCCGGAGATGGTTTGGTTATGCTGCTGGTTCATCGGTGGTAATTGAATCGTCTTTACCGGTTGTTACCTGGCTTATAGCAGCCGCCACACCGCCAGCCAGGGCCATATAACCCGCCGCTTTAATTAACTGCTGCGGCAGTGGTATGGGCGACGAAAGCATTACGCCGCTGATGGCCGTTACAGCAAGCCCGGCGTTGCGGATTTTTTTAAACAGCGGGGGTGTGGGCGCTTTGATGCGTTTTATAAATTTCATGATGTTGCATTTTGTGAATGAATAAATGTTTTTCATTTGATCCTTTACTAAACGCCGCTTATGGCAACCAGGTTAAGGGCGTTAAAGGCACCATTTTTAAGCGGATAGTTTTTACCATTTACCTGTTGAAAGAACTGGATGCCCAACAAGAGGAACAGCGGATGTGTGCTTGCGGCAGTTACCTGGTTGGAAAGTGTAACCGCAGCAGTGCCTGTTGCATTAATGGGTTGAATACCGGTTTGTGAAGTGGCTTCGGTATAGGTTTCGTTTTCGAAATCTATTTCGGCTCCGGCACTAACAATGTTGTAGTGTGTTGCGCCCTCGGGAACAACCAGTTCGTTTGCCGGAATAAATGCAGGAATGCTTACATCCAATAAACCTGTTACCCGATTGATTGAAGGGTTGTACCTGGCATACAGGGTGGTACTGAGTATGGCATTGATGTTAAAGTCGAAGCCCTGCAATAATTCTGCCTCGCCATCAACTACATTGCGTTTACCCCTGTCGCTGGTTGCATCTGCCTTTATTACTTTCATCATTTCTTTTAAAAGACGGCTTGTAACACGCCTGTCTTTTGCATTCTGCAATAATGAACGGATAGCTGTGCGCAAGAGTTTGCCTGCTTTACCGGCACGGCTGAATTCTGCATTGTTTTCACGGGTACGGTCAAATGCAGGATCTGATGCCATTCGGGCGGCGGACATGGTTGTTTTTTCTTTTGCCAGGTAACCATCCTGGGTTTTTACAAAGGTTGTGTCGCCGAGTGTGCCTTCTAATTTGAGAAAGCCTCTTTGTTTTGCCATGTTGTTGTTTTTAATTGTTATAAATGGTGCTGCCGTATTTATCATGATGAGCGCTGGTACGGAAGCGGAGTTGAGTTTTGTTTTTCACCTTCGGTGAAAATTGATGCCCACAAAGACACAAAGGCACAAAGGGTTTCACCTGCGGTGAAAAGGGGTTTGCCACGGAGGCGCAGAAGCACAGAAAGCAGTTGCTGCCGGTTTGCCAGGCTTGCAGCGCTTATTAAGTGCTGATTCTGCAGATTTGTTTTTCACCTGCGGTGAAAAGGGGATTGCCACGGAAGCGCAGAAGCACAGAAAGCAGTTGCTGCCGAGTTGCCTAACATGCTGGGCTTATTAAGTACCTAAACAATAGTTGGCTATGGTGCTTAGATACAAGTTAAGCAGGCCGTTGGTATTTTGCTGAATAAAGTAACTGCGCCAGTAATGGAAATCTGTTGCTTTACCCGTTTGCGTTGTTTCGGATACGGCTTCGGCAAATGCCCTTAATGATTGTTTGTAAAGTGGTATGGCTGCCCTTGTTTGCTGTACTGCTTTGTACCATTTTTCTGTACCCATAAACCCATTGGTATTTTTTGTGCAGAACCATCGCGATGGCAGGGGTATGTATTTGCCGGGATGGCTGCTTACATATATACGGGCCAGTAATACCCTTTCCACAAACTCCCTGTATTTTGCTTTGTGGTTATTTGCCTGGTGCAGGAAACTGCTTATGAATGCTTTTGCTATTTGTGTTTCTTCTGCCGAAAATTGTTTTGTATTCCAAAGGGATGTATACACTATCTGCCATGCACAATTGGTTAATGCTGATAGCTCCTGCTGATATTCTGTAAAAGATTTTTGTACCTGTAAGTTGTTTGTATTTGACTGGATGTTTTTTATTGCTGCTATCATGGTTGTATATTTTTTTGGTGATGTATCTGCTGATGACATTACAAACATACTATGGATGCCAGGCAGCATTTTACAGTTTGGGTTTGTTTGGAAATGTTTGGAAGCGTTAATGACGGATAATGTATGTTAAAGCCTGTTTGTGCCAGTTTGGGATTGTTGAGGTTTATTTAACATAATGGGGTCATGGCTTTTAATGAAGTCACTATGAAGTCACTATGGCGTCATCATGGCGTCTCTATGAAGTCACCATAAGTGTGTCTTGTATGTGACTAGTCCTAAATTAACTACACCGTGTGTCTTGTACTTGAAAATTTTGCACAAGGTATTGAAGGGTTTTTGCTTTATGTAGCTCTTTTATATTTTAGATTTTACTTTTTTTCTTGATAAAAAAAGTAACAAAAAAATCAAGGCAAACCCGATGGCTCCGCCCGTTTTGCCGGGCCAACGCCACGTGACCGGCATACTTTTTTTTAAAACATTTCACAAGACAAAACACCAATTCAAAAACTCTTATAACAGCAGTTGATTCAAGGTTTATTAGTGTGGCAGGTCAATTTATAGCAAGTTTACAATAGAAAAATACCGTGGTCGCAGTTGTTTCAAAATTAATAATCAGTGGGTATGCCTTACATTAAAACAGCCTTTATTTAAGTTAACAGTTCACCTCTGGAAATACCAAAGTTACTGAGGATATAAACTGTGGGTGTTTAATTTATGGAGGATCTGCTTTTTGCATTAATCCAATGCCATACCGGGCAGACCGAGTTTTTCGAAAATTATTTTTACCTGCAGTGCCGTGTAAATGCGGCCGTGTTTTTCGCCAATGGCGGGCTGGTGTGGTGTTATCCATTTTTTCATGGTGCGTACCCCAATGCCATAAATGGCTGCCAGTTCAGTAAGGGTGCAGGGTTTAATTTGTGTGGGCTGTACTGTGCTGTTCATGGGCAATGTTTGAAAGTTAAATGTTGATAGTTGATAGTTGAAAGTTGATAGTTAATGGTGCTGATAGTATTTTTTATAATCGTTAGGTTCTATGGCCAGCAGTGTACAAAGCTGCGATGTATCCAGCTTTGTTTTGCTCATGAATGCTGCCAGCAGGCGCTGCATCAATTGCGGGTATTCTTTTTGCACATCCAGTTGCGGCGGTTCCCGCCTGCGTATATGCTGTTCGTTAAACTGCTGCAGTAAATAGCGTTTTTGGTTAGGGGTTAGTAAACCCAGGTCATCGGCCCGGTACAGCAGGGCAATCATACTTATTTTCCAGGTACGTTTGAGTTCGCCCAGCAGGGGCAGTGTAATGGCTTCTGTAAGATCTTTGCGTATGTTTTTGGCCGGCATCAGAAATTCGGCGGCAAACCCGTTGGCTTCGTGGTTTATATCGCGGTGGTGCGGCACCACAGAAAATGTATGCATGATGAGATGGCCCAGTTCAAAAGCCAGGGAAAAGCGCTGCTTATCTGCCGGAGAACTGCTGTTGATAAAAATGATGGGGTATTCATCATCGGTAAGCATGGTACGACTGTCTACCCGTTCGGTACCAAAATCGAAGCTGCAGATGATGATACCTTTTTGCTCCAGCAGTGTACAAAGGTTATCAATAACGGGAGCCGTGATGTTCCATTTTTTACGCAGCAGGATGGCTATTTGCGCAGCAGTTTGCTTTTCGGTTACTTCATACAGCGGCAGGGTGGGCAATGGCTGTTGCATGGCCCTGGTAATAAACTGTACATGGCGGCGTATAATGTTGATGTGTGCATCTATGGCACTGATGATTTTAGCCGGTACCTGCTGCCTTTTACGGTAAGAGAGGGTTACCGGTATGGCACCGCCAGGCTGCATAAAAAACTGTGGCGGAAACCCGGTGGCCCCGCAAATGGCTACCAGTGTTTTTTCATTTACCGGCGTATCGCCGTTTTCCAGGCGGGATATATTGGCCTTGTGCAACTGCAGTTTATCAGCCAGTTCTGTCTGCGTAAAGCCCCTGGCTTCTCTTGCCAGTAAAATCATATTGGGATTGATTGCAGGTGTCATGTTTTTTGTTTATCCGTACAACAAACATAATAATTGAATTTGTAAATTCATAACAAAAGTTGCAAATGTGGATAAATATGCTAAATTAAGTAGTATCTGGTTGAGAAGAAGGAGGTTGAGGTTGAGGTGGAGGTTGAGGTTGAGGTTGAGGTTGAGGTTGAGGTTGAGGTTGAGGTTGAGGAGGAGGAGGAGGAGGTTAAGGTTGAGGTTGAGGAGGAGGTTGAGGAGGAGGTTAAGGAGGGTGGCCTCAAACCTATAAGCGTTTGCAGCCGGGTCCTTGCGAGTGGCTAGTCTTATTGCGATTGTGCGTGTGGCTCTCTGACCGGCCCAAACCTATCCGCAGGATGCTGTGCATAGGGTTTTGCTTTGCTGCATAGGCCAGCCCTGCAAACCCGATAGGTTGGCTGCAAACCCGATAGGGTTATTCAACAGCAACGGCATTTTTCGGAAAGATGGGCTGATCATGAAATGCAATAAATTGTTCCGTTGTTCCAAAATGACCGATCAGTTTTTGCCTTTCAATTTTTGTGGGAACGTTTGCCAGGATGCTGTTGTAAGAACTCCATTTCCAGTCTTCCATTTTTTTACACAAGCCATGATGTACGGGGTTTTTGTGCACATAGAATAACGTAGCAAAAAACTGTTGTTCTGTTTTAATTTGTACACGCCGCAGGTAATCCATAAACAGGGCGCCTTTGCGGCTGTTTCTTTTGTTGAAAGATTTGGTATAACTGTTGAGCAGGTTACTGAAATGCTGCATTACAAATTCAGGTTGCCAGTTATCGTTTTCTTTTGGTGTGTATGTTTCTGGTTTCAGTTTCTTTTTCTTGTATAATTCAAATAAGTCGTCATAAGGTTTTATTTCAACTAAAAAATGAAAATGATTGGGTAACAGTGCGTATGCAAAAACATCCGCCACCGGCAAAATGTATTTATTAAAACGTTGTAAAAAGAAGCGGTAATTTTCTGTTTCTGACCCCCCTCTGAACTTCGTTCGTTCCCTTAACAGGGAACCTAAAGGGGAACTTTGGAGTAAGAAACTCAAAGCAGTATTTTTCACCGGCTAGTAATGGATGGTAATAATCCATGTTTTTTGTTTTAAAGGTATAAATTTCATAATATTTTTCTTTGGCAATTTTTGCTGTATGATGTGTGCAGGCAAACCTATCCGCAGGATGCTGTGCATAAGTGTTTGCGGCAGGGCCTTGTGGGATGGGAACCTTATAGCGTTTGTTGCTGTGGCCCTCTGCTGGCCTAAACCTATCCGCAGGATGCTGTGCATAGGGTTTTGCTATGCTCCATAGGCCATCCCTGCAAACCCGATCCACAGGATGCTGTGCATAGGTTGGCCCAAACGTACCTACATTACACTTTGGAAGGCGGCCGGATAGGTTTTATGGATGATTTCGTTTTAGAATGATAGTGCAGAAAACCTTGTTACTTTTTGAGATTGGGAAAGCCTGATTTTGTTAGTTGTGCATTTGCTTTAGTAAGTTTTTCGGAAAACAGAACAACATTATTGTACTTATCCAATGAGGGGTTTATGCGTACAGCAGGAACCTTCTTCTTGTTTATTTCAAACATTGTTTTCACAAATCAAATTTACTGTTTTAAGCCCTGCCACCGAAATGAGTTAAGACAGGGTTATTGTATTTTCTCTGCAGTCAATACAAAATTTTGTGCCTTCTAAAAAGTCAAGTCCCTATAGCCCGTTGTAATCAGAAAAAATGCCGTGGGCTAAAAAATCGTAAACCTGAATCTGAATTTTTTCTTTTGTTAAACCCAGCGACGCAAAACTATCAATTTCATCCCGATAGCTATCGGGAGAGTTTCAATGATTCGGTTGTGCGTCACCTTTTTCGGCCTCCTTCTTTCTAAACCAACAAAAAGAAAGTTTCTAATTATAGAAACAAGCATTATCTTTGCATAAACGTTTTGAATTGCAATATTTTCAGACACGATTTTTAGAAGAAGCAGACAATTTCATTGCCGGACTTGACCTCAAAGCGGCAAGAAAAGTGTTTTATAACATTGACCTGGCCGAACAAAGTAATGACCCAAAACTCTTCAAGAAACTTCAAAAAGACATTTGGGAATTTAGAACGAAATTCGGCGGTGTACAAATCAGGCTACTTGCATTTTGGGACAAAGACAAAGAAACCGAAACATTAGTTTTTGCAACACACGGGTTTATTAAAAAGGTGGACAAAGTGCCTGCAAACGAAATAGAAAGAGCTATTAACATCAGGAAAAAATATTTTGAAAGCAAACCTAAAAAATAACATTATGGCAAAAACAGCAATGAAATCATACTCACTTGCCGAAATGAAAGATAAATATATCGGCAAGAACGGTACAAAAGACAGAGACCAGTATGAATACGAACTTAGTATGGATGTTTTAGGGCGAATGATTAAAACTGCAAGACAACAACGTAAACTTACACAAGAACAATTAGGTGAACTTGTTGGTGTACAAAAAGCACAAATCTCAAAATTAGAAAGCAGTGCAAACAGTGCGACAATTGATACAGTATTAAAAGTTTTCAAGGCATTAAAAGCAGACATTCATTTTAATGTGACACTCGAAAAGCAATACTTAAAACTCGTTTAACAATAAGGTAAGTCATGACCAAGCAGGTATAATGCATTGCTGTCAATAGTTGTATTGGTTGCTCCTGTATCCAGCACCATTTTCTGTTCATACTTGTTGTCAATTTCTATATTCACAAGTATCAACCCACTTTCAGATTCCCGTTTAAATTTATACGTCATTTTGTGATGCGGTTAAAAATGCCTGTAATCTTTCGGGTGGGTTTAAAAATGCCCGTATAAATCAAAGTTATTTTGTCGAAATTTGAAGTCTTATCCCTGCCGATGTAACAAACTTCTTTTTTGTCTTTGCTATGAAATAATGGAATGCCAGATAATACATCAATTTTGCTATCGTCCATAATCGGATTTCCAATCAAAACCCATTCGTCGGGGTAAAGTAATTTAATGTCTGCTATATTTATTAATTGTCCCATTTTGTTACTGATTTTACACTGCAAATTTACGCTTTTAAATGGTTACAGGCAAGTTTCTGTAGCTATATGGCAGCCCTATCTTGAAGCGTTTGTGGCGTTGGCTCTCTGCTACAAACCTATAAGGTTTTGCTTAGCTGGGTTGCCCAACCCGGCAAACCTGATAGGTTTATGCAAGCCATATGCGTTTGCAGGTGTGGCACCCTGCCCGGCCAAACCTATAGGGTTTTGCTTTGCTGCATAGGCCAGCCCTGCAAACCCGATAGGTTGGCTGCAAACCCGATAGGGTTATTCAACTGCAACGGCATTTTTAAGATGAATGGGCCGATCATGAAAAGCAATAAATTGTTCCGTTGTTCCAAAATGACCGATCAGTTTTTGCCTTTCAATTTTTGTGGGAGCGTTTGCCAGGATGCTGGTGTAGGAACTCCATTTCCAGTATTCTATTTTTTTGCACAAGCCGTGATGCACAGGGTTTTTGTGGATATAGAATACAGTAGCAAAAAACTGTTGTTCTGTTTTAATTTGTACACGCCGCAGGTAATCCATAAACAGGGCACCTTTGCGGCTGTTTCTTTTGTTGAAAGATTTGGTATAACTGTTGAGCAGGTTACTGAAATGCTGCATTACAAATTCAGGTTGCCAGTTATCGTTTTCTTTTGGTGTGTATGTTTCTGGTTTCAGTTTCCTTTTCTTGTATAATTCAAACAATTCATCGTAAGGTTTTATCTGTACTAAAAAGTGAAAATGGTTGGGTAACAGGGAGTAAGCAAAAACAGTTGCCACTGGCAAAATGTATTTCTCAAACCGTTGTAAAAAGAAGAGGTAGTTTTCGGGCTCTATAAATAATTTTTCGCTGCCGGTTGCACGGCTTACGATGTGGTACTTTTCACCGGCAAGTAAGGGCTGGTAATAATCCATGCGTTTTTATTTTAAAGGTATAAATTTTTGGTTATGTGTAATAATGGGTTTTATTGATGATTCCATTTTGGAACGCGGGGGTGAAAAAACCTATAAGGGTTTGCAGCTGGGCTTATGCGGGATGGGAACCTTATAGCGTTTGTGGGTGTGGCTATAGGGTTTTGCCACGCTGCACAGGCCAGCCCTTCAAACCCGATCCGCAGGATGCTGTGCTTAGGTTGGGCCAAACCTTATCATGTTTTTAAGAGTGGCTCTCTGCCGGCCCAAACCTATAGGGTTTTGCTATGCTGCATGGCCATCCCTGCAAACCCGATAGGTTGGCCGCAAACCTATCCGCAGGATGCTGTGCATAGGGTTTTGCCACGCTGCACAGGCCATCCCTGCAAACCCGATCCGCAGGATGCTGTGCATAGGTTGGGCCAAACCTATAGGGTTTTGCTATGCTGCATGGCCAGCCCTGCAAAC
>JANMBZ010000193.1:0-3408 GCA_031360765.1 Chitinophagaceae bacterium
CTTATACGGCCAGCTCCTGTTGAACTCCCCCAGGACCGGAAGGTAGCAAGGGTAGATGGTTGAGCGGTGCGATGTAAGTAACTTGCCATTTTTTATGCCCCCAATCCGCCAGCTGGCGTAGAGCTTTTGTAGTACGCTTCAGCAAACTGTGTACATCTTAAGCAAAAGTTTTTAAATAAGAGTCTTTCAATTATTTTATTTTTGCAGTACTTAAAAATCAAATCTTAAAAATAAAAGCATTATGAAATTTTTTATAGATACTGCAAACCTTGATCAGATTAAGGAAGCCAATGATCTTGGTATTTTAGATGGTGTAACTACCAACCCATCATTAATGGCCAAAGAAGGTATTAAAGGTTCTGATGACGTGATGGCGCATTACAAAACCATTTGCGAAATGGTTGATGGCGATATCAGTGCCGAAGTTATTTCTACCGATTTTGAAGGCATTGTTGCAGAAGGGAAAAAGCTGGCAGCTATTCATCCGAATATTGTTGTAAAAGTGCCCATGATAAAAGATGGTATTAAAGCCTTGAAGTGGTTTACTGATAATGGCATCAGAACAAACTGTACTTTAATATTTAGTGCAGGGCAGGCCATACTGGCTGCAAAAGCAGGCGCAACCTATGTTTCGCCTTTTTTAGGTAGGGTAGATGATAGTGGTTGGGATGGTATGGAACTTATCCACCAGATGAGGCAGATATTTTCAATACAGGGTTACAAAACAGAAATACTGGCAGCATCTATTCGCAATCCTTTACACATAATTAAGTGTGCCGAAGCAGGTGCTGATGTATGTACATGCCCCCTTGATTCTATTTTGGGATTATTAAAACACCCTTTAACCGATATTGGATTGGCTAAGTTTTTAGAAGATGCTAAGAAGTTTGCATAACACAAAGTCTTACAACCACGACTAAATATGTGTTGATTGTCAGATGAGATCGTCAGATCATAAAAAAATGCCCGGCAATTCTTTCTGAATTACCGGGCATTTTAATTTGTGGTTGCAATTATTTATCAGCCTTTTTTACTTTTCGATTTGTTCATAATCTCATCCATGGTTTTCAATTCAGGGTCGGGTAATTGTTTTATATAGATGGTAAATTCCTTTACCACAGCAGGGTTATTTCTCATGCTTACTTTTATATCAACCTGCTTTACTAGAATATCCCTTTCAATAAAAAGGCTGTTGCCACTGAATTTACCAGCAGATGCCCAAAAGATAAGTTGTGTACTATCCAGCGGAAGATATTTTCCATTAGCTAACTGACCATCAATATTAATGTAATTGTAAGTCCCTTTCTTCAGGCTATCGGTGTAAAGGTTAACATAAATACTTTCAACCTTTTGCGCTTTGGCAAAAAAAGAAGAGCAAATAAATAAAGCAAGTAAATATTTTTTCAATTGTTTTTGTTTGTACAAAGATTGAAAAAAATATGCCAAGGTTGCGTTAAGAATAGTGGGTAAATGTTAATTTTTAGTTGTGGCTCTTTTTTAGCTTGTACGGGTGCCATCTCCGTATGTCTCTATCAGCTTTTGCATGCTGTCTTTTAAATTGCCTGAACCTTCATCAAAAAGGCTATCTTTTAATTTTTTAGATGCTTTGTTGTCGGTTGATTTTTTTATTACTGCTCTCACTGCCTCCAGTTCATCAAAATATTCAGGAATTGTTTTTTCGTAGAAGGCATTTGTTGCTTCAATGCCAATCAATAACTCTTCATATTCATCCAGGACATTGTAAATATCTTTTACATTTTCCAACGAGTGTCTTCGGGGTATTCTGCTAAATAAAGCCTCGAGGGCTGTTGAAGTGGTATTCATTAATAAATTTGTTTGCTGTAAAAATACAGCTTGTTTTATAAGATAGATTTTTTCATGCACACACTGTTTTCTACGTTCTCATATTGTGCGTAGTTATCTGTAATTACATACCCCGCTTTTTGATATAACCGGATCGCCTCTGGTTGTTTTTTACCGGTTTCCAATACATATTCCACGTAATTCAGTTCGGCAGCCCAAATTTCAAGTTCATTCAAAATTTTCAGGGCAACACCATGCCCACGATATTGCGGTAACACAAACATGCGCTTAATTTCAACTTTTAATTCATCATATTCTTTAAATGCGCCGCAACCAATTGCCTTTTCATCCACATAACAAACCACCACATTACGAATGGCTGCAATTTTATTAAACTGTGCATAAAATGTATGTTCATCACCATCTCTTTCTGCTAAATCAGCATCTAATAAAGCTACCAGATTTTTAAAATCAATATTTTCAGAATCCGTTTTGATAAAATGTATCATAGAGAATACGCTATTACTATTTTTAAATTTGGTTTTTATTGATGGTGAATACATGAAGCAGCTCACCATTATTTGTAATTTCTTTATTTAAAATGAAGCCCAGTTTTTTTAATAATTGGATAGATGAGCTGTTTGCCGGCAAAGTAGTGGCTAAAATAGTTTCATGTTCGCCTGTGTGTAATAAGTTCTGCAAAACTTCTTTGCTGGCTTCAAATGCATAACCCTGCTTATTGTAGGAAGGCAAAAAAGCAAAACCGATATCAGGATGATTGAGGTAATCACGTTTTATGAATGTTACAAGGCCAATGGAGGTTTCATTTTCCTGTAATGATACCACCCAGTAACAGATGGCGGGATTACTAATTATTTTCTGGATGTATTTATCTGCATCCTCGCTGTTTTTTATATTTCTGTCGCCTATAAATTTTATCCAGCCTGCTGTATTTAACAGTTCAAAAATAAAAGCATTATCACCGGTATGCAATTCTCGTAAAAAAAGGCGTCCTGTTTTATATGTTGATTGCATTTGCAGAAATTTTTATCAGCTTTGCTAAAAGTAAACAAAATTCACATTTTAAAGTCATCTGGCAGATTGTTGATTAAATATAAATAGCTTATTTTACAAAATGTATTCATCAATATTTGAACACTTGCATACTGATGGACATTTATCAGATGCATCGCTGCAAAAAATAAAAGCATCACAGCCACATAAGCTGCTATCAGTGCATTGGGAACTTAAAACAATCCTTTACCTGGGTGTGCTATTGCTAAGCGGTGGACTTGGCATACTCGTTTACAAAAATATTGATACAATTGGCCACCAGGTTATACTAGCATTTATAGCAACAATCTGTGCCGGCTGTTTTTTTTATTGTTTTAAAAAGAAACTGCCTTATTTAACTACAAAAGTTTTATCGCCCAATTCTTTTTTTGATTATGTTTTGCTTTTAGGCTGCCTTAGTTTTATTACTTTTGTTGGTTACCTTCAGTTTCAATACAATGTTTTTGGAAACCGATACGGCTTGGCCACTTTTATACCCATGCTGGTGTTGTTTTTTACTGCTTATTATTTTGATCACTTGGGTGTGCTAAC
>JANMBZ010000210.1:0-15308 GCA_031360765.1 Chitinophagaceae bacterium
ATGCGGATTAATTGCTACGCCTGCCTGCATGCCTAAGTTTTTTATTTGCTGAATGTTACGGTGCAAATGCGGACAGGCTTCTATATGCACCGATAAAATATCGGCACCAGCTTTTTTAAAAGCTTCGGCGTAATTGCCCGGCTCTTCAATCATTAAATGTACATCGCATATTTTTGTGGTAGCTTTTCTAAAAATCTCTACAAACATAGGCCCGTAGCTAATGTTTGGTACAAAGCGGCCATCCATTATATCCAGGTGATACCAGTCTGCCTGGCTTTCATTCAGCATTTTACATTCAGCTTCTAAATTTAAAAAATTGGAGGCGAGGAGAGAAGGGGCGATGATAGGCATTGAGTTATGAGTTATGAGTTATGAGTTATAAGTTATGAGTTATGGTCTTGAACTACAAAGTTAATCCACCTAATCTTATCAATGCGTCTTTAGCCTCTATATAATCGGGAGCATATAATAAAGCAGTTCTATATTCCTCAATAGCATCATTTGGTTTATTCAGTTTTTCTAAACACCGGCCAAGCCAGTAATGGCCTTCATCAAAATTATTTTGTAATGTAACAGCCTTGCTAAAAACAGTTACAGCATTTTCATATTTTCCGAGATCATATAAAGCAATTCCTTTTTCTCGGTAGGCAAACATGTGGCGGTTATCAATGTTAAGGCATTTATCCAAAGCTGCTATTGCATTTGTTTTATCGCCGGTGTAATTAGAATATAATCCTTTAATAAAAAATGCTTCTTTTTCTGTTTCGGGCTGTTTGGATTTTAGTAATGCATCAGCAATGGTAAGTGCTCTTGCATTTTTAGTTTGGGCATATAATGAGCCCAGCAAAATTAAATAACGTGGCGATGGGTTTAAACGGAGTGCTGTTTCAAATGACTGGATGGCATTTAGTGTGTCCTCATTTTCAAAATGCAATGTTGCTTTTATATCCCATAGGCGGGCATTTAAACTGTCTTTTTGTACAGCTTCATTTGCGGCCGTAATAGCTTTGTCATAATCGGCACTGTCGCGGTAAAGCTGTATCAGTTCTTCTTTTAGTAAAAGCAAATCCGGAAATTTTGATATAGAATCTTTCAATGTTTTTTCACGTGAAGAACCGGCATTAGCAATTGTTTCGCTATTCTGTTTTGCATGATCCTGGTTATTACAGGATATGATTATCATCAGTAAAGCCAGGATGCACAGTATTAGTTTCTTCATCCTGCAAAAATAAGTACTGCAATCATCAGGCAGATGACAAATTTCTGACAATCTAAAATTTAACATCTGCTACTTTTGCGTTAGAAAATATAAAAGAATGAAAAAAATATTATTTGTAGCTGTATTAACTGTAGTTGTAATCTCTTTGGGTTCTTTTAAAAATAATACAAACATTACCAATAAAGTATTGTTGAGCGATACACTTTTGTATGAAGGCGAAAAACATTTTGCCAATATGCAACAACTAACTTTTGGCGGCGATAATGCAGAAGCTTATTTTAGTTTTGATGGAAAATATATCATCTTTCAAAAAACCAATCCAAAGGAAGGTATAGATTGTGATCAGATTTATGTGGGTAAAGTGCCAGCCGCAGGCGAAAAATTTGAATACAAAAGGATCAGCAATGGTAAAGGAAGAACTACCTGCGGTGCTTTTTTAAAAGATGGCAAGCATGTGGTTTTTGCATCTACGCATTTAGATGCAGATAAATGTCCTGCAGTACCAGACAGGGCAAAATTCGGCAACAAATATATTTGGCCGCTTTACAGCAGCTATGATATTTTTATGGCCGACCTCGATGGAAATATTGTTAAGCAACTTACAAACAGCAAAGGGTATGATGCAGAGGCAACTATATCTCCCGATGGAAAAAAAATGTTGTACACTAGTACTAAAGATGGTGATATCGATTTGTACATAATGAATTTAAAAACCGGGAAGGAGAAAAAAATTACCAATATCCTTGGATATGATGGGGGAGCCTGGTTTAGCCCGGATGGTAAAAAAATAATCTGGCGTGCAAGCAGGCCAAAAACTGAGGCAGAAGTAAAAGAATATAAAGATTTTTTATCTCAAAATTTAGTGGCACCAACCAATATGGAAGTATTTACGGCCAATGTTGATGGTAGTAATGTAAAGCAGGTAACAAGTTTTGGAAACGCTAACTGGGCTCCGGCTTTTATGCCTGATAACAAAAGGATAATTTTTGCCAGTAACCATCAGAGCAAGAGGGGTTTTCCATTTAACCTGTTTATCATAAATGAAGATGGAAGCAACCTGCAGAAGATCTCAGCGGAGAAATCCTTTGATGCTTTTCCTATGTTTAGCCCTGATGGTAAAAAAATAATTTTTTGCAGCAACCGCAATAACGGTGGCACAAGAGATACTAATATTTTTATAGCTGATTGGGTGGAGTAGTAAGGTTAATTAGTTTATCCGTTAATTGGTTAATCCGTGGTGACTTTAATGTTGGTAAAGCTGTTCAAATATGTCGGGCTCTTACCAATTAACGTATTAACGTATTAACATTTCTTCACCTTGGCCCCAGTTCAATCACTTCAGCATCTTTCATTTCTTTTCCATCAATTACAAAGCGAATAATGGTACGCACTTTATGCCAACCCTGTTTACCGGCAGCGCCGGGATTCATGTGCAGGCAGTTCAGTTTATCATCATACATGATCTTTAAAATATGGGAGTGGCCACTAATAAACAATTGTGGTTTATGAATGAGTATCTCTTTTTTTGTTTCGGGATTGTATTTTGGAGGGTAGCCACCAATATGCCGCATCATCACTTTTACACCTTCGCACATAAATACAAGCTGCTCCGGAAATTCTTTCCTGATATCCTGTCCATCTATATTTCCATACACTCCCTTTAAACTTTTTTGGGCACTTATTTTATCTGCTACCTCAATCGTTCCAAAATCGCCCACATGCCAAACTTCATCGCAGTTTTTAAAATGTTCAAAAATGGTTTCGTCCAGGTAATTATGTGTATCGGCTATTAATCCTATCCTTGTCAAAATATTTTATTGTAGATTTGAATTGCAATCTAAAATCAAAAATCTGAAATCAGAAATTGGATTATGCCTTTTCACCGCAACTTTACGTATTACATTGATAAGCGCAACTGGAAATATTATTTTCTGCTGGCTTCGCTTGCCCTTTGCGTCAAATGATAATTGTAACGTCTTTAAAAAATTATCAATTATCAATTAAAAAATTATCCATTAACCATGGCACACTATCATACTTTAGGAAGCATTCCTCACAAGCGGCATACACAGTTTCGTAAACCTGATGGAGAATTGTATTCCGAACAATTATTTTCTACCGAAGGTTTCAGTAACGATTATTCAATCCTCTATCACAATCATCCGCCTACAGAAATTATTAAAACTGATGATCCGGTAAACGTGCAGCCAATAGTAGCAGAAGAAAAAATGCTTAAGCACCGCAGCTTTGATGGCTTTAACATTAAGCCCGAAAAAGATTATCTGCATAGCCGAAAAGCCGTGCTGGTAAATAATGATTGCCATATTGTTTTGGCTGCTCCACAACAAAGCATGGCAGATTATTTTTACAAAAATGCCGATGCAGATGAAATGATTTTTATACACGAAGGCAGTGGGGTTTTAAAAACACAATATGGTAATTTAGATTTTGCCTACGGCGATTACCTCGTTATTCCCCGGGGCAGTATTTATAAGATAACCTTTGCAACAGAAAATAACCGTTTGTTTATTGTAGAATCTTTCAGCCCCATACGCTACCCAAAAAAATATGTAAGTAAACTGGGGCAGTTAATGGAGCATTCGCCTTTTTGCGAACGGGATATACGCCAGCCCAAAGATTTACAAACATTTGATGAGGCCGGCGATTTTTTAATTAAAACAAAGAAGAAAGGAGTTTTATACGGACTTCATTATGCCCATCATCCTTTTGATGTAGTAGGCTGGGATGGTTGCTGCTACCCGTTTGCATTCTCCATCCACGATTTTGAACCCATTACCGGCCGTGTGCACCAACCACCACCTGTGCACCAGACTTTTGAGGCAAATAATTTTGTGGTTTGTTCTTTTTGTCCACGGCTGTTCGATTATCATCCGCTGGCAATACCGGCACCTTACAATCACAGTAATATTGATAGCGATGAGTTATTATATTATGTTGATGGAGATTTTATGAGTCGCAAGCATGTAACCCGGGGCATGATAACTCTGCATCCTGCAGGTATACCGCATGGGCCACATCCCGGAGCAGTTAAAAGAAGCATTGGTGCAAAAGAAACTAAGGAACTGGCAGTTATGGTTGATACATTTCATCCTTTACAATTAACGGTGGAGGCGTTGGAAATTGAAAATGAAGGGTACGTTATGAGTTGGGCCGAGTAAGATTTAAAATCTGCAAAGGTTTTATTAAAGTTGGTTAATTATAAAAATTACTTAAATTGGCATTATAAAACCAGATACATTATGATACAATTCAATGAAATTAAAACCGGCGATTATTTAATTGCGGATAATGATGGCGATAAAAAACAGGGCGAAGTAACCAACCTGAATGGAAACGAAAAGCAAGTTTGTGTAAACACCGGTGCACAGGATTTTTGGTACGAAACCAGTCAATTGAGTGGAATACAGCTGGATGACGAGCAACTTACAAACCTCAAATTTCACAAGCAGGAAAATGAAGATGGAACGGTTAAATATATGAAGGGAGCATTTAGGATTATGTTACCCTCCAAGGATGATTTTTCCCATTTTGAGGTTTGGTACCGGGATGAACATCGAAAAATTATGCAGCCCATCTATGTACACCAGCTGCAAAATCACTTTTACGATATGACAAAAGTTCATTTAAACGATGAATCATTTGATTAATTCAATTTAAAGCCAATTAAAAGACCTCAGCATCATAAACTGAGGTCTTTTTTATAAATTGCTGTAAATGATTAAAAAATGTTCATTTTCATTTTTTAATGTTTTGAACAGATATTTTGAGAATTTGCCACTTTTTGTGCTTGCTTCCGGTAAAATTTTCCGCTTTTTAGCTTTTTTTGTGGAAAACCTTATGAATTGTTGGTAATTCAATTCCTTTTTTGCCATTAATTAAATAATAACTCCTATCTTTGCGCTCCAAAAATTATGGCTAAACAGGCACTTATTAAACAGGATGGAGTAATAATTGAAGCGTTGAGCAATGCTATGTTTAAGGTTAAATTAGAGAACGATCATGAGATTTTAGCCACAATTTCCGGAAAAATGAGGATGCACTACATCCGAATTTTACCTGGCGATAAAGTTGGAGTGGAAATGAGTCCTTATGATTTAACCAGGGGCAGAATTATTTTCCGGTATAAATAAAAACGTCAGTGGTGAGTCGAAAGGCGTGAGTGGGAAACTGCTTATTTCACGATTCACGATTCACGATTCACGATAAGAAAAAAAACAAGTTTTATGAAAGTTAGGGCATCAATTAAAAAGCGCAGTGCAGATTGCAAGATCGTTAGAAGAAAAGGCAGACTGTATGTGATTAACAAAAAGAATCCTCGTTTTAAGCAAAAGCAAGGGTAAAATTGTCATTTGTCATCAAGTCATTTGTATAAATGACCAATTACTAATGACCAATGGCTTGTAACAACAAACTATAAACAACAAACAATAAACTAAATTATGGCTCGTATTGCCGGTATAGATTTACCAAAAAACAAAAGAGGCGAAGTTGGCCTTACTTACATTTACGGAATTGGCCGTTCTACTGCACGTTATATTTTAACAAAAGCAGGAGATATTGATCATAACAAAAAAGTAAATGAGTGGAACGATGATGAGCAAACTGCCATTCGTAACGTAATCAACAGCGAGTTTAAAACCGAAGGTGCTTTACGTAGCGAAACCCAGATGAACATTAAACGTTTACTGGATATCGCTTGCTACCGTGGTTTACGCCACCGTAAAGGTTTACCGGTTCGTGGCCAGCGTACACGTACCAATAGCCGTCAGCGGAAGGGTAAGCGTAAGACAGTTGCAGGTAAAAAGAAAGTAACTAAATAATAATTTATCCCGGTAATTCACTTTGCCGGGAACAATTTTTTATAAGACTTCAGTAATTTGAAGCAATACCAGATAGCCCCGAAGTCGGCAGGAGGATTGGTTCAGTCCCGGTTAAAGCCAGGAACTATTTTTTAAAAGATTACCTACAGAATTAAATTATGGCAAAAGCACAAGGCGCAAAAGCAGCCGCTAAAAAAAGAGTAGTAAAAGTTGATAGCTACGGAGATGCACACATTGTTGCAAGTTTCAACAACATCATTATCAGTTTAACCAACAAGCAAGGCCAGGTAATTAGCTGGAGCAGTGCTGGTAAAATGGGTTTTAGAGGTAGTAAAAAGAATACTCCTTATGCAGCCCAGATGGCCGCAGCAGATGCAGCTAAAACCGCTTTGGATGCAGGTTTAAAAAGAGTTGATGTATTTGTAAAAGGACCAGGAAGCGGCCGTGAAGGTGCTATCCGTTCTTTATCTCAAAATGGTATCGAGATCAACATGATCAAAGACGTTACACCATTACCACATAATGGTTGCAGGCCTCCAAAGAAAAGAAGAGTTTAATTAAGTTGGCAGTTGCCAGTTAGCAGTTTGTGAACTGCTCACTAAAAACTGCGAATTATTTTTTATAACCGGGTGCATTATTCATTTTAAAAGGTCTTTATAATGATGCATCGTCACTAAAAGACCACTATAACAATTATGGCACGTTACACAGGCCCCAAAACAAAAATCTCCAGGATCTTCGGAGAGCCCATTACAGGTAATGGAAAATGGTTAACCAAAAACAGCAACCCCCCGGGTATGCATGGTGCTAACCGCAAGCGTAAAACTTTAGGTGAATATGCTTTGCAATTAAGAGAAAAGCAAAAAGCAAAGTACACGTATGGTTTGCTTGAAAAGCAATTCCGCAAAACTTTTGATGAAGCTGCACGCCGTAAAGGTGTTACCGGCGAAAATCTTATAAAATTATTAGAAGCCCGTTTGGATAATACCGTTTTTCGTATGGGTATTGCACCAAGCCGCCAGGCTGCACGCCAGTTGGTATCTCATAAGCACATCACAGTAAATGGTGAAGTATTAAACATACCTTCTTACAGTTGTGTAGCAGGTGATGTTATTGGCTTAAAGAATAAAAGTGCTGCAAACGCTTCTATCTCTGGTAATTTACGTGGCAAAAATGCCAAGTTTAACTGGTTAGAGTGGAACGAAACTGCATCGCAGGGTACTTTTATCACTTATCCTGAAAGAGAAAGTGTTCCTGAAAATATTAAGGAACAACTGATCGTGGAATTGTACTCTAAGTAATAATTACATGGGCTGAATAAAGCTCAACTGTACAAGAGTGCGACGCCAATGAAGCTGAACAAAGAATCTTCAGCTTGGTACAAAAAATTTTAAACAATAAAACAACAAAATACAAATGGGAATTTTAAATTTTGTTAAACCAGATAAAATCGTTCTTCAGAAAGCAACCGAGTTTGAAGCTATTTTCGAATTTCGTCCGCTTGAACCAGGTTATGGTGTAACTATCGGTAACTCGCTGCGCAGGGTGTTATTGAACTCTTTGGAGGGTTACGCAATCATCGGTATTAACATTGCCGGTGCTGATCATGAGTTTGCTACTTTAAAAGGTATTACTGAAGACGTTACTGAAATAATCTTAAACCTGAAACAGGTTCGTATTAAGAAGAATGTTGAGCATGAAGTAAACGTGGAAAAAGTTACACTTTCTATTAAGAATAAAACAGAATTCACTGCCGGGATGATTGCTGAAGCGTCTCCTACATTTGCGATCATGAATCCTGAATTGCTTATCTGTACTATGGATAGCAGTGCTAAACTGGATATTGAGATCACCATTGGTAAAGGTCGTGGTTATGTTCCTGCAGAAGAGAACAAAGAAAAGAACTCTCATTTTGGATATATTCCGGTTGATGCTATTTACACGCCAATCAAGAACGTAAAATACGCTATTGAAAATACCCGTGTGGAGCAACGTACCGATTTTGAAAAACTGATCATGGAAGTGGTTACCGATGGTACTATTCACCCGGAAGATGCTGTAAAGCAGGCCAGCCGTATCTTAATACAGCACCTGATGATCATCACTGACGAGAATATTACTTTCGATACCAAAGAAGATAAAAAAGAAGACCTGGTTGACGAACAAACTCTACAGCTACGTAAAGTGTTGAAAACTCCATTGGAAGATCTTGATCTTTCCGTAAGAGCTTTCAATTGCTTAAAAGCTGCCAAGATAAATTCATTGAGTGAACTGGTGCAGTACGAGCAGGAAGACCTTATGAAATTCAGAAACTTTGGCCAAAAATCTTTAAGTGAAATTGAACAGGTTTTACACGAAAGAGGCTTGAGCTTTGGAATGGATTTGAGCAAGTTGAAATTAGATGATGAGTAATCAATAATATCACTAATTAGTCGAATTACACTAATTACACGAATTAATAAACATAAGTAGCTTGCAATTCCTGACACGGTGTAAGCGAATCAAAAACTAAAATGTCATGCGTCACGGAAAAAAAGGAAATAAACTAAGTAGAACGGCTTCTCACAGAAAAGCCCTGTTCATGAACTTAGGTTGCCAGTTGATCACTTACAAAAGAATCACTACAACATTGGCTAAAGCAAAAGCTTTACGTACTTACATCGAGCCATTGCTTACTAAGACAAAAAATACTTCAAGCAAAGAAGCTATCATGCACAATCACCGTATTGTGTTTAGCTATTTGAACGACAAAGCTGCCGTTAAAGAATTGTTTACTGTAGTTGCCCCGAAGATTGCTGCAAGGCCGGGTGGTTACACTCGTATTATTAAGTTGGGTGCAAGAACCGGTGATAACGCTGAAATAGCGATGATTGAACTGGTTGACTTTAACGAAATTTACGGTAAGGGTGTTACAGCTGCTGCTGAGCCTGCTAAAAAAACACGTCGTGCCGGTGGAGCTAAGAAGAAAGCTGACGGTAGTTCTACTCCGATCAATACTGAAGTTGAAACAACTACTGACACTGCTTCAACTGACACTGCTGAAGAAAAAACAGAAGCATAAGTTTGAAATTAACAGTTTATATAAAGGCTCCGATTTTATTATCGGAGCTTTTTTTATAGAATTCACAATGTGAAAAATTTTATTTGTTCTTTTTGAAATGGAATTCCTTTCTTTGCCAAACCTTTATACACAATGTCTCTTTCGCAAACACCCCAAGCCATTTTAATTTTAGCCGACGGATCTGTTTTTAACGGTACCGCTTTTGGTAAAATTGGCACTGCTACTGGTGAAATATGTTTTAATACCGGTATGACCGGATACCAGGAAGTTTTTACCGACCCCAGTTATTATGGTCAAGTTTTAATCATGAACAATGTACACATAGGTAACTATGGCGTAAAAGCAGCCGACGTGGAGAGTGACAGCGTAAAAGTAAAAGCCGTTATTGGCCGCAACCTGGAAGAAAAGTACAGCCGCTTTATGGCCGATGCTTCTTTGCAACAATATTTTGAAGCACAGGGTGTGGTAGCCATTGATGGCATTGATACCCGTGCGTTGGTTGCCCATATACGTACGCAGGGTGCGATGAATTGCATAGTATCTTCTGAAATTACTGATGTAGCGGAATTACAAAAGCTATTGAATGAAGTGCCTTCAATGGATGGGCTGGAGCTGGCGTCAACAGTAAGCACCGCAGCATCGTATTTTTTGGGAGACGAAAAAAGTGACCTGCGTATTGCGGTGCTCGACTTCGGTGTCAAAAAAAATATATTAACCTGCCTGGTAGAAAGAGGCGCTTATGTAAAAGTGCACAATGCAAAAGCAAGTTTTGAAGAGTTGGAGCAGTTTAAACCGCATGGTTATTTCATCAGTAATGGTCCCGGCGATCCTGCACCAATGGATTATGCTGTTAAAACCGTAAAGCAAATATTGGCTGCCGGTAAACCTTTGTTTGGTATTTGCCTGGGACACCAGTTACTGGCGCTTGCCAACGATATTCCTACTTTTAAAATGCATCATGGTCACCGGGGATTAAACCACCCGGTAAAAAATATCATCAGCGGCAAATCAGAAATTACCACGCAGAATCATGGTTTTGGAGTTGATCCAAAAGCGGTGAGGGCAAATGACAATGTAGAAATTACCCATGTTAATTTAAATGATGACAGCATCGAAGGCATCCGCATAAAAGATAGCAAAGCTTTTTCTGTTCAGTATCACCCCGAAGCTACACCCGGTCCGCACGACAGCAGGTATTTGTTTGATGAGTTTATTTCTCTTATCAACACTAATTAATACCAATTACACGAATTAGAGTAATGCAGTGTAAGAAGTTATAAATAATTCGTGTAATTCGTGCAATTCGTCCAATTCGTGTCCTAAATTAGCATTATGAAAATCGCAATCATCAACGGTCCTAATTTAAATCTGCTTGGTAAACGTGAGGTGGATATTTATGGTGAAGAATCTTTTGATACTTACCTGAAACTACTACAGGATAAATACGCCAATATCGAAATTTCCTATTTTCAAAGCAATGTAGAAGGGGAACTTATCAACGAAATTCAGCGGTTGGGATTTAGTTATGATGGAATAATTTTTAATCCCGGTGGCTATACACATACTTCTGTTGCATTAGGCGATGGCATAGCAGCCATTACCACCCCGGTAATTGAAGTGCATATCTCCAACATTTTTGGAAGGGAGGATTTCCGAAAACTATCTCATGTTTCTGCAAAGGCTAAAGGCGTTATCAGCGGTTTGGGATTGAAAGGATATGAGCTGGCTTTGGAATATTTTATAAAATAACCCGTAGCAGCAGTGCGTAGCCGGTATCTTCTTTGGGATTATCGGCCACGGTTACAATATGCAATCCGGATGTTGACCATACTTTAAACAAATCTCCTTTTTTGTGCTTCACCATTTCCTTATCTAATTGCGGCAGCATAACGCCCTGTATAAACCAGCCCAAATCTCCCCCTTTACCAGAAGATTCTAAATCGGCGCTGTAAATGCTGGCCTGCGCTGCAAATGTGCTTGCACCAGCATTTATTTTATTGATAATTTCATCTGCTTTTGTTTCTGCAAAAATTTTATCAAACACAGCAGTATCCAGCAAAATATGTTTGATATGGTAAAAAGTGTTGGGCGCTTTAACCAATATTTTAACCAGTATATTTTCTTTTTTAAAAGGGCCGTAAGTTTTGCCAACTTTACCATTGTAGGCCAGGCTATCTGCTTTTCCCATAAACTGTTGTGTACTTACTACTGTAACAGTATCAATAAAATATTTTTTCTTTAAAACAAATTTTACAAAGCCAATGGGGTTTTTGGTTGTGTCTAAAATCTTTTTTATTTGCGCAATGGTCTGGCTTTTAGCAGAAAATATAAAGCCTGTAAAAATAAAAAGGAAAAGCAGTTTTTTCACATTGAAAATTTAAAAGGTAAAGATAATGAAACCAAATTTTAGAAGATGGTGGGAGCTACAGCTTTCGGCTTTTTACAATAGGAATTTTTTTCTTTTTTGCTTCTTCATTCCACAGTGCCGCTGCAATAATAATTTCCCGAACCTCTTTCTGTCTTATATCTTTTAAAGAATAAAGTGAAACAGAAGCTACAATAGCTCTTCCTTTGACCTCCAGGGATGGAAATTCTACGCTAATGTCTTTGCCCCGGCATAAACCCAAATCAATGCCATTATGTATGGCATTAATGTAGCAAAACATTCCAAAATAATGATAGAAAGGAATTTTAAAGCTCAACTTTTCATGAATTTCAGGAACAAGGTCGAATAATAAACGCCTCACATTTTTGGCAATTGCCTGCTGGGTGTCAGAAAGATTATATATGTAGGTATCAACAAGAGGTGACATCTTTATCTCATTTTATTTTCCGCAACACAGCCTTCACCTGCTTTTTCATAGCATCCAATTCCCCAAGTTCCTGCTGTATAAAACTGTTATCTTCCAGCCGGCCAATAACACGGTTCATTTCTTCATTGGTATCGTAAACCATTTTCCGGAAGGGATTGCTGAAATCTTTTGCACGGGAATCGAAAATGCCTTTGCACATCCACTCTTTGGTGTCAAGCGCCTGTTGTAATAATTGCCTAAGCAGATCTGCAGTAAACTGCCGTGGAGTAATATTTAATGTTTCGAGCAGGGAAGTATAGGCATGATTTAATTTGTCGACGGTATAAGAAAGGCCTTGTTGCTTATAAAAAGCGTGCAGTTCAACCCAGCTTTTAACTTTGCCTGATTTTACGTTTCGCTTTAAATTTTCTACATCTTCTTTTTGGATCAATTGTCCACCTACATTAATCCATTGGCTTCTTTGTATTTTGGCCGAAAGCGTTTTCTTCAGCGCTGCAAAATCGGTAAACTTATTATTGTTGATGTGTTGTAGAATTTCAATCACAGCATAGTATTGAATCAGCTCTTTAAAAATTAAAATGGCCTGCGGTACTTTATGCAGTTCGGTTTTTCTTTTTGAATTTTCCCAGCCTGATACAATTGCTGTACCTGCATCGTCAGTTTTTAAAGCTTCCAATATTTTAAGCGAATCAAATATTTCGTTGATGGTATCGGGAGCCAGATAATTGTATTCAATATGCTGCATCTTTTCGGTCCTTCGGTCACGGGCAATATATTTCCACTCATTGCGTGCAAGTGCATACATGTTGTACATGAACCAGTAACCAGGTATCACCACCAACTTATCATTGCTAACGTCATTATTCACCAGACTAAAAGGTATTTGCACATTCAACTCTGCCGGAAAATCTCCCTTGGCTATAATTGTAAACGATGCAAATTTTGAATTGTGTTTTAGGCTTACGCAGAGGCCCGGCCAAAAGCCCCGGCCGGCAATCATTTCGCCATCGGCAGCCCGGCTGTTGTGGTTGCTGCCAATGGTGGCACCGGCTGCAATATTACTCTGACCCATTATCAGCGCAGCACATAAAAACGAGTTGTTGTGATGCTGCTCATGAGATGGGAAGATCAATGAATTTAAAACCTCGCAGCAGGAAATAGTTGAATTGTTGCCCAGAAATGAGTTGATAAGCCTTGCCCCATATTTTAACTGCGAGTGTGAGGACATTACAAACCGCACAGCTTTAACGCCGTAAAATATTCTGCAGCCGTAACCAACAATACCGTTCACCAGTTCGCAACCTTCACCAATTTGAGATGTGCGGTTTTCATCGCTGTTAACAGTAAGGTTCTTTAATTTGTTGGCCCCCTTAAAATATGCATCGGTACCAACCCAAACATCTTTAATGATCTTACAGTTTTTAATTACTGTTCTGTCGCCAATCTTTCCGTAATAACCACGCTGTTTGTCGTAACGCTTTTCGGTAAACTCTTTAAACTTTTCCAATAACGCATCATCTTCCCGGTACTTGCTCCAAAGCCAGGCATCGCCAGCCAGCATGCCATTAAAAGGAATAACACTTCGGCCACCGGCTTCGTTGCAAAGCTCCATCCATACCCTCGTCTTTTCATCTTCCCCATCTTTTAAAATACCATTACCAAATTTTGCATAATCGGTAGTAGCCAGTTCGTTTACATTGGCAATCATCACTTCGTTGCCAATAATATAATGACTCAAATAATTTACATTGTCAATACAAACATTGTTGCCAATATCGCTGCTGATGATGGTACTGTTGTACAAACCAACCGCCATGCGCAGGTTATGAAACTCTAAATAAAAGGATTCTAATTTTCCAATACGTACCAATCCGTGAAATTTACAATTCCTTACCAGCTCAGGATTAAACTGCTTTGCAACAAAGATTTTATCCCAATCATCGGATGTATTGCGGTTACGAATCAGGGTCTCTATATCTAATGCTGTAAGCTTGCGATATTCAATGCCATTTTTATTGTGAAGATTCCTCAGATGATATTCATCCTTGCCTTTAGGGATATACTTTTCATCTACAAAGTTGTAGCCGAGGTTGTTAACCGGATGTTTTTTGATGATGTTCATGGAACTAATGGATAATTAGTTAATTGATAATGAATAATTTTTTAAATTCATTGTAATTTGATTAAATAGTTGGTTGAATTTATTTAACATCAAGGTAAGCATAATGCTGCATATCAAAAAGATTACGTTCTACTGAGGCGTTATCAATTATCCATTATTAAATTATCCATTCACGCACTTATTCTACAGTAACTGATTTGGCAAGGTTCCTTGGCTTATCTACGTCCACCCCTTTTGCAATACCAACATAATAACTCAATAGCTGCATGGGTATGGTGCTAAGCAATGGTGCAATAATTTCATCGGCCGCAGGCACATAAAAAACATCATCAGCCATAGCAGGAATTATTTCATCGCCCTCAGTAATTACAGCGATCACTTTTCCACGGCGGGCTTTAATTTCCTGTATATTACTAACAATTTTTTCGTGGTACGAATCTTTGGTGGCAATAAACACAACCGGTAAATTTTCATCTACCAGCGCAATGGGGCCGTGTTTCATTTCTGCGGCCGGATACCCTTCGGCATGTATGTAAGAGATCTCTTTTAATTTTAAAGCACCTTCCAATGCGATGGGGAAATTATAGCCCCGGCCTAAATACAACGCATCTGATGCGCCTTTATATTTTAAAGCAATTGTTTTAAGTGCTTCAGCATTTTTTAAAATGGCATCTACTTTTTCGGGAACAGCATCCAGCTCAAGCAACAGGTTTTTGTATCGTCCTTCACTGATGGTTCCTTTTTCTTTTGCAATTTTTAAAGCCATCATTACTAATACAGCAAGCTGTCCGGTAAATGCTTTTGTGGAAGCAACGCCAATCTCCGGGCCTGCATGTGTGTAAGCACCACCATCACTTATACGGGCAATGGACGAGCCGACTACATTCACCACACCAAAAATAATGGCCCCGTTTTCTTTGGCTCTTTCAATGGCCACTAATGTATCAGCAGTTTCGCCGCTTTGAGAAATTGCCACAATAATATCACCTTTATTTACAATTGGATTGCGATACCTGAATTCAGATGCATATTCAACCTCCACCGGAATACGGCAAAGTTCTTCGATAATATATTCTGCCAGCAATGCAGCATGCCAACTGGTACCACAAGCAACTATAATAATGCGTTGCGCATTTTTAAAATGCTCAATATTATCCTGGATCCCTTTCATCCTAATTGTTCCTGCGTCAGCATCCAGTCTTCCTCTTAAACAATCACGAACTGTACTTGGCTGCTCAAAAATTTCTTTCAG